>JAFOCW010000004.1 GCA_017381035.1 Clostridia bacterium | reverse complement strand
TCTCCCTCCGTCACTTTGTGACACCTCCCTCGTCAGAGGGAGGCAAGAGTATTCTCGAATTTTTCAAATTGTGTTGTTATTATCTGTAAACACACGAGATTTATACTGCAATAATTTACTTTTGAAACTAAATGTGATATAATTTAGGAAAACAATATTGGAGAGAAAATATATGCTTTTAAAAAATGATTCATTTTTTTGGAAAAAGAAGGAGTTTATTTCCTTTCTTCTTAGTATTCTTGTTTTTTTCATTCACTCATATTTTGCACAGGAAATTACCGACACCAGTTTTATTTCTGTCGTTAACCATAAAGTTTCTTACTTTTTCTCCTATTCTATTACGCGGTTTGCCGTACCAATGTTTTTTATGATGTCGGGAATAACCTTTTTCAAAGATTATAACAACAAAAAATATTTAGCCAAAATCAAAGCTCGCTTGTTCACACTGGTTATACCATATTTGCTTTGGAACACAATTTGGATGCTTTGGGAAATTTTCACTTCCTACTCTTTTATTGCAAAATTTTCCACAGACAGCACGCCATATCCGTTAACCTTAACAAGTATACTAAAAGGTATTTTCTTCTATGGATGTAACATTCCTTTTGGGTTTGTATTCGATTTAATCATATTTTCTTTTGCTGCACCGCTTGTCTTTTTGATCATTAAAAACAAATACATTGGTGTAGGCTCCGTTATTTGTCTATCAATCGTATCCTTATTTGGACTACACTTGCCAATGGATGTTTTCTATTATCCTATGGCTATTGTTTTCTATTTGATTGGTGCCATTATCGGCTATCATTTCTTCGATTTCGCCTCACAAAAATCTTCAAAACCATTGCAAATTGCTTCTGTCATTTTCCTTGCGGCATATATTCTCGCAAAAAATATAGCTCCACAAGAAATACATATTGACAACTACTTAACACAAACTATCGTTTATACTCTTGCGGCATTTTCTTTGTGGAATATTGCAGATATTTTCATTGAACGAATCAAACCCAGAGCCATCTATCGCCGTTCCTTTGCTATTTATGCAATGCACCTCAACGTCGCAATAGTTATACTTAAAATATTAGCATTTTGCACCCCAAAAAACGAGTGGCTTGAAATCCCCAAATTTATAATTATGGTCGTTTCAACACTTATAATCGTTAATTTAATATGTGCTTTTCTTGAGAAATTTGTTCCTAAAGTTTACGCAACACTTATGGGAAACCGAGTAAATAAAAAACGTTAAGCGAGGTGAAATTCACCTCGCTTAGTTATTATATCGTTTCAAAATACTATGTACTGCAATCGCAAACTTTTCCTCTAGTGTCAATGTGTTTTGTGACGGGTCTCCCTTAAGAATTCTCATAGTTCTTCGTGTAAATGTAGTCGTTTAACAATAAAAAAGGATGCATCAAGTGATGCATCCTTTTGATTTTAAATTATTTTTTCTTACCTTTTTTGCCTGCGAATTTGGGAGTTTTTTTATCGGAACGATTTTTCCAGACAACCCAAAGGGGAGCGGAAATAAAGAGTGAAGAAGCACAACCCGAAATAAGACCGAATGCCATGGGAATTGCGAAGCTGCGGAGTGAAGTAAGACCGAAGAGCTCTGCAACAATAATAATCATAACAACGGCAGAGAAGGTTGTAAGAGTAGTAATAAAGGTACGAATCTTAACTACGTTTAAGCTTTCGTTAACAAGCTCTGCGGTGGAAGCATTCGGGTTAATGCCCTTGTTTTCACGAACACGGTCGTAAACAACGATGGTATCGTTAAGTGAGTAACCAAGAATTGTAAGAACAACCGCCATAAAGTTGGAATCTATTTGTAAACCAAAGATTACGCAGGTGAAGAAAGCAACTAATACGTCAAGAATAAGGGAAGCGAATGCGGTAATACCTGCGGAAACACCGCCGATTTTTCTGAAGCGTATACCAACGTAAAGAATAACAAGAGCACCGGTAAGAACTACTGCGGCAATACTCTTTGCGAAGAAGGCGCCTGCAACAGAAGGATTAACCGAGTTTGAATCGTAAAGCTCGAAGGTGTTGTCTTTATATTCGTCGGTTAAAGCTTTTGCAAGGTTTTGCTGTGCTTCGTTAGAAAGCGAATCGGTACCAACTAAGGTGATAACAATTTTCTTGCTGTCGTCTGCAAGACCTGAGCTTTCGCTGATGTCTACTTGTTTACCAAGAGTCTTTTCAATTAAAGCTTCGGTAGATTTGTAATCAAGCTCGCCGGTGTAAGAATAGGTGATACGTGTACCGCCCTTGAAGTTGATATCAAGCTGAACACCAAAAATAAGGGTAAGCACAAGGCCGATTACCAGGAATGCGGCATATATAATGAGTGCAGGTTTAAATGCTTTGTTAAAATCAATATTTTTCTTAAACATTCTTAGCACCTCCGTAAAAAGCAGCTTTTCTGAAAATCTTTATGCGGGAGATGCTCTTAACCATAAGTCTGGAGCAAAGCACGCCGAGAATAAGGTTGAATATTGTACCAACGAGCAAGGTGTAACCGAAGGAATAAATAGAACCTGTAATGGTTGTACCGAAGAGTGCGAAGATGGGGGAAAGAAGGGTTGTAAGAATACCTTCAGAACCGAATGCACCCATAAGTACAAGAGATACAATAACGATGGTTACGTTACCGTCGATAATAGCGCTTAAGCTGTTCTTGTAACCTGCGGCAATTGCACCGTCAATGGTTTTGCCCTTGGCGAATTCTTCCTTAATACGTTCAGCCGCAATAACGTTGGCGTCAACACCAACACCGATAGAAAGGATGATACCTGCAATACCGGGTATGGTAAGTGTGAAGCTGTCGAATGCGTTTATGTAGCCTGAAATACAAGCTATCATAGCGGCAACCTGGCCAAGAAGTGCAATAGAAGCAACAACGCCAAGTAAACGGTAGCGTAAAATCATAAGTAAGCAGATAAGGGCGAATGCGCAGGAACCTGCAATAAGCATAACGTTAAGTGCGTCGGCGCCAAGTGTGGGGGAGATGATTTGCATTTTAGAATCGTCTACTGTAAGCGCAAAGGGAAGCGCACCTGCGTTAATTTGGTTGGCAAGGGATGCGGCATCTTCTGCGGTGAAGTCGCCGGTAATCATAGCTTCACCAGTGGTAATGGCTTCGTTAACTGTTGGGCTTGAAATCATCTGGTCGTCCATCCAGATAGAAATTGTGCTGCCAACGTTAGAAGCGGTAGCCGAAGCGAACTTTGCTTTACCAACAGCGTCGAACTTAAGACTTACATAGTGGCCAACCGAAGCTTCGTACGCATAAGCGGCAGAAGCAATGTTTTTACCTTCAACTAAAACGGTATCTTTGCTTGTGCCCTTGCAGAAGGTAAGGGTAGCGGTTTGACCAAGCTTTGCAACCTCTTTTGCAGGGTCGAAGTCGGTCTGGTCGGAAGACCAGGGGAAACGAACGATAATCTGATGTGTTGCATTATCGGTGTAAACCTCGTAGTCGGTAATGTTGTTACCAACAAGTCGGGTTTCAATAATTGCCTTGGCCGAAGCCATATCGCTGTCTGTGATTTTTGCATCTTCAATATCGGGAGAGAAAACTGCTTCAACACCGCCGCGAATATCAATACCCCAGCGGATGTCGTTGGCGCCCTTGAAATAAACGTTTCTGGTGTCGCCGTAGTAGCTGTCAATTCCGAAGAATGCTGTGTAGGTAAGTGCAAGTATAAGTGCGAATATCACAAAAAATACCCACTTGCCTGTCTTTTTTGCTTTCATTGGGTTTAACCTCCGGTTTCTTTATAAAACTATTTTAATATTATACTACTCATTGTCATTAAAGTCAACGAGCAACTATTTAAGAAGTTTTTCAAGTGCTGCATATTTAACAGCCACACATAACACCTTAGCGGCAAGTGCCAATTCATCGACGGTGGGGAAGGATGGCGCAATACGTAAATTGCTGTCTTTGGGGTCCTTGCCGTAGGGGAAGGTAGCACCGGGTGTGGTAATAACAAGCCCTGCTTCGCGGCAAAGCTCGCCAACTCTTTTAGCGCAACCGTCAAGCACTTCCATACTTATAAAGTAGCCGCCACGGGGCTTGGTCCAGCTTGCCACTCCGGTATCGCCAAGCGCTTCTTCGAACTGCTTAAGGCAAGCTTCAAACTTGGGTCTTAAAATATCACCGTGTTTTTTCATTTGTGCAAGTAATGCTTCATAGGTTGGGAACATTCTTGCGTGGGAAAGCTGGTTTAACTTATCGGGGCCTATAGTTTGAACGGTCATTCTGGCCTTAACCATTTTAATATTTTCGGGTGATGCGCCCATAGCCGCAATGCCGGCACCGGGGTAGGTTATTTTAGAAGTGGAAGTAAATTGGAAAACCATGTTTTCGTTTCCGCATTTAACACACTCGTCGTAAATGTTAAGAAGCTTGTCAGTTTCGCTGTAAAGGTCGTGTATTACGTAAGCGTTGTCCCACATAAGCCTGAAATCTTTAGCAGCAGGCTTAAGTGCCGCAATTCTTTTAACGGTTTCGTCGCTATAGGTAATGCCTAAGGGGTTAGAATACTTGGGAACACACCACATACCTTTAACGTAAGGGTCTTTAACAAGTTCTTCAACCGCATCCATGTCGGGACCTGTTTCGGTACACTTTACGGTAATCATTTCAATACCGTAGTATTCACATATTCCAAAGTGGCGGTCGTAACCGGGGGCAGGACACAAGAATTTAACCTTATTTTGCTTAAGCCAAGGTTCTTCGCCAAAGCCCGAAACCATGCCCTGAGTAATTACGTCGAACATTAAATTAAGCGAAGCGTTGTTTCCGCAAATAAGTTGGTCGGCTTCCATTCCAAGCACCTTTGAAAATAATGCCTTAATTTCGCCAAGACCGTCAAGTCCGCCGTAGTTTCTGCAGTCGGTTCCGTTTTCAGATTTAAAACCGCTTTCTTTGTTAACTAAAGTTAAAAGGTCGTCGCTTAAATCAAGCTGGTCGGCGCCGGGCTTTCCCCTTGACATATCAAGCGACAGGTTTGCGCCCTTAATATCGCTGAATTCACGTTTAACTGCATCGAATTCAGATAAAAGAGCGTCCTTGTTCATAGACAGATAATTTGCCATTAAATTTCCTCCAAAACATATTATCGGTTTATTATACCACTTTTCGTATATTTTTTCAAGGAAATATTATATAAAATATATTAAAAATATTAAGACAATTTAAGCATTCGCCGGCTTGCATTTGGTTATGTTAATTTGAATTAATATAAAAGCATAAAACCACTACTAATGCCCCGAATTTCCTTGACAGACAATAAATGTAGTGGTATTATAATTAATGATATTTGTGGGAATGTGTTTCTTGTTTGAACTTTGGCGGGTTCAATTTAAGAACTTTCAAATAATCCGAGGTAAAACTGCAACCTCGCAAAATAAATGCTGTTTAATATAAAGGAGGTGCATTTTAAGTGCCCAAAGACCCAATGTTTTATGTAATTATAGGCATCGTCGCTTTAGTAGTAGCAATTGTCTTTTTCTTCGTAGGTGTTGCAGCCAGAAAAAGCAAGGCCGAAAAAATTATAGGCTCTGCCGAAAAAGAAGCTAAAAGAATACTTAGCGACGCTATCCAAAATGCCGAAACCCGTAAGAAAGAGTTGTTAATGGAGGCTAAAGACGAAGCTCATCAGCTCCGCACCGAAACCGACCGCGATTTACGTGAACGCAGAAGTGAAGTGCAGCGTCAGGAACGTCGCCTGCAACAAAAGGAAGAAACCCTTGATAAGAAGATAGAAAACTTCGAAATCAAGGAAGAAAATATTGCAAAGCGTGCAAAAGAAGTTGAAGAAAAGCTTCAGGAAAGCGAACAAATCAAGCGCAGTCAGCTTGAAATGCTCGAACGTATTTCGGGCTATTCCAAGGAACAGGCTAAAGATTATTTGCTTTCTGTGCTCGACGGCGAACTTACCCACGCAAAAGCAATGAAAATCAGCGAATTCGAACAAAGAACCAAGGAAGAGTCCGATACAATTGCCCGTGAAATTCTTTCCCGTGCAATTCAGCGTTGCGCTGCAGACCATTCTTCCGAAGTTACCGTTTCCGTTGTACCCCTACCCAACGACGAAATGAAGGGTAGAATTATCGGACGTGAGGGCCGCAACATTCGTGCCCTTGAAACCGCAACAGGCGTAGACCTTATCATCGACGATACTCCCGAAGCTATCACAGTTTCCAGCTTCGACCCCATTCGCCGTGAAGTAGCCCGTCTGTCCCTTGAAAAGTTAATTACCGACGGCAGAATTCACCCTGCCCGCATTGAAGAAATGGTTACAAAGGCGCAAAACGACGTCAACAACACCATCAAGCGCGAGGGTGAGCGTGCAATGCTCGAAGCAGGTATTCACAACCTGCACCCCGAAATTGTCAAACTTTTAGGTAAGCTTTATTACCGTACCAGCTACGGCCAGAACGTTCTTAACCATGCTCTTGAAGTATGCCATTTGTCAGGCATAATCGCAGCAGAGCTTGGCGAAAACGTAACCCTTGCTAAACGTGCAGGTCTTCTTCACGATATTGGTAAGGCACTCGACCACGAGCAAGAAGGTACTCACATTCAGCTCGGTGTTGAAGTGGCTAAAAAGTACAAGGAAAGCGAAGACGTTATTCACGCTATTCACGCCCATCACGGCGAAGTTGAAGCAAAAACCGTTATTGCCTGCATTGTACAGGCTGCCGATGCCATTTCTGCCGCCCGTCCCGGCGCCAGAAGAGAAAATATCGAAAGCTATATCAAGCGTCTTGAAAAACTCGAGGAAATCGCCAATTCCTTCCAAGGTGTTGAAAACTCTTTCGCTATTCAGGCAGGCCGCGAAGTTCGTATCGTTGTTAAGCCCGAGGTTATCAGCGATGACCAAATGGTTATTATTGCAAGAGATATTGCAAATAAAATCGAAAATGAGCTCGACTACCCCGGTCAAATCAAGGTTAACGTTATACGTGAAAACCGTGCTGTCGACTACGCAAAATAATTTTAAGAGCCGAGTAAAACTCGGCTCTTTTTATTTGTAGATTTTTTTGAAATATTATGCTATAATATTTTGTTAGTAAATGAAATCAGGTGCACACTATGAGAATGAGAAAGAAAAAACACGCGGCAGAGCGACTTGATGCTTGCAGAAGTTTAATTTTACCCTTGGCCGAGCACGAAGCCGATTACCGCAAGGCAGAGCAAAACCCTGCTTATTATAACCTTGCCGAAATCTTCGGAAACGAAAATCCGTTACACCTTGAAATCGGTTGCGGAAAGGGTCAGTTTATATGCGAGCTTGCAAAACGCAACCCCAATGTAAACTACGTGGCCATTGAAGTTTGCGACGACGTTGCGGTGCTCGCTTGCGAGCGTGTAAAAGAAGCAGGCCTTAACAACGTTCGCTTTATGGTTTGCGGCGCCGAATATATACTTAAATATTTTAAAGCTTCAAGCATTGACCGCATATATCTTAACTTTTCTTGCCCCTACCCAAAGGCAAGGTACGCAAAGCACAGGCTTACTTCGCCTATCTTTTTGCCAATGTACAAAAAGTTACTTAAAAGCGGCGGTGAAATACACCAAAAAACAGATAATATGCACTTTTTTGAATATTCAATAGAAAGGTATTCGGAGCTTGGCTTTACAATGCAGAACTTGTCGTTAGATTTGCACGCAAGCGGTTTTGAAGGCAACATTGTAACCGAATATGAACAACGTTTTTTAGACCTTGGACAACCTATTTACAGGTTAGAGGCAGTTAATATAAAGGAGTAATAATATGACTAAAATTGATATTTTTTCGGGCTTTTTAGGCGCAGGTAAAACCACCCTTATTAAAAAGCTTATAAGCGAAGCCTACACGGGTGAAAAGGTAGTTTTAATTGAAAACGAGTTTGGCGAAATTGGCATAGACGGCGGCTTTTTAAAAGAAGCGGGCATTGAAATTCGTGAGATGAATTCGGGTTGCATTTGCTGCAGCCTTGTGGGCGATTTTACCGAAGCTTTAAACAAGGTTTTAAAAGAGTTTGCACCCGACAGAATTATAATTGAACCGTCAGGCGTTGGAAAATTAAGCGACGTTTTGGGTGCTGTTAAGGGTGTGGAAAGCGAAAATGCAAAAGTTGGCGCACTCACAACCGTTGTCGACGCTAAAAAGTGCAAAATGTATATGAAAAACTTCGGCGAATTCTTTATTAACCAGGTAGAGCACGCAACTGCTATCGTTTTAAGTCATACCGCCGCTTTAGACGAAGAAAAGCTTCATAACTGTATACACCTTCTTCGTGAGCATAATGCCGAAGCTACAATTGTTACAACCGACTGGGATGAACTTAGCGGCAAACAAATTTTGGCCGCAATAGAAAAGGAAAACACCTTAGAACACCATATTCACGAGCTTGAAAACCAAGATAAGTGCCCCGAGTGCGGACATCATCACCACCACGGCGATGAATGCCATCACGAGCATCATCACCACGAAGAACATCATCACGACCACGGTGAAGAGTGTACCTGCGGTTGTCATCACGACCACGAGCATCATCACCACGAAGAACACCACCATCACGAACACGGTGAAGAGTGTACCTGCGGTTGCCATCACGACCACGAACACGGACATCATCACCATCACCACGCCGATGAAGTATTTACTTCCTTCGGCAAAGAAACCGCTAAAAAGTTCACAGCCGAAGAAATTACAAACATTCTGTCTTCGCTTGAAGATGAAGCCAAGTACGGTGTGATACTTCGTGCAAAGGGCATTGTTGCAGGCAACGACGGCAAGTGGCTCCACTTCGACTACATTCCCGGTGAGCCCGACGTTAGAACAGGTGCTGCCGATATTACCGGCCGTATTTGTGTAATAGGCTCGAATATCAAAGAAGATAAATTAGCAGAACTTTTTGGAGTGTAATGTAATGAGAGATTTACCGGTATATCTTTTCACCGGCTTTTTAGAAGCGGGTAAAACAAAATTCATTCAGGAAACCCTTGAAGACGAGCGCTTCAATGCAGGCGAAAAAACCTTACTGCTTGTGTGCGAAGAAGGGGAAGAAGAATACGATATTGCCAAAATGCCCCACAAAAACGTGTATATTCGCACCATTGAAGATAAGTCCGAACTTACCGACAAAACCATAATTAAGTTTTTAAAAGAAACCGATGCCGAAAGAATTATAGTTGAATACAATGGTATGTGGCTTTTAGAAGACTTATTTAGGGCTCTGCCAAGGTTTTGTGTTATAAGTCAGGAGCTCTGTTTCTTTGACGGAAATACCGCAATTAACTATAACGCAAATATGCGTCAGTTTGTGTTCGATAAGCTTAAAACCGCCGAAATGGTAATATTCAACCGCCTCCCCCTAAACACCGATATTATGCCTCTTCATAAATTGGTGCGTGGCGCAAACCGTGGTTCAAATATTGCCTATGAATACGAAAACGGTTACGTTAAGTACGACGATATTGAAGACCCGTTGCCCTTCGACGTTAACGCCCCCGTTATTGAAATCAAAGACATTGACTATGCACTTTGGTTCCAGGATATGATGACCGATATGGGCAAGTACGAAGGCAAAACCTTAAAGTTTAAAGGCATCGTTGCGCGCGACGGCAAAATACCCGACACCTGTTTTGTAGTGGGACGTCAGGTTATGACCTGCTGTGCCGACGACATTCAGTATTGCGGAATGGCTTGCGACTGGACGGCCGCAAAAACCCTTAAAACAAATGACTGGGTTATTGTTACCGCAAAACTTTCAGTCGGCAACCACAAGCTTTACCGTTCAAAAGGCCCGTATTTAACCGCCTTAGAAGTTGTAAAAACATCTAAGCCCGAAGAAGAAATAGCAACATTATATTAAAAAGGTGTGAGCATCAGCTCACACCTTTTATAATTTTCTGAAGTTTTTAATTCTGTGGAAGGTGGAATAGTTTGCGTCGTGGTAATCGTGGGCACGGTTTGTTGCTGTTCTGCAAAGGAAAATTATATCTTCACCGCAGAACTCAAAATCAACGTACTGAAAGCCAACCTGCTTAACGTCTTGGTCCTTTCTGTCTATTAAATCGCACACAAGGCCCCAGTTTTCAAGGTCAGTCGAGTACATCAAGGACAATAAATTTCTTCCGAAAGCCCGTTCTTCGCAGTCTATTCTTGAAACAATGGAATAATATTTTTTCGATATATCGTCGTACTTTATCATAAACTTTGAATTATTGCAGGGCATTTTTATTGAGTGCGAATATTTAAGCGGTGCATCGGGGTTTTCGGCATCTACCTTGTAGGCCAGAACAAGCCCATAAGCAGGCTCTCCGCTCATTATGTTGTACCGCATTATGTTATAAAGCTCACCGTCTGGAGAAAGGCAAAGGGTGCCTTCAATAGTGCCTGCGGCCCAACCATTTTTTACGGTGCCGTGCCATTCGGGGTTGTATTTAAGCGGCTCTGAAAAGCTCCAGTTTTCAGGGTTTAGTAAATCGTCGTTTACACTGCAAGACATAACCATTGCGGCGTGGTAAAACTCCGAGTTGCCCCAATTGCCCCATTCAAGAGTATTCCAAATTCTTCCTGAATGAACAAACACGTTTTGTGGGTTTTTGTGAACTCCGTTATTTTCGTTTTTACCGTTAGAACCGCGTAGCAAGCATACCGGCGCCGAGAAGGTCTTACCGCCATCGGTAGATTTACCAATAAGCAAATCACCATATTCGGTTGAGCAGGAAAGCATATATAATTCTTTATTATGGATGAACATTTTACCCCAGAAACACGGCATAAGCTCACTGACGTAATGCCAGCTTTCGCCTTCATCATCCGAGCGGAAAATAAGGGTTAGATTTTGTGGATGCTGTCCTGCAAAAACGTCCATTGAAGCCAGTAAAAAACCGTCGGGATGTCTTACAAGGGAAGGGGAACACAAATATCTTCCCGAAAAGGAATATGCGGTATCGTCGGGGTGTAAATAGTTTACAACGGTGCCGACCGACTCTCCGGTATGTGCAAGCCTTACAAGGCTTTTTTTGTCGCCGCTTTGTAGGTAAAACTCGTAATCGGTATCGGTTTCAAGACCCGTAATTTCGCACTGCGCACCGTCCGTTTTTTTAAAAAGGGAAAATTCACCGTCGTTTCTTTTTCGAAAGTAAACTAAGTATTCATTTAAACCGCAGTCAAGCCACTCAAAATAAACTGAATATGGTGCAGGTACAACCCTGCACACGTAAATATCTCCAACGTTTCTAAGCGGCGGTTTGTACGGAGAATAACTCCATAAATTATGTCCTTTCATCTATAACACCTCGTCTATAAATGGAATAGATTTTGCGGCACCCTTCCTGCTTACCGTAATTGCCGAAACCTTGGTTGCAAAATTAATAGCTTCGGGCAAGGTCTTTCCGTTACACAGCATTACCGTAAGCGCACCAATAAAGCTATCTCCTGCAGAAGTTGTATCAACCGCAACCACATTTTCGGAAGGGTGGAAAATAACGTCGTTTTTATAACTGTAAACCGAGCCTTTATCGCCAAGTGTAATTATAACGTTTGCGGCGCCAAGTGCTTTAAGCTTTTTAACAGTTTCAATACAGTTTTCCCTACTGTTTAGTGTAATTCCCGTAATATCTTTTGCTTCGTGTTCGTTGGGAATAAGATAATCGGTGGCTTTGTAAACACTGTCGGGCAGCTCTTTGTAGGGCGCAGGGTTAAGTATAATTTTTGCTTTTCCCTTGGCCATTTCACATATCTTAACAATGGTAGCAACGGGTATTTCAAGCTGTAAAACAATATAATCGGCGTTTTCAATAAGTTCACGGTTTACTTCAATGAATTCGGGCGTTATACAGCCATTTGCGCCTTCGTTTAACACAATAGAATTATCTGCGCCAACAACCGTTATTACTGCAACACCAGTAGAAACACCATCTAAAGCCTTGCCCGAAAAATCAACCTTGTATTCATTAAGGGTATTTTTCAGCATTGTGCCGTTAGCATCGTTTCCAACAAGACCCAAAAAGGAAACCTTACCGCCAAGCTTAGATATTGCAACGGCCTGGTTAAGTCCCTTGCCGCCGGCATTAACCGAAAAATCATGGCCCGAAACTGTTTCGCCAAGCATAGGAGCCTTGTCGGTTCTTATAACCATATCTGCATTTGCGCTTCCAATGACAAGAATATTCATAAAATTATTCCTTTTCAATTAGTTTTTCTAAAGAATCGGTTGCAAGCTTCATTTGCTCCATACAGCTTTTGGCATATTCCGTAAGTTCGTGAGATAAGCGGTTTCGGGCAATATTCTCGGTTTTAATTCCGCATAAATTCATATGATATTTTGCGGTAAGCGGGTAGGGAAGTCCAATTTCGGTGAAACCGAAGGTCCCCGTAACCGACTGCACTAAATCTGCCTTTTCGCTTAAATAGTTTTTACCAAGCCAGGCATAAAGCCTCGGGTGAAAATTGCACATAATGCCGCAGTAGCCGTCGGCACCGTTACGCATAGATTCAAGCAAGGTCTGGCAATTTGCATTAAGCAGTTTAAAGCTGCTGCCTTTTAGTTGCTTTGACCTTTCGGCCATTATTTTGGCATCGCAGCAGGTGTCCTTCATATAATAAAATCTTCCGGTAGATAAGCACCAGTCAAGAATCTTAGGGGTAACAAGACGTTTATAGGGGTGTGGACATTCATAAAGACCGAGTTTAGCGTCCTTTGGCAGTCTTGAAATAAGTTTTTTGGCGTTCTCAATAAATACCTCGTCGCCTTCGTTGTTAATATCAAGCCTGTTTGTAATAAGAATAAGCGCATCGGTTCCCGATTCATAAATAGCGTTAAGCTCTTTTGCCTGCTCTTCTAAGGTGTCGGAAACGTGTCCCGAAGAGACTACTAAAAAGTCTTTGTTCAGCTTTTTAGCACGGTTATATACACGTCTGTTGAGCTCAACCCTTTCTTCAAGCGAAAGGTAGAAAATCTCACTCGACTGGCAAACTGCAAATATGCCGTCCAGCCCGTTTTCATAGTACCAGTCAACGTATTTTTCGGCAGTATTAAAATCAATACTGCCGTCTTTTTTATAAGGGGTTATCATTGTAGTTAGAATTTCCATAATCATCACTCTTCTTTTGTTTTTGGTATCTTCAGTATATCATTGCTTATTTTGGTTTGTAAATTGCTAAAAACAGCGAAAGTTATAATTTTAGGACAAAAACTTTACAAAATATGAACAATAATATATAATTTACCGTAAAAGCAGGTGATTAAAATAGAAATTCGAACACTAACAAACCTTAATAAACTGTCCTTTACAAAAAACACGAGCGATGACATAAATATATTCTGGCTTGAAGTTTCGGGTAGCGGAATAGAAGCTCGTGTAATGACACCTCTTATGCACAGACACAGTTTTTTTGAACTGCATATTATACTTGAAGGCGGTGTCAAATGTTGTTTAGAAAATAAAGAGTTAGCACTAAGTAGCGGCGATTTCATTCTTTTGTCCCCCAATACAATGCATCGAATCGAACCGTCTGAAAAAGGTTTTTTACGCCTTAGCATAACCTTTCTTGCCATAGCCGGCTCTAACATAGATAAAATGCTTTCGTCTAAAAGTTATATATCGGGCAGGGCAAGTGAAAACATAAATAATGCAATTGAGTTCATAGCAAAAAACGGCTCTTCGGGCGGCTATTATGCCGAAACTCTTTGCAGAGGGCGTATTTTTGAAATCATTCATTCCATAGCGCAGGGAAGTTATTCTTCGGCGCCGTTATACCAAAATCAGCGTCCCGTTAACGATTATCTTGAAAAAGCTAAAAAATATATTCTCGATAATTCGCACCTGTTTTTAAACTGCGAAGAAGTTGCATCTTACTGCCATATCAGCGCAAAACAACTTAAAAGAATATTCGAAAAATTCGAAAATATGTCGCTTCACACGTATATTCACAACGTAAAACTTAAAGATGCACAGAATTTAATAGAAAATACCGATATGTCTTTTTCAAAAATATCTTCGGTCTTAGGCTTTAATACCGACAATTACTTTAATTCCTTTTTTAAGAAAGGTTCAGGTATGTCGCCCGGACAGTACAGAAGAAGGTTCGGCAAATAAAACAAAACAGCTACTCAACGAGTAGCTGTTTTTTCTATACAAAATAAAAGCTTGTGTCCCAGGCAGGCACGTAAGGGTAGTGCCGCATATAAACCTTATAATCGGGGTTAAACTTAAGAACCCTTAAAGGAATACTAAAATAGTCATCGCTTTTATGGTAGGCCGAAATAAGCATTTTCGGCTTATCTTTTTTTATTGTTTTTTCTCCGCCGATTATGGCATCAAGCTCCTTGCCTTCAACGTCGAATTTAATGTAATCGAACTTTCTTGTTTTGCAAAGCTCGTCAATGCTTACGGCTTCGGTAAAATCTTCGCCGCCTGCCGTAGAGCCACGTGAAGATTTAAAGGAAAAGGGTATCGAGCCCACTTCGCTTGACACCGCCGCATTTATGGCTTCAATATTAAAGCCTTCTGTGTTTTTAAGCAGTTTAGAAAAGCTCTTTTTGTCGGGCTCAACGGCAGTTATATTTGCGAAAACTCCAACCCTTTTAATAAAATCTAAAACGGTATCGCCGTTATAAGCACCAAGGTCTAAAAAACTGTCGTTAGCCTTTAACCTTAAGATAGATTCAAATGCTTCATCTTCAGCCGATTCGCAGGCGAAAAGCCTTGAAATATCACCGTCAAGCTTGAAAAGCACTGTTTCCTTAAAAACCTTTTTCGACTGTTCGTCGGCAAGCAAGTCGTAAACCTTATAAAGCTCTTCTGCGTGAAGCTTTGCAAAATCAAGGTTAAATACTTCGCCTCCGCAAACCGGTACTTCGGGAGCGAGCAGGGTATGCCGTGCCATAATGCGCTTAATGTTATCTAACACTTCGGGTCGGTTAGAGCCGAAAGAGAATAGGGCAATAAAGTCGCCGAAGGCCTCTTCGGCCTGCTCGAGCGACATTACCTTAAAGCCCCTGAAACTTCGGTCTCTTACAAAACCGCTGCTTGCAAATACACCCGATATTTCGGTGCCGTATTTCGAGAGCTCGTCTAAAATCTTGTCGGCGCCGTTACCCGTACCGTAAAGAAGAATTGGCTTATCTTCACTTTTTAATCTGTTCCAAATATCTGTCATCTTAAACCTTAAACCTTAAACCTTACAATACTGATATGCCTTCATAGGACCGTAACCGGGCACGTAAATAGTTCCACAGTGAATAAAGCCTAAACCTTCAAGCCCTTTTTGCATAATTTTGTTGTCGGCGTGGGTGTCAATTTTTATATTGTTTGTGAACTGTAAGCAGTATTCAAAACATTTTTTAAGCACACCGCGCACTTCGCCCGAAGACGCAATTCTGTGTATAACACAGTAGTCGTCTTCGTTAAGCCAATTGCCTTCAATATAGTCGTAGGTAGGGTCGGGTCCTTTATCGAAAAAGAATACCCCGTGGACCTTACCTTTTTCCTTTAAAACGTAAAGCTTTTGCTCTTCAATATTTTCTATTAAGGAGTCTTTTGGCGGATGAACGTTTTTCCACTGGTTAGGGTTTCCGTTTTCACGCATAAACTGCCTTGCGCCTTCGTAAATTTCTAAAATTCTTGGAAGGTCCGAAAGCTGTGCTTTTTCTATTACGTGCATTAGTCAAGCTCCTTTTTACCGGTATAGAGTTCATAGTAACGGCCGCCCATTTTAAGCAGCTCGTCGTGGTCGCCACGCTCAATAATTTCACCGTTTTCAAGCACCATAATAGCGTTGGAGTTTCTGACGGTAGAAAGTCTGTGGGCAATAACGAAGGTTGTGCGGTTTTGCATAAGACGGTCCATACCATGTTCAATATGGCGTTCGGTTCGAGTATCTACCGAGCTAGTAGCTTCATCAAGTACAAGAATGGGTGCTTTTGAAATTGCGGCTCTTGCAATGTTTAAAAGCTGGCGCTGACCTTGCGAAAGATTTGCGCCGTCGCCCGTAATCATTGTGTTGTAGCCGTCTTCAAGTCGCATTATAAACGAATGTGCGCTGGCTGTCTTGGCGGCCGCAATAACTTCATCGTCGGTAGCGTCAAGCCGTCCGTAACGAATGTTTTCCATTATTGTACCGCTGAACAGATGTGTGTCCTGAAGTACCATTGCAATATTCTGCCTTAGTACTTCTCTTGGGTAATCTTTTATATTTATACCGTCAATTGTAATTTCACCCTCATCTATATCATAAAAGCGGTTAAGCAGGTTTGTAATGGTGGTTTTACCTGCACCCGTTGAGCCAACAAACGCAATTTTCTGTCCGGGTTTTGCGTAAAGTGAAATGTTTTTAAGAACGGTCTTTTCGGGCACGTAGCCGAAGCTTACGTTTTTAAGCTCAACGTGTCCGGTAAGGCTTTGGTGTTTTTCACTACCCGGGGCATCGGGTTCTTCGGGCTCCATGTCCATAACCGTAAACACACGCTCTGCACCTGCAAGGGCCGAAAATATAGCCGTCATTTGCTGTGAAATCTGGTTTATGGGCATATTAAACTGGCGTGTGTAGTTGGCAAAAACGGTAAGTGCACCGGGGGTAAAGCCGCCAACCACCATCATTATACCGCCAACCCCTATGGTAACGCCGTAGCTTATCATACTTACGTTGTGTGTAACGGGGCCCATAATTCCGCCAAAGAACTGTGCCTTAAATTGCTTATCTCTAAGGTCGTCGTTCAAAAGGGAAAACTCTTCGTTGCAAATTTCTTCGTGGTTAAATACCTTTACAACCTTCTGACCCGAAACGCTTTCTTCAATATAACCGTTTACCGAGCCAAGCGCCGCCTGCTGACCAACGTAATATTTGCGTGAAAGCTTACCTATAATTATTCCGCAGTAGGCAAAAATAGGAATAAACACAACGGTAATAAGGGTTAAAATCCAGTTGGTTGTTATCATAAAGAAAAGTGTACCAACCAAGGTTATTGCACCCGAAAATAAAGCTGTTACCGAATGGTTAAGCATCATATCAATATTGTCAATATCATTTGTAAAACGGCTCATAATTTCGCCGGTGGGGTTTTGGTCGAAATACTTAACAGGTAGGCTTTGAATTTTGCAGAAAAGCTCGTTTCTAAGCTTTTGAAGGGTACCCTGTGTAATTGAAAGCATTAACCTTGCCTGAAGGTAGGAAGAAACAATACTTATAAGGTATATAAATCCAAGAAGTACAACCGCCGCCGCAACGTAGGTTAACACTTCGGCAAAGCGGCCGCCTGCCATAATGTTTTTAATAAAAGGAATTTCGGTTAAGCTTTCAATAATACTGTCCATTTTAACCGCCATAATTCCGTCTTTTGGCAGGGTAGGCACCTGGCCTATACGGTTAATTATAGGTAGCATTGTGAAACCGCCAAAAAGGGAAGTTACCGCACTTAAAAGCATACAAAGAAGTACAACAATAAGCTTCAATGCGTGGGGTTTAAAATAGGCAAGCAGGCGCAGTATTGTAACCTTTGTGTTCTTGGGCTTGCCGCCCATTCTGCCCATAGGACCGCCGCGTCCGCCTCTTCCGCCGGGGCCGCCCATCATGGGTCTTTTGGCGTCGGGTGCCTTAGAGGAATATTGGCGACGGAGTTCTTCAAGTGTTCTTTTAGCCATAATTATTCCTCCTTTTTGTCCATTTGCGAATAATAGATTTCGCTGTATTCAGTGCAGTTTTTAAGAAGTTCATCGTGGTTGCCTACACCGGTAATTTCGCCTTCGTTCATAACAATTATGCTGTCGCATTCCTTTACCGAAGAAATACGCTGAGCAATAATTATTTTGGTTGAGCCGTCAAGCTCTTCACGGAAGGCCTTTCTTATCATTTTTTCGGTTGCGGTATCAACCGCACTTGTTGAGTCGTCAAGTATAAGAATTTTTGGCTTTTTAAGAAGCGCACGGGCTATACAAAGCCTTTGCTTCTGTCCGCCCGAAACGTTTACACCGCCCTGTTCAAGCAGGGTGCCGTAGCCATCTTTAAAGCTTTCAATAAAGCCGTGTGCCTGGGCATATTTTGCGGCTTTTACAATGTCTTCTTCGGTGGCGTTTTCGTCGCCCCAAAGCAGATTTTCTTCAATGCTACCCGAAAACAGAACGTTTTTCTGAAGCACCATACCAACACCTTCACGAAGGTTATAAAGTGAATAATCTTTTACGTTTATACCGTCAATAAGTATTTGACCTTCGTCGGCATCGTAAAGCCTTGGAATAAGGGAAACAAGGGTGGTTTTTCCGCAACCCGTAGAGCCAATAATTCCAACCGTGCTTCCTGCGCTGATTTTTAAATTAATGCTACTTAGCACAGGGTCTTCACTGTGCTTATAATAACGGAAGCTAACGTTTTTAAATTCAATTTCGCCCTTTTCTACCTGCTTTTCGGGGTACATAGCGCCACTGTCGTTAATGTCAATGTTTTCTTCAAGCACTTCACGAACACGCTTTGCAGAAGCCAGCGCACGTGAAGAGTTCATAAGCATCATTGTTACCATCATTAGCGAAGAAAGTATTTGTGTAACGTAGGTAATAAAGGCTGAAAGGTCGCCTATTTCCATGCCGCCTACGGTGCCTGCTTCGCCAAGTACAATGTTGGCGCCAAACCATAAAACTGCAATGGTGGTAATATTCATAAACACCGTCATAACGGGACCCATAAATATCATGTTCTTCATTGCCGACATACCTGCATCCTTCAGGTTGCTGTTAACTGCCGAAAATTTTTCTTTTTCGTATCCTTCACGAACAAAGGATTTTACAACACGCACGTTTGTAAGGTTTTCCTGCACGGTGTTGTTCAGCCCGTCTATTTTGGTTTGCATTTTTGCAAAAAGCGGAAAACCTCTGAATACAATAATTAAAATAGCCACAAGCATTAAGGGGAGTGTTACAAGAAGTACCAAAGATAAATCGGGGCGCATTGTAACCGCCATAATAATTGCACCTATAAGCATACCGGGGGAACGCAGGAACATACGAAGCAGCATATTACAAAAGTTCTGAAGCTGTGTAATATCGTTGGTAAGCCTTGTTACAAGCGAACCGGTTGAAAACTTATCAATATTCGAAAAAGAAAATTTCTGTATTTGTGAAAACACGTCTGCTCTGAGGTCGGTAGCAAAGTTAACCGATGCTTTAGCACCAAAATATGCGCCGCCTACGCCGCCAACCATCATTAAAACAGCAGTCAGAATCATAAGTCCTGCCGTGCCTATACTGCCGCCGACGGTAAGGCTTCCGTCGGTTGCGCCGTTAATAACTATAGCCAAAAACTTAGGCATTAAAACTTCACCAATAACTTCAATTATCATACAAACAGGTCCAATTATGAAGTAGGGAAGGTACGGCTTAATATATTTGTACCAAAGTTTCATATATCGTTCTCCTTATCGGTCATATTTTTAAGATTTTCCCTAACCTTATCAAGAAGAAAAACAAGCTGCTTTTTTTCTTCTTCGGTTATATCGGCAAAGGTTTCGGCATCTATTTCTTCAAATATTGAATGTGAAATATCAACAATTTCCTTGCCCTTTTGGGTTATTTCAATTTCGTTAAAACGGTTATCGTTTTCGGCGCATTTGCGTTTTATGTAACCGCCACTTTCAAGCTTTTTAAGGCTTACTGCAACGGCCGCCGCACTTATTTCAAAATGTGCCGCAATATCTTTTTGCGAAATTTTGCTGTTGCACCTATATAAATACATAAGTATCATATGTTGGCTTCTGTGAATTCCCGTTGCGCTCATTCGGTTTTCAACAACCGCTCTGTGCATTCTGTTTATACACATAAATCTGTGCTGAATCGCACGGGGAGTAAGTGAATTTTTATCGAAAATTTTAATCACCCCTAAAAATAATTAACACATTAACTATTATATATCAAAATGTGCCTAAGTCAATACGCTAAATAACAAATATTTTGTGAACAAAGTGAATATTTATGAGTTGTATTCAAAAAAGTCTTGAATTTTATGCAAACAGTGATATAATGTAGGTACAAAAATTGTTTTCAAGGAGGAAAACTATTATGAAAAAAATTATTGCTTTAGTATTAGCACTTGCTATGCTTCTCTGCTTTGCAGGTTGCGGCGCAAAAAGTGTTACAACAGTTGAAGAAGGTAAACTCATTATGGCTACAAACGCTTATTTCCAGCCTTATGAGTATTACGACGGTGACAAAATCGTTGGTATCGACGCAGAAATCGCTGCTGCTATTGCCGAAAAGCTCGGTCTTGAACTTGTAATCGAAGATATGGCTTTCGATTCTATCATTACCGCAGTTTCTGAAGGCTCTGTTGACTTCGGTCTTGCAGGTATGACCATCACCGAAGACCGTCTTAAAGACGTAGACTTCTCCATCAGCTATGCAACCGGCGTTCAGTCCATCATCGTTCCCGAAGGTTCTGCTATTAAAACTGTAGACGACCTTTATGCCGAAGGCGCTGCTTATAAAGTAGGCGTTCAGCTCGGTACAACCGGCGACATTTATGCTACCGACGATTTCGGCGATGACCTTGTAACTTCTTTCACAACCGGTAACGAAGCTGTTAACGCTCTTCTCGGTGGCGACGTAGACTGTGTTATTATCGATAACGAGCCTGCAAAGGCATTCGTAGCAAACAACGAAGGTCTTACAATTCTTGAAACCGCTTACGCAGACGAAGACTATGCTGCTTGCATCAAGAAGGGCAACGATGCTTTACGCGAAGCTATCGATAACGCTATCGAAGCTCTTATCGAAGACGGTACTATCGACAAAATCGTTGCTAAGTACATAAAATAATTTCAGTCGCAAATAAAAACCTCAAAGCAGGAATGAGTAGTCATTCCTGCTTTAAGTTGTATATTGGAGAAATTAATGCTTAAAAAAATCAGTAAAAAAACAGTAATATACATTCTTGTATGTGTAGCTGTTGTAGGGTTGATTGCAGGCTTAATTGTAGGAAGCTTTGCCGATATGAAGGTATCAAAAGAGCTGTCCTCGGCAGAAGCCGAAACAATCATAACTAAAACCTTTGAAAACCTACCTAAGTCTGTTTCTGCGGGCGCTAAAAAGGTTGCCGA
>JAFOCW010000050.1 GCA_017381035.1 Clostridia bacterium | reverse complement strand
GCTGCAAGTATGAGTATCTCATTTGATGCTTCTCGTTTGGAATTTATCGGAGGGTACGCTTGTATCTGCCGAAAATATGCAAGGAACAGACGTATTCACAAATTCGGCAAAAATGCCTAACTTAAACGCCGATAGAGTGTTTATTGAAACAGAAGGTTACCCCGTTTTAAGATGCTTTAATAAAGACGTAAGCTTTGAATACCCTTGGGATGGAAACGAGTCAACACCTACTGCACTTGATGATAAAGGCAATGTAATAATTGGAACTCCCTCCGAACTCGCTTATGTTATCAAAAACGGCGGCGGCTCGAACTATGTTTTAACAAATGATATTTACCTTAACGACCTTTCGGCTATAGATTGGGCTACAGGTGAAGTTGCATCGGGTTACAGCCCAATGGAATGGTATACAACTGCAAATTCCACTAAGTTTTCGGGTTCTATCGACGGACAGGGCCACGTAATTTACGGCGTATACTACGGTGCAGGAACTCCTGCAGGCGCAGAAGGCACTAATTACAAGCGTGATGCAGTAGCGCTTATACCTTTAGCAGACGACGATAAAACAACAGTTATTAAAAACCTTGGTGTTGATTATACCTATATTAAGGCTAATCAGTGTGCGGCGGCTTTTGTTGGTAACTCCAACTCGGTTACCGAAAAGAGCTTCGAAAACTGCTATGCAGGCGAAAACGTTACAATTATTGGTCATGTTGCAGGCGGTATTTTCGGCGGAGGCGATGCAACCGTTTCGGTTAAAAACTGCTATAGCCTTGCAAAGCTTAACGCAACCTACAGCAGCGGCGGTATCATTGGTAATACCTGGACCCATTCATATACCGTGGGAGGCGAAACCGTTTCCACCAAACGTACGGTCGACAACTGCTATACAACTCATAATACCTTAGTAGGCGGAAGTGCAACCGTAGTAAATTCTTATGCCGCTATCGGAACTAACTGTAAAGGTCAGTCGGCAATAAAGTATTTCCCGCTTTATGAAGGTTACGTAGCAACCAATTCTTACCCAACACTTCGTGTGTTTACCGCCCTTGAAGACGGCAACTGGAACGGCCTTGGTATTAGTACCTTTGAAGGCGAGGGAACCGAAGTTTCACCTTACCTTGTAACAAACGCAGGACAGTTAGCCTACGTTGCCTATAGCGGAGTCAGCGGTCATTATAAGATGACGGGCGATATTTATATTAACGATATTTCGGTGCCCAACTGGCAAAACAATGAAAATCTAATTAACTGGATTTGGAAAGAAGGTCATTCCTTAACCGCATATCAAAATGCGAATAAGCGCTTTAAGGGTACCTTCGACGGTAACGGTTACGTAGTTCACGGAATTTGGTATTCGAGTGATATTGTAACCCAATCTGCCGCTTTGTTCCCGTCTATTGGCAACGGCGCTCACGTTAAGAACGTCGGTGTTAAAAATTCCTATTTATATGCAGGCTACACTAAAGAATACGTAACTGAACAAGGGTGGGACACTGAAAACAGTGCTCAGTCAATGGCTGTCGGCATTGTAGGTGCCGTTGTAGGTTGGGCAGACCGCTACAGCTCTTCTGCTGTTTCGGGTTGCTTCTCGGACGAAACGGTACACCTTACCAACTATTCCAACGGTAATATTTCATCGGTTGGCGGCATTATCGGCTTTATAATGAATAACTACGACCAAAAGGTAGAAATTTCTGACTGTTGGTCGGCCGCCCAAATGACAAGCGCTTCGGCTTCTAACCGTCAGGGAATACTCGGCACCCCTTGGTGCGCTCATTACACCATTACAAACTGTTATAGCCTTGGTTTTGAGCCCGTCAGAACGGGTACAAATTATTCTTCTATGCTCGAAAATGCATATTCAGGTGTGTATTCTAATGTGGGAACAACCTGCGACGAATATACCGTACTTACCAATGAACAGTTAATGGGAAGCAATGCTCTGAAAACACTCGGCTTCTCGTCAGACGTTTGGTATGCCGTAAACAGCGAGCAGGGAACACCCCTTCACAGACTTTACGGTACAGCCATAGGCGATGCCGATGAAAACGGTGTAGGCAATTCGGTTAACGATATTACAGCCGTTCGCACAAGTATTATCGGTGCTTCGGAATATAGAAATACCGATTTCGACCGCAGTGGCGTAACCGATATTGCCGACCTTGTAAAAATGACAAAAGAGTATAAGCCCATAATTACCTTTAATGCTAACGGCGGAACCTTCGGCGGCACCAAAACCGTAATTTCTGCCGAGCAAACAATAGGTAACGTATTTGTAATAGAAACCCCAATTAACGATAAATATACCTGCGTTGGCTGGAGTCTTACACCTGCCGGCGAAAGACTTGATAGCAACACGGTAACTGCAGAAATGGATGGAGTAACGCTTTATGCGGTATGGAAAGAAATGTTAGTAATATCACCCGTATTTAAAAACAATATGGTGCTTCAAAGAAATAAGCCTATCTGTGTTTACGGAACGGGCTACGGCACCGGCGAAATAACCATTGGAGACCAAACCAAAACCGTAACGTCCACTTCGGGCGAATGGGAAGTATACTTCGAGCCTATGTCGGCTTCTACCGAAGCAGTAACCTTTAAAACCAACTTCTCGGGCATAGAATCTTCGTTTAACAATGTTCTTATCGGCGACGTTTATCTTGCTTCGGGTCAGTCAAATATGGCCTTCGCACTCAGCTCTACCGAACAGAGCGGTACAGTGCCCGATAATAATCTGCTTCGCTTCAGCTATACTGCTACGGGCGGTTGGTACGAATTTACTCAACCCGTTGTTGAAGATTCTACCGCAATAGGCGTTATGTTTGCCACCGAAATAGCAAAGGCTACAAATAACGAAATTCCTATTGGTATAATCAGCGTATCAAGAGGTGCTTCCAGAATTGACAGTTGGACACACAGCGATTATTGCTACTGTGATGAGTACGACCTTGAAAACACCGCTCATTCTGATTATCATAATTACGATTTTGGTCATCACGGTCTGTACGAAAGTATGATTCAGCCGCTTGAAAAAATGACTACAGCAGGCGTTCTTTGGTATCAGGGCGAAAGCAACAGAGGTATTGGCGAAGCTTACCGTTATCTTGATATGTTCGAAACCTTCGTAGACTGCTGGCGCACCCGTATGGATGACCCGACTCTGCCTTTCTATACTGTACAGATAATGCTTTATTCGGGTGATACTACAAAAGACCTTAACGGAAATCTTGTAGACGAATATAACATCCGTATTGCCCAGGGCGAAGCGGCCAGAACAATGGACGGTGTAACCGTTTGTACAATGCTGTCCCGTGAAGACACAATGCGTGAATCTGACGGTTGGCTTGATATTCACCCAACCGATAAGTACCCCGTTGCAAAGGCTCTTGCCAATGCCGCCCTTTCTAACTACTATTATCCTTTGGGCGATTACAGCGAAACTCCCGAATATTCAGGCCCCCTTTACGATACCGTAACAGTCGACGGTAATACTGCAACGGTTACCTTTAACCACACTGCAGAAGGCCTTATGCTAACTTCCGGCACAACCGTTACCGAGCTTGAAGAAAGGGACGAAAACGGCAACTGGGTTGCCGCAACCGGTACACTTTCCGGTAATAATGCAATTGTAGTTACCGCAGATACTGTTAACACTGTAACAGGTGTTCGCATGGGTTACAGAAACAGACCCGAACTCAACCTTTACAGCACAATAGGCGGCGTATACGGCTACTGCGCATCACCGTTTATCTGGACTGCCGAATAAATTTAAAACACCCAACTTCTGTTGGGTGTTTTTTCTATTCTGTTCTGTTTTTATATTCCATAGGCGACATACCCGTATGTTTTTTGAATTCTCTGCTAAAATAACTGTCGCACTTAAAGCCCGAAAGCTCGGCCGCTTTTGCCACCGTGCAAGATTTAGAAAGTAACAGCTCCTTTGCACTTGCAATTTTAAGGCTATTTATGTATTTAAGTGGTGTTGTGCCCGTAACGTTTGTAAATATTTTCCTGAAGTATACTTCGCTCATACCACAAAGCGAAGCCAAAGTGTTCATGCTTATGGTGTTTTTATTATAGTTATTGTGTATGTAGTCAAATGCAGGCTTTAATCGGTCGTTGCCGTTTTTACCAACATAATCCATTTCGTACTCTTTTATCATATTGCAAATAACATTGTATGCTTCGGCCTTCAGACGCATTTCGTAGCCTGTATATTTTTTTCGCCAAGCCGATTCTGCGGCTTTGAAATATTCAAAAAAAGCAGCAGTATTTTTAGGCCTGAACACAAAATGCGAAAGGGGAATATCTTCGTATAATTCAAAATTTATGGAGTAGGTTTCACCCAACTGTGTGCAGGTAACGGTATATTCATCTCCCTTCGGTAAAAACAAAATATCGTTATTTTTTGTGTGAAGGGTTTTTCCGTTTTTAAATTTATATGTTTTTTCGCAACCGTGAAAAAATATAAAAACGTGGTAAGTCCTCTTCATTTTAGAAGGGGATTTTTTGTTTGCGGGCACAATTCTTGCCCTGACAACATTTTTTATTTCAAAATTTAGAGGAAGCATCCCTTAAAAAGGGGTTTGATGGATTATATAAGAAGAATGAAGAAATGTGGCTATTTGAGAGTAAATCAACTCAAAATAATAATACCTCTCACGAAATAAAAATTAAAGAAGCATATACGGATTTAAAAGCAAAGATAGAAGATAATAGCCCTAATACAGGATATAATCCTTGGCGTAATGCCTATAATCATGCTAACAGTAGGAGCGTGCATTATGATGAAAGTATTCTTAAAACATTAAGAGGACCCATGTTGCCGCAGATGACAACATCAATCTTCTCATCGCGCATAAGATTTGCCATGGCAGAATGGCCATGCTTATCGGCGCAGTCCACCAGAGTCTTGCTGCACTTGTTCACATCGGAATTTTCATAATCGTAGATTGCAAAGCACTGGCAATGACCGAAGTGCTCAAAAATCATACCATCATTGTATGCAACAGCAACGCGCATATCAGCCGATCTCCTTTACAATGCCGTCAACCAGACCGGAGATAAGCTCTCCGCTGACAGCCTCAATCTTACCTGCGTCAACCTTGGCAGCAATAGCAGGATCGATGGGCAGCTTTGCAAAGTATGGTACATTGTGCTGCTTTCTGCTTTGCATGAATGCAGGGAATCCCGCGTGCCCTGACAGTCTGTTTCTCCTTCTGCCCGCCAAAGAAAGCCAGCAGCCCTGCGCCGGCCAGCTGCAGCACGGCAAACGTCGTTCTGCCTTCGATCAATTCATAAACTGCCAGCGCTGCAAGCAAAAAGCCGCCCAGCAGCTTTACGCCCATTTGCAGCTTTCCCTTCTTCGAAGCCGCCGGCGCCTCATCCATCACCAGTTCACCCTGTGCTTCACAGGCACGCAGCATCTGCGGCGCCCTGCGTGCGCAGGCCATCACCGCCTGCATCCGCTGGCGGGCCACATCGTCCTGCTCATCCTGAGCCAGTTCACAGGCGGTCTGTTCAAGCGCCATAGCGCATGCAGCGATCGCCTGATCGACGTCTTTCGCCTGCGTAAGCGCCGCAAGCAGCTGTTCTTCTCTATGAGAAAATGCGGT
>JAFOCW010000049.1 GCA_017381035.1 Clostridia bacterium | reverse complement strand
TTTTAAAAAATTTTTAAATTAATTTTTAAATCAATTTTTTAAGCTCACTTGAAGAGAATTTATACACCTTATCGCAGAAATGGCAACTGATTTCGGTAACCCCTTTTTCTTCTGCCATTTCGGTAAGTTCTTCCTTACCAAGACTGATAAGCGCCTTGCTTACCCTTTCCTTGCTACAGTTACATTTATATTCAATATCTTGCGTATAAAGAACTTCCACTTCAAATTCCTTAAGCGCTGTTTTTACAATTTCTTCGGGGGTCATACCACCCGATAGCATTGTGGTAACCGAAGCCATTTCCATAATGCTTTTTTCAAGCTTATCTATGGTTTTATCGCTTGCGGCAGGAAGAAGCTGAATTATATAACCGCCGGCCGCCTTTACCGATAAATCGGGGTTGACAAGAACGCCCAAGGCGCAAACGGTAGGAATTTGTTCGCTTAATGCATAATAAGAAGTTATATCTTCGGCAATTTCGCCCGAAACGAGCGGTACCGAACCCGAAAAAGGCTCCTTAAGTCCTAAATCTTTAAGCACGTACAAAAGGCCGTTTTTACCTACTGCGCCGCCAACGTCTAATTTACCCTTTTCGTTAAGTGGTAGCTCGACAACCGGGTTTTGAACGTAGCCGCGAACGTCTCCGTTAAAATCGGACACCACAATTAATGAACCTGTGGGGCCGTCGCCGTTTACACGAAGGGTTATGGTATCGTCCTTACCTTTAAGCATATTACCCATCATTGAGCCTGCTGTTAAAAGCCTACCAAGAGCGGCGGTAACAACCGCAGACGTTCTGTGAATTCTTTCGGCTTCGTTTACAATATCTGTTGTATCAACTGCGGTAGCCATTACTTCACCGCAGGAAGTTATACATCTTATAAGTTTACCCATTATTTTACCTTTCTTAATAGCCGAGTATAAAACCTAAACAGATTCTTGTGCTGTTTTAGGCAAAACCGCTCTGGCTACATAAACATTACGCTGAGAATTTTCTTTTGGCGGCGAAAAGGTGTTTTCGCCGTAAACCGCTTCAAGCTTAAAGCCCGTTTTGTTTAAAAGATTTTCTATTTCTTCGTGTGTGTAGGCACGCTCGGTTATGGTTTCGCAAACGGTTTCTTTTTTGAAAAGGCCCGTTTTATAGGTGAAATTAAGGTTAATTTCAACCGTAACCCCGTCTTCTTTAAGGGTGTTATTCCAAACGCACTCTACTCCCCTTTTCTTCATTCGGTAGGAGTTGGAAGCGAGCACCTCTTTATGCTTGTAGACGGTGTTTACGTCGAACACAAAAAGGCAGCCTTCTTCTAAAAAAAGTGAAATTTTTGAAAAGGTTTCTTCAAGCTTATTTATATCGGTTATATGGTTAAGACTGTCAAGGCAGGAAACTGCGCCGTCTACCGTACCGTAAAGGTCGAGTTCATCTCCACTTTGGCAAAGATACAGAACCCGAGTTTTAAGGCCTTCGTTCTTTTCGGCGGCAAGTGCCAACATACCTTCAGATTTATCGACCCCGATTACTTCTATGCCCATTTTTGCAAACTGAACCGAAAAGCTGCCTGTGCCGCAGGCAAAATCGAGCAATAAGTTTGGTTTTTTGCCGTGTTTTTCAAAAACACTGATTAAATAGCGCGCACGTGCTTTATAATCGACATTGTTTGTAAAAATATCGTAAAACGGAGAGAAATTATTATAATTTGCCATTAAGCGTACCAAGGAGCTTATCGAAATATTCGCGGTCTATTTCCATTGCACGTTTAACACGGCTTACCGTTGCGCTGCTTGCGCCGGTTTTTTCAACTATTTCGCTATACACCTTATTTTCGGAAAGGAGCTTTGCAACGTAAAGTCTTTGAGCGATAAGCTGAGTTTCCTTATCGGTGCAAAATATTTTAAAAAACCTTTGAGCATCGTCAAAGTTTTCAAGGCTGACTATAGCACTAAAAAAATATTCTTCCGAAACTTTTCTTACCTTGTCCATAGTATTTACTCCTATTCTGTGATTTGACCGTAAGCGCTTTTAAAATAGTCGAGTGCTTCGGCATACTGTGCATCTATAAGTTCTTTTTTAACTTCGTCGGTGGCTTCGCTTTCGGTAATGGCAAAAATTTCTGCCTTTGCAACCTCGGCCTTGCCCATTATAAGATTGAGCAATTCTTTTTTGTTTTCGGAATTAGATTCACCAATTAAGTTGGCATATTTTACCGATTCAACAACAATTTTGCCTATTATGACCGAGCCGTATTCAACCGTGCTGTCGGCAAGTTTAACGTCGTTTACTTCTATTGCCGGCATTTCTTCAGCCACTTCGGCGGTAGCCGCAGAATCAAGTGCTTCTGTATCTACCGTAAAGCCTTCTGTTTTTACGGGTTCGGG
Organism: Clostridia bacterium; assembly: GCA_017381035.1. Lineage (GTDB taxonomy): Bacteria > Bacillota > Clostridia > Oscillospirales > Acutalibacteraceae > SFWF01. The sequence continues at coordinate 12,146 of JAFOCW010000049.1, read as the reverse complement.
GACGGCCATTTTTGTATTTTCAGGTTGTTGCTCTAAAAGGACGAGCTTTTCTTTTAGCTCTTTATTTTCGGTTTTTACTTCGTTAAGTTGATGCTGAAGAGAATTTATAGTATCGATAAGCTCAACCATTTTTTCAATTAACTGTTTCTTTTTCACGGGAAAGTCCTCTTTTCCTGTTTTTTATTTTACGTACTGCAAAAACCAACGCCAATGCTATTGCCACACCGACGAGTGCGCCCGAAAAATCTATTAAAACGTCCCTTATTTGACCTGCGCGTTCGGGTACAAAAAGCTGATGAATTTCATCGGAAATAGCGTATAAAAGTGAAATTGAAAGTGCTGCCATGCACTTAAGTTTAAGCAAAATTTCATATGTATGCATGGCTAAAAAGCATAAGAAGCCAAGCACAAGATATACCGTAAAATGAGCCAGTTTTCGAACTAAAAACTGAAAACTGTTAATAATTTCAAGCTTTTCGGCTTCGCCTGCTGAAGAGAAGCCTTTATATAAACCCGACAAAATTATTTCTAAAAAGGAGCCCGAAGTTTTAGATGACTGCTCACCGTTTTGCGCCGAATGTAAAAAAATTACAACCATTACGGCAAGGACGGCACTCCAAAGCATATATCTTATTACAAGAAGTTTTGTGTTACTTTTCATTTAAATACTCTATAGCAGCTAAAATTACTGCATCTTGTTCAGTAGGTGTAACGTGCTGATATTTAATTTCTTCTTCGGAAAGGGTAACCTCAATATCGGGGGTTATGCCCTTTTCGTTAAAGGAAACGCCGCCGTGGGCAAAAAACTCTGCCACGGTGAAGACAACGCTTGAACCGTCGGTAAACTGATAGGTAGTTTGCATTACGCCTTTACCGAAGGTTTTGCCGCCGACTGTAATACCCTTACGAAAATCTTTAACCGACTGACTGAAAAGCTCTGATGCGCTTGCAGTAGCTTCGTTGGTTAAAACAACCATAGGTAAATTTATTTCATTTTTATTAGATTTGGCTATAAGCTCGGTTCTTTCATTTGCGTACTCTACCGTCATAATATTGCCTTCGGGGCAAATGAAATCTACCATTTCGCAAACGGCATCTACCGTGCCGCCGCCGTTATTTCTAAGGTCGAAAATTAAGGCCTTGGCGCCACCTGCAGAAAGCTTATTAACTGCATTTTGAAACTGAACTGCGGTTTCGTCGTTAAAGGCGGTAATTTGAATATAGCCAATATCGTTTTGCAGAATTTCATAAAACACTGTTTGTGAAACAAACCGGTTGCAGGTAACTTCGACCGTAAAGCTTTCGCTACCCCTTAAAATTTCAAGGCGCATACTTTCGCCCACATCTTTAAGAATGGAGTTTACCGCTTCTGTATAACCCGTTTCGGCTACAGGCACGCCGTCGACCGCAACTATTTGGTCGTGCTTTTGTATACCTGCTTGGAAGGCAGGACCGTTTTCGTAAACGTTTTTAACGTAAATATTTTCACTTTCGGGGTGCTTAATTACAATAATGCCAATGCCCTTACCCTGCCCCGATAAGTTTTCGTTTCTTTGTTTGGTTTCTTCTACACTATAGTAGCGGGCATATTTATCGTTAAGGCCGGAAACATAGCCCCTTACTATTAAATCGTTAATTTTGCTTGTTTCGACTTCACCGTAAAAATAATTATCTACAAAAAAGTCGAGCTGCTTTAACTTTAAATATCTGCCGTCATTCAAAAAAACCAAATAAAAAACAATAAAAGATATAAATACGCTTATAACCGCAGTGATTACTGCGGTTAAAAGTATTTTTTTATTTATTTTTTTTGGTTTGTTATTTGCCGTAGTCATATTTAACTAAATATAATCTCTGGGGTTGACGGGTGAAAGACTGTTTTTGCTGGTACCCCTTCTGATTTCGAAGTGGAGATGGTAACCAGAAGAGTTTCCGGTTGTGCCAACTTCACCGATTTTTTGGCCTTGGTTTACCTGCGAACCGGTTGAAACAGTTATGCTGCCGGGTTTAAGGTGAGCGTAAACAGTACGGTAATAGTAGCCGCCGTGAATACCGTGGTCTATCATAATATAGTTACCGTAGCCGCCGCCACAGCCGCAGCTGTAAACCGAGCCGTTTGCATACTTGCCGTAGTTATGGGTGCAGCTATTGCAACCAACCGTTACCGTTCCAGATGCGGCAGATACAACCTTTTTGCCCGAAATGCCCGACTGGGCAATATCTATACCCTTATGGAGTTTGCCCCAACGGTAGCCGTAGCCCGAAGTTACGTTGGTGTAACCCGGAACGGGCCAGGTGAAAATTCCTGCAAAGGGAACATCTACGCCGTTATCGTTGCCTTGGCTGAGAATAGCTTCAAGTGCATCTTCGGCATCTTTAATTTGCTGTTCGGTCTGATAGAGCTGATTATTAACAGCATTCTGGTCGGACTGAATACTCTTGATTACCTTGAGTATTTCGGCCGCCTCTTTATCGAGCTCGTCCTGCTTTGCTTTAAGGGTTGCTTTAATTTGATTTTGTTCTTCGATAAGAACCTTGTTTGCGGCGATTTTTTCTTCGATTATTTTGAGTTCTTCCACAATTTCTTCAACCATTTTTTTATCTCTTCTTGAGACATTCTGAGTAAGCTGAGAAAGAGCAATAAAATCTGCAAAATCGTCTGCGCCCAATAGTATTTCAAGGCCGCCTGCAATACTTCCGCTCATATAAATTGTGCGGATGCGTCTTTTAAATTCGAAAATAACCGTTTCCATTTCGGAACGCTTTTCTGCAATTTCCGATTCGTTTTTAGCTATAATGCGGTTGTTATCTTCGATTTTTGCGTTGCAAGCGTCGATTTGTTTTTGAAGATTTGCAATTTTTGCATCGAGCGCATCTTTAAGTTGTTGCTGCTTCTTTTTATCTTTTTTAATAACAGCTAGTTCAGCTTCGAGCTTTTCTTCTTCTTTTTCGAGGTCGGTAATCTCTTGCTGAAGTTCCGATGCGGTTTTAGCGGATGCAGGAATTACGGTGCAACCGACAAAAATTACCAAGCACAAGCACAAAGATAATATTCTTTGAAAATTCAAAAGTTATTCCTCCGTTAAATGTTTTGCTTTTTAGCAAGGTTAAATAGCGGTAAATTCGCTTCCTTCTTTTTTAAGGTATTTGCTTATCATAATTACGCTGCCGACAATACCCGAAAGCACGCCGATAGCAAGGAAAATGCCTATGATTAAGGGCAGTGCGCCAAAGAAATCTACGGTGTTAATAATGCCGAGCGCATCGCCGATAGAGTCCATAGCAACGCGGTAGCAGAAATAAAGCACTGCGGTTGAAAGCACGGCAGAAATGATGCCGATGGTAACGCCTTCAATTACAAAGGGCAGACGAATAAAGGAATTGGTTGCGCCCACCGCCTTCATAATGCTGATTTCAAGTTTACGGCTGTACATTGTAACACGAATTGTATTGGAAACAATTACAAGTGAAATAATAAGAAGAATTGCAATAATCCAAACACCTGCAATGCCAAGGCCGTCTTTAAGAGCGTTGATTTTATCGGCAAGGTCGGACTGCGACTGAACCGAATCGATACCCTTGATATTTTTGATTTGCTTAAGTGTTTCTTTGAACTTAGACATATCTTTAAGGGTGATTTTAGCGGCATCGGACAAGGGGTTACCGTGCTCTTGGTCTAAGAATTCAAAGTATTCGGCTTTTCCTTCAAGCATACCATCTTTTATGCTTTGAAGACCTTCTTCACTGGAAACGTAAACTGCATCTAACACGTTGTCGAGCTTTTTGATTTCTTCGCAAAGGGCTTTTGCCTCTTCTTCGTTGTGAATTAGGTATGCGTCTTCGGGAATGGAAGTGCCGGTGGTATCGACAGTGGAAGATGCATCTTCTGAGCCGGTGGCGTTTGAGGAAGTATCGTACTTTTCGGATGCATCGCCGTAAAGGACGGAGTTTTTATCGTTAAAGTAGGCCATTATAACATTTTGCTGTTCGAGTGCGCCAACGGCTTTTGTTACATTCATTGAAATTAGAACGGCAAGGCCGATTAGCACCATACATGCCATAAGCACGCCAACCGAAGCAATTGTCATAAGGCGGTTTGCCCAAAGGTTTTTAACGCCTTCTTTAGAAAGGTAGGTTACGCTTCTGAGTTTCATATACTCCCACCTCCTGCGGCATTATCGGCAACAATTCTTCCTTCTTCAAGCATAATTACTCTGTGCTTGAAATCTCGCACAAGGTTGTGGTCGTGGGTTACCATAAGAATTGTAGTTCCCTGTTTATTTATTTCGGTAAGTTTTTCAACAATGCTGTATGAAAGGTTGGGGTCAACGTTACCCGTAGGCTCGTCCGCAATAATTAAGCTTGGCTTGTTAACCAGCGCACGTGCAAGACCTACACGCTGCTGTTCGCCGCCCGAAAGCTGATTTGGCATTGAACGGGCCTTATTGCCGAGCCCTACCATACTAAGCACGGCCGAAACGTCTTTTCTGATTTGGCGGCGGTCTGCGCCTACAACGTGCATTGCAAACGCAACGTTTTCAAAAACCGACATTGTGGGGATTAGGCGGAAATCTTGGAATACAATTCCCATTGTTCTGCGAAGGTGGGGAATTTGGCGGTTCCTTATTTTCATAAGGTTGTAGCCGTTTACGAAAAGTGTTCCTGTGTTGGCCTTTTCTTCCCTTACAATAAGCTTCATAAAGGTACTTTTTCCTGCACCCGAAGCGCCTACAACAAAGACGAATTCGCCCGGATTTATTCTAATATTAACATCTTTAAGTGCGTGGGTGCCGGTTTTGTATGTTTTAGATACGCCTTTAAACTCAATAATCGGCTTTTGTATAGCACTTATTTCCTGGGTGTTAATAAGTATTCATCCTTTCTTAGAAGTTTTAAAAGTTATGATTAATATTTAACGGGATTTGACTGAAGGTATTTGTTTACCATAAGGGCAATTTTGAAGATAATTGCATGGTCGAACTCGCGAAGGTCAAGACCGGTAATTCTTTTAATTTTTTCAAGACGGTAAACAAGAGTGTTTCTGTGAACGAAGAGTCTTCTTGAAGTTTCGGAAACGTTAAGGTTGTTTTCAAAGAACTTCTGAATGGTGAAAAGTGTTTCTTGGTCGAGACTTTGAATAGAGCCACGCTTGAACACTTCACGAAGGAAAGATTCACAAAGGGTTGTAGGAAGCTGATAGATAAGACGGGCAATACCAAGGTTTCCGTAGCTAACTATGGTTTTGTCGGTATCGAACACCTTACCAACTTCAAGTGAAGCCTGAGCTTCTTTGAAAGACTTAGCAAGTTCTTTAATGCTTTCAACGGGGGTACCAATACCAATGGTAACTGCGGTGTAGAACTCGCCCGAAAGTGTATCGGCAATAGAGAGCGCTAACTTTTCAACGTCTTTAAGTTCAATATCTTTAGCGGTTTCTTTAACAAGTGCAATATCGGTTTCGTTGATGCTAATAACAAAATCTTTGGTTTTATCGGGGAAAAGGTTTTGAATTACGTCGAACGCAACAATATCGGTAGGTTCGATAGAACGAATGAGAAGCACGGTACGGGAAACGTCGGTATTGAAGTGAAGTTCACGGGATTTAAGATAAATATCTCCGGGAAGAATGTTATCGAGAATAACGTTTTTAATAAAGTTTCCTCTGTCGTACTTTTCGTCGTAATAATGTTTGATGTTAGAGAAGGAAATTGCTAAAACAAGGCAATGCTTTTCGGCAATGGGGTCAACGCCGCCAACGAAAACATAATATTCGCCAACCTGGGTAGACTCGATAGCCTTGTAGGTGTGGTTGCCGAAAGAGAAGGTATCGGACACCGAAGCGTTAAGAAAATCAATATTAACGTTTTCGCCTATTTTGCCGAGCTCGCTGCAAGCGATTACGGTACCGTTTTCGTCTATAACACCGATAGTTCTGTCGATAGCGTCTTTAAGCTGATGAATTACACTTTGAAATAAACGATTTGCCATATATTTTGTCCCCTTTTTAGGTATAATTTTGCTAAACAGATTTATACAGATATATTTTACTATATAATATATAATTTTGCAAGTGGAAAACGCAAAAAAGTTACAATTTGTTTACAGTATTTTCGGGTGAAAAAAACAAACCGCCGACAAGCTGTCAGCGGTTTTGATTTTATTAGTTGCAGATGGTAACTTCGGTATCTTTGTCGAAGAGGTGAATTTTGCCGGGTTCAAGAGTGATTTTGATTCTGTCGCCGGGCTTTGCAGTGTTGGTGGGTTCAACGCGAGCGTTGATAGACTGCTCTTCACAGTTCATGTAAAGATAGGTTTCAGCACCCATAAGTTCGGTAACTTCAACGTTAGCTTCAACGATACCTTCGGGGAACTTAGCAACAAGGTCTTCTTCGTTGTGTACGTCTTCGGGACGAATACCCATAATTACTTCCTTGCCAACGTATGCATCGAGAACGCCATCCTTATTCTTGGAAGCGGGAAGCTTAATCTTATATTTAACGCCTGCGCGGGTTTTGGTGTCTTCAGTACCGAATTCTACGAAGAAATCGTCGCCTTCTTTGAGAAGCTTAGAATCGATAAAGTTCATTTGGGGAGAACCAATGAAGCCTGCAACGAAGAGGTTGCCGGGGTAGGTATAAAGGTTCTGAGGAGTGTCAACCTGCTGTACTAAACCGTCTTTCATAACAACGATACGGGTACCCATTGTCATAGCTTCGGTCTGGTCGTGGGTAACGTAAATGAAGGTTGTACCAAGCTTTAAGTGGAGCTTAGAAATTTCGGTACGCATTTGTGCACGAAGCTTAGCATCGAGGTTGGAGAGAGGTTCGTCAAGAAGGAATACCTTAGGCTCACGAACGATAGCACGACCGAGAGCAACACGCTGACGCTGACCACCCGAAAGAGCCTTAGGCTTTCTTTCGAGAAGGTGTGAAATATCGAGAATACGAGCAGCTTCTTCTACGCGACGCTTGATTTCATCCTTTGGAGTTTTGCGGAGTTTGAGACCGAATGCCATGTTGTCGAACACGGTCATGTGGGGGTAAAGTGCATAGTTCTGGAAAACCATTGCAATATCACGGTCCTTAGGAGCAACGTCGTTAACAACGCGGTCGCCGATAAGGATTTCACCGTCTGAAATTTCTTCAAGGCCTGCAACCATACGAAGAGTGGTTGACTTTCCGCAACCGGAAGGACCTACGAGAATGATAAATTCTTTGTCTTTAATTTCGAGGTTGAAATCGGACACGGCTGTAACACCGCCGGGGTACCTCTTATAAACGTGACGCAAAGATAAGCTTGCCATATAAATTAGCCTCCTAAAAAATGTAACAGGACACACTTGCCCCATAATTGCAGTATTATTATACCAAAAAGGTTTTAAAAATACTATATCTTAAACTCACAAACATTTGTCCACACCCTTGTTAATTTTTCACAACAAATACAAAAATAACGCCAATTCAGGCATTTCATCTCTAAGCACAACACCCGTTATTCAAATATTTGTTGTATTTCGTTTAAACTCAGCTCTATACACTCGCCTTCCCTTAGTGTTGGCGGAAGTGTTAGTTTTCCGATACTTAAACGTTTAAGTGTGTTAACACCAAGGCCCACAACACCGAACATTCTTTTAATTTGGTGATATTTGCCTTCGCATATTGTAACTACTGCGTGGTTATTTTCCAATATTTCAAGGTCTGCCGGCATACATTCTTCGCCATCGGCAAGAGTTATGCCGTTTTTGAATATTTCTACAAATTCTTCCTTAACTTTTCCGTCGAGTCCTGCAAGATACTGTTTTTTTATAAGACTTTTGGGCGAAGTAACCTTATGACCGAAATCGCCGTCGTCGGTTATTATTAAAAGACCGGTTGTGTTTTTATCGAGTCTGCCAACGGGAAAAAGGCCCGTCCTTTTAAGGTTTTCGGGCAGAATGTCCACAACCGTTTTAACTCTTTTGTCGGTAGACGCCGAAAGTATGCCTTCGGGCTTATTCATAAGTATATAAATATATTTTTTGTAGGCCAGTTCCTGACCACCGTATTTAACCGTTGCAGTTTCCGATATTTTGGTTTCGGGCCTTAAGACAACCTTGCCGTCGGCGGTTATTTTTCCGCTTTTAAGTAGCGCTTTTGCATCTGTTCGGGAAACCGACAAGGCAACCGACAGATATTTGTCTATTCTGATTTCTGCCATTACTTTGCGTTTTCTATAAGGCATACCGCATGGGCGGAAATACCTTCTTCCCTTCCTGTGAAGCCAAGCTTTTCTTCGGTTGTGGCCTTAACGTTGATATAGTCAATATCTACAAGGCAGATATTTGCAATAACGTGGCGCATTTCGTCGATATAGGGTGCAAGCTTTGGCTTTTGCGCTATAACGGTGCAGTCGATATTTGAAATTTTATAGCCTTTTTGCGCCAATAATTCGACAGTTTTTTTAAGCAGTATTTTGCTGTCTATATCTTTATAAGCATTGTCATTATCGGGGAAAAGTTTGCCAATATCGCCAAGGGCAGCCGCACCGAGCAATGCATCGCACACGGCGTGAAGTAAAACGTCGGCATCGGAATGGCCCAAAAGACCTTTTGTATGTGGAATTTCCACGCCGCCTAAAAAGAGCTTTCTATCTTCGCAAAAACGGTGCACATCGTAACCGTGTCCTATTCTCATTTTTACCATTCCTTTCTTAAAATGCTTTCGGCCTTTGCCATATCTTCGGGGGTGGTGATTTTAATGTTGTCGGGATGCCCGTCAACTATTTTGGTTTTGTGCCCTGCATATTCCATAACCGAAGTATCGTCTGTAAAAAGGGTTAAGTCGGTATTTTGGCAGGTATTTAAAAAGATTTCGGTATTAATGCCTTGCGGTGTTTGAATAGAGACAAGACCTTCACGGTTTACCGTTTCGGTGGCAATTCCTTCGTTATTAACACGTTTTACAGTATCGTTTATGCGAACGGCACAGGTAACGCTGTTAAAATCTTTTAAGGCCGAAACAACGTTTGAAATTACGGTATTGTTTACAAGCGGACGGGCGCCGTCGTGAACGAGCACCTTATCATAAACATCTTTATAAAGAGAAACGCCCTTCATAACCGATTCGGCACGGCAAGAGCCGCCTACAATAACGTTTTTAAGCTTGCCCACTGCGTATCTGTTACCGAGATTTTGTATATCGGCAACCTTTTCTTCACGGGTAACAACCGTTATTTCAGATATATCGGCACAGTTTTCGAAGGCACGAAGGGTTCTTGCTATTACGGGTATTCCGCAAAGCTCGGCCATTTGTTTATCTTGCCCCTTCATTCGTGTTGAACTGCCTGCGGCAACTATGATAACGGGAATGCCGCCGCCACTTTCTTTAACCTTTTCGAATTCTAAAGCAAACTCAAGCTTTTGCATTTTTCTTTTCCTTTACAGCGTAATAAATTTTAAAGTAGATGTAGTGTGTGAGCAACGCTACCGCTGCACCAATTCCCCAGCCGGCCAAGACGTCGGAAAGGTAGTGAACACCAAAATATATTCTGGTAATGCCAATTAAAATAGGTAAGGCAATAAGCGAAATTTTAAGTGTAATTTTCCACTTTGGTGCTAAGTCTATTAAAAGGGCAACCAATAAAATTGATATGTAAAGTGCCATATTGTTTTGTGAATGTCCGCTTGGAAAGCTGGATTCGCTGACGTTTAAAACCTTGAAGTCGGGTCTTTCGCGGTTGATTATGTTTTTGGCAATAATATTTATTACCCTTGAAACTATAGAAGTTATGGCAACGGGAAGGCCGAATGTGAAAAAGTATTTCTTTTTAATTATGGTAACAATTAATATAATAACGGTAACCCCTATTACGCCTACTGCACTTCCAAGCTCTGTTATAGCTTTTGCGGGCAGGTCCATTGCAGGCGAAAAAAAGCGAAGAAAATTGAAAACAGATTTTTCGATTTCGTAAAAATTTTCTTCAAAAAAGGCAATATATGCGCCAAGCGCTATGGGAAGCAACAATAACAGTGATAAGAAATTAAACTTTTTCATATAAACTCCTTTTAACAATTAAAAAATAAGCCGCGCTTAAAGATATAAGTGCGGCTCAAATTTTGTTAAATTATTAGTCGTTGTTTTCTTCGCCGTCGCAGCCACATTCGCATTCAAATTCGAACTCGAGACGGGTGCCACAGTTGGGGCAAATCATTTCCTCTTCTTCGAGCATTGATTCGTCGAGATAAATAATGTCGTTGCAGTTAGGACACTGTACTTCGTAAACATCTTCGTCGTCGTAATACTCGTCTTCATCTTCGTCATCGTAGTCTTCGTCGGCATAGAATTCATCTTCGATTAAAGAAAGGTCTTCATCTACAGCGTCGAGCTGTTCGCCGATTTCTGCGCAAGCTTCGTCGATAGCATCGATTTCGTCTACCATATCTTCAAGAAGGTCGATAATAGCGGTTAAAACCTTGCCTTCTTTGGTTGTGGTATCGAGTTCGAGACCTTCGGCGAGACCTTTGATGTAAGAAATTTTTTCGGAAATTGTCATAAGAAAAACTCCTAAAGCTTAAGATATTATAATATTTGCCTTAATGCAGCAAATTATGCGCGTTCCATATATTCGCCGGTACGGGTATCGATACGGAGAAGGTCGCCTTCATTGATGAAGAGGGGTACGCGAATTTCTGCGCCGGTTTCAAGAGTAGCGGGCTTGGTTGCGTTGGTTGCGGTGTTGCCTGCAAAACCGGGGTCGGTCTGGGTAACAACGAGTTCAACAAAGGTGGGGGGTTCTACGCCGAAAACACTGCCCTTGTAGGAAAGAACCTTACAAGTCATATTTTCCTTAACGAACTTGAATGCATCGCCAAGGTCTTCCTTGTTAACGGGAACCATTTCGTAAGATTCGGGGTCCATGAAGTAATAAAGACCGCCGTCTTCGTAAGAAAAGTCCATATCTTTTCTTTCGATAAATGCTGTGGGGAATTTATCGTTGGGGTTGAAGGTGCGTTCGGTTACGCCGCCTGCAATGATGTTACGGATTTTAGCACGAACGAAAGCTGCGCCTTTACCGGGCTTTACGTGCTGGAATTCGATGATTTGATATACGTTACCGTCCATTTCGAAGGTTACGCCATTTCTAAAATCGCCTGCTGTTACCATATTTATTTTCCTCCAGGTTTTTTAAACTAAAATTTAAAAATAAATCTTCTATAGAATTATAAGATGTTTCGGCGCTTTTGTCAAGTTTTTACAGCCATTCTTTTGAACAAACAGCATATCTTCTATTCTGACACCGAATTTTCCGGCAAGATAAATGCCGGGTTCGTTGGTTACAACCTGACCTGCCCTTAGCTTTATATTTACCGCTTTTTGCGAAAGGGTTGGCATTTCGTGAATTTCAAGGCCGACACCATGGCCTGTGGAATGGCAGAAAAATTCGCCGTAGCCTGCATTTTCTATAACACTTCTTGCGGCGGCATCGACATCGGCGCACAGAACACCTGCCGAAACCGCAGCTTCTGCGTTTTGCTGAGCCGCAAGCACGGTGTTGTACACCTGCTTCATTTCGTCGGTTGCAAAGCCAACGGCAACCGTTCTTGTCATATCGCTGCAGTAGCCGTTTACAACTGCACCGAAGTCCATTGTTACAAAATCGCCGTTCTTTATACATTTATCGGTTGGGACACCGTGCGGCATTGAAGAATTTTTGCCCGAAACCGCAATTGTTTCGAAGGCCGCTCTTTCGGAGCCGTAAAGCTTCATACGGTATTCTAAAAATGCGGCTACTTCCCTTTCGGTTACCCCGACCTTAATAAAATCGAGCACATCAAGAAAAGCCTTTTCGGCAATGCGCTGAGCCGCTGTTATGCTGTTTCTTTCTTCGGTCTTTTTAACCGAACGAACCGTATGCAACTTATCGCTTAAAGGCTGATGCGGCACAACCCTTACACTAAGTTTTGCCTTTAAACTTTGATAAACGGAAATTTCATTTTCGGTTTCAATTAAAAGCTTATTAATACCGTTTTTTTCAAATTCACTGTTAAGCTGATTTATAAGGCCGTCCATAAGCACAACTTCGGCATTGACGGCACTCTTTGCCGCCGCTTCAAAATAACGGCCGTCAACAAACAGCTTATTGCCCTTGCTTGTTAAAAGCAGATAGCC
>JAFOCW010000048.1 GCA_017381035.1 Clostridia bacterium | reverse complement strand
GCACAAACCACCACCTAAATCAACGTGGCAATTGAAAGGGAGCAACTTGCAGTTGAAACTTGAATTTCAAAATAAAAACAGAAGACATACCCAACGGAAACATAGTTTCTGCGATTGGCTCAAAGGCCGATATGTCTTCTGTAAAATAGAGTATACCCAAATTTTTCAAAAGTGTCAATAATAAATCAGTGAAGCGGTGATGACATACACGTTGATGCGCAATTGCATATCAAGCGAGGGGAGCGACCGTCTGCCTGCTTTGCTTGAATTTATTATATAATTGTAGGGCGCGACGTCCTCGACGCGCCGTGAGATGCACATTGGTACACAAAACTAACGGGCAAAGCAAGCATACTTATAGCTTGGCGACCGTTGACTTTGCCAACAGTACCCGCCTTCGCCGCTCTGTGCTGAAAACTTGCCGCAGGCAACTTTTCTTATCGCACAGACCCTCTCGGGTTCGACTCCCCAACTGCATAAAACAACAAAACACCCTACCATAAGGTAAGGTGTTTTCTCGTTTGGTGGAGCCGAGGGGAGTCGAACCCCTGTCCAAAAGCCTATCCGAGTCAGCATCTCCGAGCGCAGTCGGTTATTAACATTCCCTCACACAAAAGCAAACCGACACGCTTTTGTGCTTAGTAGCCGATTTATCATGACCGAGCTATCGGCATTACTCGGTTCACGTTCACCGCTAATCGACGCCCTTATCGGTCCGCGGTATTACCGACTCGGACGGCTGCTTAATTAAGCAGCAAGAGCAACTTTAGAGTTGTCGTTTAATTTTAAAGTTTACGGCTTTTAAAGAGGTACCGCACCTCTGCTCGCTTCCGGCTGTTCAAAGCCCCTGTCGAAACCTTTACGGCCCCATATATAATCTGCCCCGAAAGGCAGATATGTATAAATTAAAATTCTTTAACCCAACGAATTGCCATATCTATCCAACTTTGAATTTCGGGGAAGAAACCTTTATAATTTCCGTACACGGCATCGTTGCAAAGTGAAAGACCGTGCCAACCGTGTGGGAATAGGTGGAACTCGGTGTTTATATTATGTGCTTTAAGCGCAGAAACCATTGCAAGTGAATTTTCAACAGGAACACAAGTGTCTTCAAATGTGTGCCAAATAAAAGCAGGGGGTGTATCTTCGCTTATTTGCTTTTCGGGGGAAACAAGTTCCAATAATTCTTTATTGGCTACCTTTTCGCCAAGCAAATTGTTAATGGAACCTGCATGAATTTTGTCGCCTTCCGACATAATTACGGGATAACAAAGTATCATACCGTTAGGTTTATTTTCGCCACCCTTAAAAGAATAATACTCTTTAACAAAATCTTTATTCCAAAGGGTGCAGTAACTAGCTGCAAGATGGCCACCTGCCGAAAAGCCCATTACAAAAATTTTGTCTGTGTCTACGTTCCATTCGTCTGCCATTTCTCTTGCTTTTGAAACTGCAAAAGCAACTTCTAAAATTTGTGCAGGGAAACGCACAGGCGCAACATCGTAACGAACAACAATAACATTGTAGTCTGCTGCTAAAAACTTAAAAGCAAGTGGCTCGGCTTCACGGTCTGATGTCATTGAATAACCACCACCAGGACAAATAACAACGGTGGGTCTTTTTCTGTTTAAATCAATTTCCTTAGAGTTATCGGGAATATAAGCCGCCATATAAGGCTTGAAATCTGTGCCCTTGGTGCCTATTTTTTCATAATCAATATCAATGTTTATAACTTCATATTTCATATTATCACCTGTTTTGTTCCTTAAGTGCTCTTTGCATATCGCGGTTAGCAGATTTTTCGGCCGCTACGGCACGCTTGTCGTAAAGCTTTTTACCCTTGCAAAGCCCAAGCTGTACCTTTACAAGCGAACCCTTAAAATAAAGCGAAAGGGGAATAAGGGCAAGCCCTTGCTGCTTAACAAGACCGTAAAGCCGCATAATTTCCTTTTTATGCAAAAGCAACTTTCTTACTCTCATAGGGTCTTTGTTAAAAATGTTTCCGTGGTCGTAAGGGGAAATATGCATTTGTTTTATAAGCATTTCGCCGCCGTCAACGCTGCACCAGGCATCTTTTAAATTAACTCCGCCCTGACGAATGGACTTAATTTCCGTGCCCGTAAGCGCAATTCCTGCTTCAAAGCTTTCAACTACAAAATATTCGTGATATGCATTTTTGTTTGTTGCAATTGTTTTTGTATTGTCCATTCGTTCACCTCCGTAACCTAAATGAGTATATCACATAAAACATTTCCCTTCAAGGAAATTTTGTCGAAAATAAAAAAGCATCTCGAAAGAGATGCTTTTAAAAATCTTAGTCTTCCTTTGCGGGAGCGGTAGGAATGCTCTGCTTAAGAGCAGCACGGGTTTTTCTAACCTCGCCAAGATTTGCGGTTAAGCCTTCGTCAGCTCTGCGCATAATATCATCAACAAAGTCCTGAGCAGCCTTTCTCATCTGGCGGCTCTTGGCCTGAGCTGTAGCAATAATTTCACTTGCCTTTTCTTGTGCAAGTTTGGTAATCTCTTCCTGAGCAACCATTGCCTTAGCTCTTTCCTCAGCGGAACGAATAATTCCGTCGGCTTCTCTTTTAGCATTTGTGATAATATCGGTGCGGTCAGCAACAATACCTCTGGCCTGCTTAATTTCACCGGGAATGTTAAGACGAATGTCATCAACTAAAGCACGAAGCTTTTCAACATCAACAACGGTACGCTTACCGGGAATTTTAATACCGCCTTCAAGCACCTCATCAAATTGTTCAAGTAAATCTTCAATAGACATATTTTTCATCCTTTCTTTAATCTATTAACAATGTCATTATGGATAGCCGGGGGGACAAAATCCGAAACATCGCCGCCCATGGAAGCTATTTGCTTCACCATGCTGGAACTAAGATACATATTCTCGGCGCTTGTTGTTAAAAACAAGGTTTCGAGCTTCGGATTAAGCTTTTTATTGGTAAGTGCCATCTGGAACTCGTATTCAAAGTCCGTAACAGCACGAAGACCCTTAATTATAGCGACAGCGTTTTTGCTTGCCGCATAATCTGCAAGCAGTCCTTCATAGTGGTCAACCTCTACGTTAGGAATGTCGGCGACCGATTTTTTTATCATACTGACCCGTTCTTCGACCGTAAAGCTGCCGCCGTTTTTGTGAACGTTGGACATTACAACCACAATTACCTTGTTAAACATTTTCGCGCTGCGCGCAATAATATCAAGATGACCGATGGTTATTGGGTCGAAACTGCCGGGACAAATTGCAATGTTATCTTTCATTTAGTTGTCCTTTTTATATGTGGTTACGTTAATTTTTCCGTAACGATATTTTTTATAAACCTGAAAGCCCTTAATTTCTTCGGGTAAGGTTACTTCGGGCGGATGCTCGCAAATAATAGTGCCGAAGTCTGACATTTTATCGCAAACAGAAGTTAAGGCTTTTTCCAATAGACCTGCGGCATACGGCGGGTCTAAAAAAGCAATATCGAACTTGTCGCCGCAAAGGCTTAAAAAGGAAAGCGCATCGGAACGAATGAGCCTTGAGCTTTCTTCAAAACCTAAAGAAGCAATGTTTTCTTTACAAACCTTTACCGATTCCGCCGAAGAGTCAACAAAGGTAGCGCTTTTGGCGCCACGGCTTAAGGCTTCAAGCCCCATTTGACCGCTTCCTGCAAAAAGGTCTAAAAAACGACGACCTTCTATATCGAACTGAATGGCACTGAAAATGCCTTCTTTAACCTTGTCGGAAGTAGGGCGGACGTTATCGCCCGCAAGGGTTTTAAGTTTACGGCCTTTAGCCATTCCACTTATAATTCGCATAATATCACCCTATTCCTATATATTATCACACGAAACACCCTGTTTTGTCAACAATAAATATTGCAACAAAAAAACACAGCGGCAAACCGCTGTGTTTTTGAAACTATTTAATTTTATTTGAAGATGTGTCCTTTTGAATAACGTCGTGTGCGCCGCCTTCAACAATACTTGTTGCAGAAACAAGTGTAAGTTTAGCGTTCTTCTGAAGCTCGGGAATGGTAAGAGCGCCGCAGTTGCACATTGTGGACTTAACCTTGGCAAGTGAAATGCCAACGTTATCTTTAAGGGTGCCTGCATAAGGTACGTAGGAGTCAACGCCTTCTTCGAAGGAAAGCTTCTTGTCGCCGCCAAGGTCGTATCTCTGCCAGTTTCTTGCTCTGTTAGAGCCTTCGCCCCAATACTCTTTATAATAAGTTCCGTTAATGGAAATTTTGTTTGTGGGACTTTCGTCGAAACGGGCGAAGTAACGGCCGAGCATAATGAAGTCGGAGCCCATTGCAAGAGCTAAAGTCATGTGGTGGTCGTGAACGATACCGCCGTCAGAGCAAACAGGAACGTAAATTCCGGTTTCTTTAAAGTATTCATCTCTTGCTTCGCAAACGTCAATAAGAGCAGTAGCTTGTCCGCGGCCAATACCCTTGGTTTCACGGGTAATACAAATGGAGCCGCCGCCAATACCAACCTTAATAAAGTCTGCGCCTGCTTCGGCAAGGAAACGGAAGCCTTCTTTGTCAACTACATTGCCGGCACCAACCTTAACAGTGTCGCCGTAATGCTCTCTAATCCAGTCGATGGTTAACTTCTGCCATTCGGAGAAGCCTTCAGAAGAGTCAATACAAAGAACGTCTGCGCCTGCTTCAACAAGGGCGGGTACACGCTCGGCATAGTCGCGGGTGTTGATACCTGCACCTACAACGTAGCGCTTTTCGCTATCAAGAAGTTCAAGGGGGTTATCTTTGTGTGAAGAATAGTCTTTGCGGAAAACAAAATATTTAAGGCGGTTGTTTTCGTCAATAATGGGAAGGGAGTTTAACTTGTTGTCCCAAATAATGTCGTTAGCAACCTTTAAAGTAGTTCCTTCCTTAGCATATATTAAGGAAGAGAAGGGGGTCATAAAATCTTTAACCTTGGTAGCAGGGTCCATACGGCTTACTCTGTAATCTCTGCCTGTAACAACACCAAGTAAAACTCCGTTTGCAGTTCCGTCGTCGGTAACAGCCATAGTGTCGTGGCCGGTTTGCTCTTTAAGTCTTATAACGTCGGCGAGTGTGTCGTTTTCACGAATGTTAGAATCACTTACAACAAAACCTGCCTTGTAGTTTTTAGCACGTGCAACCATTGCAGCTTCGTCTTCAATGCTTTGTGAGCCGTAGATAAAGGAACAACCGCCTTCTTTTGCTAATGCAACTGCAAGCTTTTCACCCGATACCGACTGCATAATTGCCGATACCAAGGGAATATTAAGGGAAATTGCAGGTTCTTCGCCCTTCTTGAACTTAACAAGGGGAGTTTTAAGCGATACGTTTGCAGGAACGCATTCGGAAGAAGAATACCCGGGAACTAACAGATATTCGTTAAAGGTATGAGATACGTCTTTAAAATAGTAAGCCATATTTTTGCCTCCAAAACATACAATTTAATATTTTTTCAATTTTACACCGAATATCAATTTAAGTCAACTAAAAAATGTGCACAAAAATATATAATATAAAAGAATTATAGTTTAGCAAAAAAACACTTGCAAAATGCATTTCCTTGTGGTATAATCTATCAGCTGTCTTATGGGCAGTAATAAAAAACACACATTTTGCTTTGTTGCGTGCAGGTGGCGCATTGGCGTTCTACGCAAGCTGCTCGAAGCAAAATGGAGGAAAAACCTCAGGAGGAAATTAAAATGGCAGTTATCTCTATGAAACAGCTTCTTGAAGCAGGTGTTCACTTCGGACATCAGACAAGACGCTGGAACCCCAAAATGGCTCCGTACATCTTCACCGAAAGAAACGGAATCCACATCATCGACCTTCAGAAAACAGTTAAGAAGGTTAACGACGCTTACGCATTCGTACGCGACATCGTAGCAGAAGGCGGCGACGTACTTTTCGTTGGCACCAAGAAGCAGGCTCAGTCTTCGGTTAAAGAAGAAGCAGAGCGCTGCGGTATGCCTTTCGTAAATGCTCGTTGGCTCGGCGGTATGCTCACCAACTTCACCACCATCAGAAGAAGAATCGGCCGTCTTGAACAGCTTCGCAAAATGGAAGCAGACGGAACCTTCGATATGCTTCCCAAGAAGGAAGTTATCGGTCTTCAGGGCGAAATCGAAAAGCTCGAAAAGTTCCTTGGTGGCGTTAAGGATATGAAGAAAATCCCCGCTGCTATGTTCATTGTTGACCCCCGCAAAGAGCGCATTGCTGTTGCAGAGGCAAAGAAATTAAACATTCCGATTATCGCAATTGTTGATACTAACTGCGACCCCGACGAAATCGACGCTGTAATCCCCGGTAACGACGACGCTATCCGTGCCGTTAAGCTCATCGCTGAAACCATGGCTAACGCTGTTATCGAAGCTAAGCAGGGCGAAATGGGTTCTGCTGCAGTTGAAGAAGTAGCTGCAGAAGAAGCTACCGAAGAAGTTGCAGAATAATTAACACTAATTTAGGAGGAATACTATTATGGCATTTACTGCTAAAGACGTTCAGGCTTTAAGAGAAAAGACCGGTTGCGGTATGATGGACTGCAAAAACGCTCTTAAAGAAACCGATGGAAATATGGAAGCAGCTGTAGACTACCTTCGTGAAAAGGGTCTCGCTTCTCAGGCTAAAAAGGCTTCCCGTGTTGCTGCCGAAGGTCAGGTTGTAGCTTTAGTTGACGGCGACGTTGCTGCCGTTATCGAAGTTAACTCCGAAACCGACTTCGTTGCAGGTAACGATGAATTCAAAGATTTCGTAACTCTCTGCGCAAAGGCTGTTATCGCTAACAACCCTGCAGACGTAGACGCTCTTCTTGCTTCTACTTACGAAGGCAAGACCGTTGAGTCTTACAAGGAAGACATCTTCCTTAAGTTCCGTGAAAACATTCAGCTTCGCCGTTTCGCTCGCATCGAAGGCAAAGCAGTTTCTTACGTTCATGCCGGCGGCAAAATCGGCGTTCTCGTTGAACTCGATACCGACCTTGCTATGAGCGATGCACTTGTTGCTATGGGTAAAAACGTAGCAATGCAGGTTGCAGCTATGAATCCTGCTTATCTTGACCAGGCTTCTGTTCCTGCGGAAGACCTCGAAAAAGAAAAGGCCATCCTCGTTGCTCAAATGAAGGAAGACCCCAAAATGGCCAACAAGCCCGATGCAGTTCTCGGCAAAATCGTTGAAGGTAAAATCGGCAAGTTCTATAAGGAAAACTGCCTTATCGAACAGCAGTACGTTATCGACGGCGACCTTACCGTTGGCAAGTACGTAGAATCGGTTGCTAAGGAGCTTGGCGGTTCTGTTAAGGTTGCTTCTTTCGTTCGTTACGAAAAGGGCGAAGGCATCCAGAAGAAAGAAGACGACTTCGCAAGCGAAGTTGCAAGCATGATTAAATAATCATAAAAATTAAAGACCTACCAAAACGGTAGGTCTTTTTTAAATTTTAATTGAAAAACGTCAACTTGTGCTATATAATGGGCAAAAAGGGGAGGTAATAATATGAAAGACCCAAGAATACATTGCTATACTGAAGATATTGAAATTGTAAACGCTAAGCTTCAAGAATCAAGCGGCGATTTTGGCTATATTTTTATAGCCGACCTTCATAACGGCGCTTATCTGCTTGAAAACGAAGAAGGTCATCTTACCTTTTACGAAACCGATGAAGCGGTTGCTTTAAAGGAAGCAAAATTAATAGCCCAGCTTGAAGCTATCGCAGAAATTGCAAAAAATAACGACTGCATAGATTTTATTTGTGTTGGTGGCGATATTATTAACGGCTATGAAACCGAAGAGGGCGCACGCGAAAAAGCGGCAGGCCAAATTACCCGTCAGCTCGACGTGCTCAAAAAAAGCGGCAAAAAAGTTTTTGTGCTTATGGGTAATCACGATGACGGCACCTTCCACCGCATTTACTACCCCTGGGGCGGAGAGATTCATAAGGAAATTGCTTTCAGTGATAAATATTGGAGAGAGCATTTTATGACTCCTTATATACCCGAAAACTGTGTATATGACAGTACTTACCCGTGGTCCAAGTATTATTACTATGATATGAATAAAAACGGCAAAAACATACGAATTGTTTGCCTTGATAACTTCGATGTACGTATGCCGTTCGATGAAGAAGGAAACGTTACAGAATGGATTAAAGAAAACGTTCATTATGGCTTTTCTGCCCACCAGCTTAAATGGCTTGCAACAGAGGCGCTTCCGCCCGAATATGAAGGTGAATCTATAATTCTTTGCCATATGGGAGTTTCAGAAGAAGATGATGAATGGCCAACCCCAAGAGTCGAAATACTCCGTGCCTTCATTGCCGCTTATCAGAACAAAACCGCATTTGCTGATGATGAGCTTGGAGTTAATATCGATTACAGCGAATCAAAGGGCAAAATTTTAAATTATCATTTCGGTCATATTCACAGAAATAAAATATACTACAGCGAAGACATCGACCTTTGGCAAGTAAGCACCGATACTGCCGAGCACAACCCCTGCTTCGACGTTATGCTTGTTTCAAGCAATAAAATCAAGCGCATAAACGTTGGAAACGGCGAAGATGCAGAAGTTGAAATAAAATAGTAAAAGAGTGGGTTCTACCCACTCTTTTTGTATATCGACGGTGCAACTCCCGTTGCACGTTTAAATTCTCGGCTAAAATAACATTCATCGTGAAAACCCGATAGGAAGGCGGCTTCGGTTACCGAACACATACCAAAGTTTAAAAGTTCCTTAGCTCTTGCTATTTTTAGGTTATTTATATACCTTAAAGGAGAAAGACCCATTGAATTTTTAAAGTGCCGTCTAAATAAAACTTCACTCATATTACAAAGGGTTGCAAGATAGGGAATGGAAATATTATTCTTTGTATATTCCTTGTGTATGTACTCAATGGCAGGGTTTAGCCTGCTGATTGTGCTTTTTGAAATGTAATTTAGTTCGTACTCGCTTTGCATATTGCAAATTATATTGTATAACTCCGCCTTGCATCTCATCTGATAACCAACGGATTTATTACTCCAAACAGATGCAGCTGATTTGAATGAATCTAAAAAATAAGATGAATTTTTTGGTCTTAGCAAAAAAGGCTCTAGATTTGTTTCTTGAGTTTCAAAGCATATAGAGTAGCCTTCACGAATTTCTTTTCCGCTAACGGTATATGGAAGTCCTTTAGGAATAAATAATAAATCGCCGTTTTTTACAGTGATTTCGTTGCCGTCGCTAAAGGAGTAGGTGCGCTCTGCATTTAAAATATATAAAAGCGCATGGTTCTTCCTGTTTTTTTGAGATGGCTCTTTGTTTTTAGATGCAAAATAATATGACATTATAATTTTGTCGATATTAAGGTCGTGGTTCATAAAGAATTCCATAAAATCACCAAAAAAATTATATCAAAATGTACCGAAATAGTCAAGTTGTTTTGAATTATTCATTGTATTTATTAGTAAATTTAGTATAATTTAGTCAAGTATATTTTTAGGGGGAGCTATATGAAAAAGCTTTTAAGCATTATATTGTCAGCAGCCCTGCTTTTTGGATGTATGTTTATTACGGCAGGAGCTGATAACGAAATGTTACTGACTGAAAATTTTTACTGTGGTTTTGAAAACTACAGCGCTCAGTTAACCGGACAAACAACAACAGATACCTTCGATAATATGAGCTTTAATTCAAGCGTTGCTCAAATAGTAGGCGACGCATTTGTCGGAGAAAATGCACTAAAATTAAGCCTTAGTGCAAAGGGTATTACTGCCTTTGAAATTAGAAACAGTGCACCCTTCGAGCTTGATAAGCAGGAGTACAGCGTTACCTTTGCTTACAAATCAAACAATAGTGCAGAAGTTTCTTTAGGTATGGCAAAAGCAGGTAACGTTCCGGGTACTGCATACGAAATAAGTAAAATACCCGTTCAGGCAAACGATAGCTGGCAAACCGTAACACTTAACTTTACGGCAGATAATAGCTTTGATGAAGGATACGTTCCTGCCTTTATTGTGTATGCCGAAAACGGCGCAGAAATATACTTCGACGATATTACTGTCATGGCGGTAAACGGTAAGGCTTATGCAAGTATGCCCGAAATAGAGTTCGATTCTGCTTGGCACCCCACACTTAAGGTCCCAAGCAAAAATGTCGGCGCTGAAGAAGAAATTGAAATTTGGGATGCAAATGTAGCCGAAGCCTTTGCAGGTGGCAGCGGAACTGAAGCCGACCCGTACATCATTTCAAACGGAGCCGAACTCGCCCTTGCAATTACCAAGAGTGGTACAACAACTGTAACTAATGCTGAAACAGGTGAAACCGAAACAGTAAACGAAACCTATTTCGGTTCGTATTATAAGCTTTCAAAAGATATTTACCTTAACAACCCCGAAGCTATTGATTGGAAAAACGCAAACGGCGGTTCTTACAGTGGCCTTAACAGCTGGTATAACTGGAACAACGGTTCCGGACATGATTTTGCAGGAACAATAGATGGCGCAGGCCATACTATATACGGGCTTTACCGTTATAACGGCAGCACCATTAACTACAGAAACCACAAAGTAGGCGCAGGCCTTATCCCTAAAACAGTTGACGGAGCCACTGTTAAGGTTTCAAATCTTACAATAGATAATTCATATATCAGACAGCGCTATTATGCAGGTGTCCTTATTGGGAAAGATTCAGGTACTGTTATAATAGATAATTGTAAAATAGGCGAAAATGTTACCGTTTGGGGATGCACCGCAGGCGCATTGGTCGGTTGCGCAAACGCGCAGACTGTAACCGTTACCAACTCTGCTTCTTTTGCTACTTATGGCGGACAGGGTGCATCCGATTACCAATATGGACTTATTGGTGATGCTATTCAATGTAAGCTTACAGTTAAAAATTGTTATAACGCTAACGGTCCTATAACCTCAACTACAAGCACAAACTATAATACAGTTTTAAAAATCTACAATTCATATCAAACGGTTGACGGTGGACCCGGCGGTTCGCAAAGTGATATTACAACCCTCACAACCATAACTTCAGACAATATGCAAGGTACCGACGTTTTCACTAATGAAAACAAAATGCCAAACCTCGCTTTAAATACTGACGGCTCTGCAAATAATTCTTATGTTGCAACAAGCGGTTACCCCGAACTTAAAGTGTTTGTTAAAGAAGTAGATACCGAAACAGGCGAAGAAATTGAAATTTGGGACGGAACTGTTGCTACAGGGTTCCAAAAGGGAAGCGGAAGCCAAAACGACCCCTACATAATTTCCAACGGAGCCGAGCTTGCTTTTGCAATTACAAGCGGTGGCGGAAATGAACAATACTTCGAACTGTCAAATAATATTTATCTTAACGATATAACCCAAATAAACTGGTTTACGGGCGATGTGCGTAAAGCTTACAAGAATGAAGGTCTTAATACCTGGTACGGAGGCGCCTCCACAACCTTTGCAGGTAACTTCAATGGTAACGGATACACTGTCTACGGTATTTATCGTTACGAAGCAAACGCTCTTAAGGAGTTTGTTACCAACTATAAATACGGCTCGGGACTTTTCTGTTCTGTTGCGGCAGGAAACACCCTTAATGTTACAAATTTAAACGTAGACTGTTGCTATGTATATGCAGAATGTAACGCTTCTGTTTTTGTAGGCTATGCTTTAGACGGTGCAACATTAAACTTTGACAAGGTCTCTGTTGGCGAAAATATATTTATTAAGGGCGGTCGTACCGGCATTTTCCACGCCTACGCTATGTCGGGCAACACAATAAATATTAACATAAACAACAGCTATAGCTTGGCTGAACTTGACTGTGGTTTTATAGGTTACCCTGCAAGAACCAACACAACCATAAAAAATTCCTTTAGCGCAAACGGCACTCTGGTTTCGGGCGCAGTGCAAGATACCGTAGCCCTTGAAAACTGCTATCAAAGTGTTGCCGGAAACTATACAGACGGTGTTGCCACACTTGATATATCCAATATGAAGGGCGCCGATGTATTAACAAATGAATCTAAAATGCCCCTTTTAAACAGTAGCGCATTCGAAGCCAAAAATCGCACCTTAGATGAAGTAGAATATCTTGTGTTCCTTCCAAAAGGCAGCATCATAAAAGGTGCACAAATCGAAGCGGTTTACGATAATATGTGTGCTCCCATTACCGAAGAATCGGCTATAGTAAATGAAGTTCTCTGCAAGGATGCTTACGTTAAGTTTGCAGACATAACTAATACGGGCGAAGTACTTATTCCTGCCGAACAAGCTTCATTTGTCCGTCATGGCAATCGCTGCGACCTTCTTAAAGCGGGTTATTACTATGATGCGCTTTCTGACCGTATATCTAAAAAGGTAGATACCTTTGGCGATAAAACCGTAAATTATATCTTCATTACAGACCTTCACTATGAAGGAACCGATAAACAGGATTCAAGCGTTCAGGAACGCACCGCAATGCTCAAAGAGGTTAGGTTTGTTGTAGACTGGGCAAATAGGGATGATTCTATAGATTTTGTTGTTCTCGGCGGCGACCTTATCGACGGAAACAACACAAAGGCAAAGAGCCTCGAATACCTGAATGAAATTTTAACCCCCTTCCGTAGTTGCACTAAGCCTGTGCTTGCAGTGCTCGGAAACCACGACGATAACACCTACTCGGGTACCTTCTCTATTGACCGTGTTATAAGTGATAAGGACTGGAACGACCACGTTATAGATTACGTTGTAAACAAAGACGGCGATGTTGCAGTTCAAGATTCTGCCGACCCCAACTCAAAGCATTTTTACTATGATTTAGAGTCTAAAAAGACCCGTGTTATCTGTCTTGATTCGTGCGATTATTATAACGAATACGATGAAAACGGAAACGTTACCTATCTTGATATTCGTGATGAAAGTCTGGCTGAAAACAAACACGACCGTTATTATACCTGCGCAAACTATCGCGGCTATAGCGATAGTCAGCTTAAATGGCTTGTAAACGAAGCGCTGACAGCAGATGACGGTTGGGATTATGTGTTTATCTCTCATCAGGGAATAGACGACAACACAAATTCTAAGTACAGAGTTAGAAATGGCGATGCTCTTCGTGGAATAATTGCAGCTTTCCAAAATAATACTTCGTATGTAAACGAAGAAATGGGTATAAATGTCGACTATAGTGATAATACCTCAAAAATCCTTTCTTATCAGTTTGGTCATACCCACACAGAACTCACTCTTTTTGAGGACGGTTTGAATCTTTGGCAAATCAATACCGAATCAGCAAACCACGGTGAGTATGGCGCAACCAGAACGTCGGGCAGACCGAACGCTTGGAACCCCAACCTTAATTGGATTGGAAAAGCCCACGATGCATGCACTGAAAGCGAAGCAAACTTCGACGTTATGTCGGTTTGTCGTGATTTTGTGTATAAGCAGAGCGTAGGTGTGGGTATTACCGAAAAATTATATTACCCGAATACCAATAAAGATGGAGATTTTAACGGCGACGGCATAGTAGACATACTTGACCTTGTTGCGCAAGACCTTGTTTTAAGGGGAGTAAACGGCAAAAATACTATGGCCGATATCGATAAAAACAGCGTTCTTGATACTTCGGTTGACCCTGCCGCTCTTCGCAAAATTATAATTAAAGCCAAATAAATTGTAAAAAAACCGTTCTTGGAACATAAACCAAGAGCGGTTTTTATTTTTGCTTAATTTATTGTTGTATAAACCGAAAAATCGTGTTATTATTAAGTAGAATATAAATTAGCGGAAGGTGCTCTTTATGAAAAAACATATAAGCGTTATTCTGGCAATAATTATTTGTTTTACTACTTGCTTTGGGGGTATAGTTAACGTGTTTGCAGAAAATACAACCTATACTATAGCTCAAATGGAAGGTAAGTATAAAACTCAGGGAAGAACAGAAGTAAAGGACAATATGCTTTTGATTGATTATTCGGCTTCGGGTATTCAGTTTAAGGCTAACTGTTCGGGCTCGGTAAGTGTTGATATGACCGCAACCCGTGTTTCTACAACAGGCGGCATTGGCGGCATATATTTCACCGTAATAGTAGACGGTGTTGTTCAGCATGCCGATATGCGTATTCCCGAAGATAACAATGCAAGCAACTGGACGTCAAATTCTACAAATTACCCGTTCTATATGTCGGGGGTTGGCGACTATACCTTCGAAATAGCATCGGGTCTTTCTGAAGGCGAGCACACTTTTGAAATTTATTCTCAGACCCAGGCAAGCAAGGGCGCTTTTGGTATTAGCAGCGTAACCCTTGACGGAACCTTGCTTGATGCACCTAAAAATAACGATTTATACATAGAAGTTGTAGGCGACTCTATTGCCGCAGGACACGGAAATATAGCCACCGGCAGTAACGGCGCGGGTGAAGATGCGCTTTACCAGGACGCTACAAGAGGTTGGGGCTATCTTACCGCTAAAGCGCTCGGCGCCGATTGGTCGGTTATAGCACAGTCGGGAATCTGCGCAACCCCTGGGCTAAGCTGGTCAGGCTCGGGCTCGGGCGCTCCGTCCATTCAGGACGTTTACCCTTATACCAGATATTATTCCGATAGTTCTGCAAAATACTCCTTCTCACGCGGGGCAGACGTTATTCTTGTCTGCCTTGGCACCAACGACGTTTGGCTTTATACTGACGAAAGCAGGGGCTATTCCTTAACTGAAGATGATTTAAAGGAAGGCTTCAAGAGCACCTTAGAAATGCTTCGCACCAATAACCCCGACGCTAAAATCGTATGGCTTTACGGTA
Source organism: Clostridia bacterium (assembly GCA_017381035.1). Taxonomy (GTDB): domain Bacteria; phylum Bacillota; class Clostridia; order Oscillospirales; family Acutalibacteraceae; genus SFWF01. Next base: position 1,909 of record JAFOCW010000048.1, on the reverse strand, counting down.
TGCTCACTTCTGACGCAAACGACATCATTACCGCTGCTGTAGACGAAATGGGCGGCGCAGATGAAGGCTATTATTCCTTAAAACTCGATTACGACGGTTCGGGTTGCACAGGTCATCCCGGTCTTGCGGCTCAAACCACCTACGCTAACGCAATCACAAACTTTATTAAAAAAGACTTACTTGGAGAAGGCGACGTTTGGGGCGGTTCTACATCTGCACCTAAAGGAAGCGGCACCGAAGCCGAGCCTTACCTTATTTCTTCGGCCGAAGAGCTGGCTTACGTTATTTCAAGCGGCGGCGGAGCCGATAAGCATTATAAACTTACAAAAGACATCTATCTTAACGATATACACAGCATCAATTGGGAAACGGGCAAGGCCTTAAACGGCTATATTCCAAACAATTGGTATTTCAGCAGTAGCGTAACTTCGGCCTTCCAGGGAACAATAGACGGAAACGGACATACCGTTTACGGACTTTACCTTGAAATGAATCCTTCTTCGTATAATGCTTACGTAAGTGGCGTGGGTCTTGTACCCATAATAGCCGAAAACGGCACAGCTACCATTAAAAATCTTGCCGTAGACTATGCATATTTCAACGTTGAAACAAGCGCAGGCGCTTTTGTAGGCGTTTCGCCAAGCGGCTCCTATCTTACTATGGACAACTGTTTTGCAGGGGAAAAGGTTTTCCTTAAAGCAGCCTCCGCCGCATCTCTTCGTGCCTATGCCAGAAGTGCGGTGGGCGCCACGGTTTCTAACTGTTATTCTTTAGCGACGGAAAACGGCACGCTCTATTCGGGCCTTTTCGGTCTTACTTGGGACAACAAGGACGGCGTTATTGTTTCCAACTGCTATAACGCAAACGGCTCTATAGCAGGCTTTGCCGATTCCGAATACTATATGGTTGTGTCTAATAGCTATGCGTCAAAAGAAAACGCTGTTTTAAACGGCGTAAGCATAATTACGGCCGAATATATGCAGGGCCAAGACGTGTTTACAAACCAAGAAAAAATGCCTGCCTTAAATTCTAAGGCTACCTTTGTTGAAACCGAAACTTTCCCCGTCCTTAAGGTGTTTACTCAAAAGAATGATGAAGAAACTGAACCTTCAGAATATGACGTGTGGGACGGCAAAACCAAAACCGCACCAAAGGGAAGCGGAACAAAGGCGGCACCCTACCTTATTTCTAACGGCGCAGAACTGGCATTTGCTATTTCAAGCGGCGGCGGAGCTGATGCCTATTATAAACTTACCGCAGACATCTATCTTAACGACATTACCAAAATCAACTTTGAAACCGGTGTTGCAGATTCCGGTTATACACCTAACACTTGGCTTGAAAACATTGCATTTCAAGGAACTCTCGACGGCGACGGCTATAACGTATACGGCCTTTATTCCAACGTTGCGGGCGATAAGGTTTTCGGCTACTACGGTTTAGGCCTTATTCCCAGAGTAAACGGCGGTACAACCGTTTCTATTTCTAAACTTGGCGTAGACTATGCTTATGTTAACGGTACAAACGGCGCAGGCGCTTTTGTAGGTTTTGCAGGTCCCGAGTATTTTATAGAAGATTCGGAATATGCAACGGTTAACATTACACAGTGCTATGCAGGCGAAAACGTTTACCTTTCTGCCTATGCCGCAGGTGCTTTCCGTGCAGGCAACTACAAGAGTAATGTTAACATTTTAAATTCATACTCTCTTGCCATCGCTTCGGGTACCGAAACAGGCCTTGTTGCAGGCAACTGGGAAACAAACGTTGTTATTAATAACAGCTACAATGCAAAAGGCTCTGTTTACGCATCCTGGAGTTCGGCTACAGACCAAAGCAGTAAAAACAACTATTCAACAAATATCGACTTTACCAACGCTTATGGTTCAGGTGCATTTTACGGTACGCTTGT
>JAFOCW010000047.1 GCA_017381035.1 Clostridia bacterium | reverse complement strand
GGTCTTCGCCTTGAAGCTCGCGAAAAGCTTAACCGTGTTAAACCTAAAAATATCGGTCAAGCATCCAGAATTTCGGGTGTAAGCCCATCAGATATTTCGGTGCTTAGCATTTGGGCGCAAAAAAGAAGAATGGAGAAAGAAAGTTGACCTATCCACTTGAATTAATGCTTCCTGTGTTAGATAAAAAGGGAATAGCATATACAAACGAAACACTCGAAAAACTCGATAAATATGCCACCCTTCTTACCGAATGGAACGAAAAAATAAATCTTACTGCCATAACCGACCCCGAAGGTATTGTAATTAAGCACTTTTTAGACTGTGCCTTACTTCTTGAAAAGGTAGATTTAAAGGAAAACGCCAAGGTAATAGATGTTGGTACAGGCGCAGGCTTTCCGGGAATGGTACTTAAAATTTTCCGTCCCGACATAAAGCTTACACTTTTAGACGGACTAAACAAACGCCTTGTCTTTTTAAATGAAGTTGCAAACCAATTAGAACTTCAGGGTGTTGAAACGGTACACCTTCGTGCCGAAGAAGCAGGTCAAAAACAAAACTTCCGTGAAAGCTTCGACCTTGTAACTGCAAGGGCAGTGGCAAAGCTTAACCTGCTTTACGAATACTGTCTGCCACTTTGCAAGGTTGGTGGTACCTTCTGTGCAATGAAAGGTCCAACAGCTAGCGAAGAAGCTAAAGAAGCACTTGGCGCAGGCAAGCTTCTTGGTGGCGCAAAACCCCAAATTTTAACCGAAACCCTAACAGGCGAAGAGATGCGAACCTTTATTTTAACTAAAAAGATTTCGCAAACTCCGTCAAAATATCCAAGAGTATCTGCTAAAATTGCAAAACAACCACTTTAAAGGTGGTTGTTTTTCTTTTATTTGGTCGAATTTGCCCGACCGAAAAAACTAGCAATGTTTTGGTTTAAATGCTATCATTAACTTGCAAAAGGAAGTGATACATTGCTGGGCGACAAGCTAGTAAATATAAAAGTAGCCGATATAATTCCAAACGAAAATCAGCCAAGAAAAACCTTTGACCCTTACGAACTATCCCTTCTTTGCGAAAGCATAAAAGAAAACGGAGTGCTAGAGCCTTTAATTGTAAGAATAAACGGTGGAAAATATCTTTTAATTGCAGGCGAAAGACGCCTTAAAGCCGCTAAAATGGCAGGTCTTAAAAAGGTGCCGTGCGTTGTAAAAAAGGCAGACGATTTAACGGCCGATTGCTTTGCAATTATAGAAAACCTTTTAAGGCAAGACCTATCTGTTTTCGAAGAAGCCGAAGGTATAAACAGGCTTATAACGATATATGGTCTATCCTGTGCCGAAATAGCCGAAAAAATTGGAATAGCACAGTCAACCATTGAAAGTAAATTAAGGCTTTTAAAATTAGATAATGTCTTAAGGGAACGAATAACTGCTGCAAGACTAACCGAACGCCACGCAAAAGCGCTGCTTCGCATACCCGAAGAAAAGCGCAAAGAAACGCTGGATATTATTATTGCCAAACAGTTAACCGTACCCGAAACCGAAGAATATATAGACAAGCTTTTAAGCCCCAAAAGCGAACAAAAAAAGCCTGTTCGCAAATGCGCAATTGGCGATGTTCGGCTTTTTGCAAACAGCCTAAATAAAATGGTAGATACAATGCGAAGTGGTGGCATTACAGCCACAACCACAAAAAACGAAACAGATACCCATATCGAATACATCGTACTGATTACTAAATAGTAGGGCGCGGCGTCCTCGACGCGCCGAATAATGTTTTCCGTAGGAAAAACACTTCACTTGACCGTAAGGTCAAACATCACACGGCGAAAGCCGTATATCACTCGTCGCAGGCGAATATCACTGCGACGAAGTCGCTTAAGCCCCCCTTTTTTATGACTCTGTCATAAATTCTATAAAACACAAGGGCAACGGTACCCCCGTTGCCCTTGTGTTTTTATTTGGAGCATATCCATTTGCGCTACAACTTATCCAAATGATATGTAGATTGTTATGATATAATCTGTTATCATACTTATAAACCTTAAGAAGCGAAGGAGGATGTTTTATGGCTACAATAGGAGAGAATATTGCGATACTAAGGAAAAACAAAGGTCTTACACAAGAAGCGTTGGCATCAGCTATCGGAGTGTCGGCACAATCGGTTTCCAAATGGGAAAACAATACAAATATGCCTGATATAATGCTGTTACCGGTCATCGCAGATGTTTTTGACATAGGTATTGATGAATTGTTTGGCAGAACAAAGACACGGCTAATCGACAATGTTGATGATGTTTATGGGCTGTGTTGCGATACGTTTTTAGAAGCAATGTTATCATTTTTATATTGTCCCGACGTAGAAGAGAATTTCGAAAAGTCCTTAAAACAATACAAAAAAAGACTTGAAACAGACAAAAGAGTTAGAACGGCTATTCTTCATAAGCAGGGTATAATGTATTATCGTGAGAATATTGGAGGGCTAATTCTAAAAAAACCTGATACACATTGGCATAAACTGCTTAACGACACGAATGCTGTATGTGTGTTAGATTTGTTATGCGACAAGGATTTTCGACTCTGTATGTCGGAAATAATTAAAAGCAGAAAGACGGTCTTTACGGTTGCATCTATCTGCAGTAGTTGTCAAATTGGAAACAGTGTGTCTTTGCAGGAAAAACTAAATGAGAGCGGACTGTTTGTGGTAAACACGGTTGATATAGATGGCAATAATGTTGCAATATATGAGTTAGCATCCGGGCAGAAACTATTTCTTATTTTTGCGATTCTAACTTATGCACAAGAATTTGCAAATTATGAAGATATTTATACGGGTTATATGGGTGATGGAAGTTATTACTTTGCATAAAGAGTATTTCTTGTATGATTTAAAAAACTGTGGTATGATAACTGTATGCTACAGTTTTTAGTATGTGAGGAAACAAAATGATAGATAAAATCGAAAGAATAATGATAAACGACAAGAAAATCTTTTGTGAGTTTTTGACTTGTTTTTATAATAAAGGTCTTGCCCAAATTCTTTGTAATTTTAAGGACAACAAAAACTTTTGGTTTCGCAGAATAAACGAACAGTTTGGCATAAACGATATGTTCATATATTCTTCGGACAAGACTTTTTTAGAAAAAGCAATTTCTTCATTTGACGGTTCTGTCATAACTGCGATAACATCTTTTGAAAACCTTTCAGTGCAGGGAAACTGGAGAATATCAAAAAGACGCCAATTTTTTAAAAATAAAGCGGATGATAAGTTTGGTAATGCTGTAAAATTAGACGAAACACATAAGTTGCTTGTAGAAAACAGCATATCTGATATCACAAGGACCAATTATTCTTTGGCGATAGAGTTTGACGAATCGTGTTATGGACTCATAGATTCAGAACTTTACTGTTTTGCAAGCGTAAGCGAGGTTAATAAAGCAGATATAACAGAAATAAGTTGGATACATACCGAGCCAAAGCATAGAAAAAAGGGCTATGCATCAGAACTTTTAAGTGCGGTATCAGATTTATATGCAAACAAGGGAATGCTCGTTACATATCATTGCGACAGTGAAAATGTTGCATCAGCTAAAACCGCACTAAAGAGTGGGTTTAGTGAAGCTGTAACAGAAATAATTTTAGAAAAAAGCCTTCCCCTTGAGGGGAAGGGGGACCGCATTAGCGGGGGATGAGGTGGAAAATGAACGAAACAAACAATTCGAAACTAACCCGTTTTTCACAAAATCTCAGAAAAAATATGACCAAAGAAGAAAAGCGTCTATGGTATGATTTTTTAAAAGATTTGCCCACAACCATAAACAGACAAAAGGTAATAGGAAAATATATTGTTGATTTTTATTGCGCAGCGGCTAAAACAGTAATAGAAATTGACGGTTATCAGCATTATCTTGATGAAGGCGAGCAAAAAGATAAAGAAAGAGATGCTTTTCTTCAAAACTTGGGTTTAACTGTTTTAAGATACTCAAACAGAGATATTCATAAAAATTTTAGAGGCGTATGTGAAGATATATATAATAAAATATCTCCATATATCAATACGTAGTGTTGTTTTGTAGAAACACCTCATCCGCCTCATTCTTCGGCACCTTCCCCTCAAGGGGAAGGCTTAAGAGAAAGGAGCAATTATGGTACATTTCGGTAACGATTGGGACGGCATTTTGGCCGATGAATTCGAAAAGCCCTATTATAAAGAACTTCGTGCATTTTTAAAGGCCGAATATTCTTCACGCACAATTTACCCCAATATGAACGATATTTTTAATGCCCTTAAGGCATCTTCCTTTGAAGATACTAAGGTTGTTATAATCGGGCAAGACCCCTACCACGGGGCAGGGCAGGCCCACGGAATGTGCTTTTCGGTAAAGCGTGGGGTCGAGCCGCCGCCATCCCTTAAAAATATGTTTAAAGAACTCCAAAGCGACGTCGGCTTTAAATACACAGGCCACGGCGAGCTTACCGCCTGGGCAAACCAGGGCGTACTCCTTTTGAACACCGTGCTTACCGTGCGTGAAGCCACCCCTAACTCACACAAGGGCAAGGGTTGGGAAAACTTTACCGATAGGGTAATTCTTGAACTTAACAAAAAGCAAACGCCAATAGTATTTCTGCTGTGGGGCGCAAATGCTAAAAATAAAGCAAAGCTTATAACAAACCCCATTCACAAAAAGCTTGAAACAGTGCACCCAAGTCCACTGTCGGCCTACGGCGGCTTTTTCGGTTGCAAGCACTTTTCACGTTGCAACGAAATACTTTTATCATCAGGCCAAACCCCTATAAACTGGCAAATATAAAATGAAACACGTATTTTTACCGCCATCGTAATAGTAAGAATTATAACAAATAAAAACACATAGCCTTCCGACTATGTGTTTTTTATTGCATTGATAATTTTTTCGGCCGATTTTGTAAGCGAGCCGCAACCCACTTTTACCGTAATATCGGCATATTTTTCGTAAAGGGGGGCACGCTCGGCGTAAATGTCTTTAAGTGTTGCGCCCTTTTTCATCATAATTCCACGGGTACTGAAATTATCTACACGCTTTTCTATTGCGCTAAGCGGTACCTTAAGGTAAATAACCTTACCAATAGATTTTAAATGCTTCATTGCATTTTCGCAGTAAACCACACTGCCGCCCGTGGCAATAACCGTTTTTTCGCAGTTTATTCCGGCGTTTACCTTGTCTTCAAGCTTTATAAAATATTCGTTGCCGCTGTCGTTAAGTATTTCAAAAAGCCTTTTGTTTTCTTGCGCCTGAATAAGCAAATCGCTGTCAATAAAGCCGTAGCCAAGCATCTTAGCCGCCAGCACCCCAACGGTAGATTTACCGCTGCCCGGCATACCGATTAATATTATATTATTCACTGTATCACCGTTTTCCTAAAATAATTTTAACCGTACTTACAACCACAATTATACCTGCCGCAAGTGCGCCTGCAAGCCCTAATGTATAAAGACCATATTCAATAAAGCTTTCAAGGTTGCCCGAAAAAGCGCCCGTCATTGTATAGTAAAGCGAGCCGCCGGGTATTAAGGGAATAAGGCTTGTAATAATAAAGGTTGTTGTGGGGGTTTTAAGCACACGTGCCATAATTTCGGCATAAAGGGAAACAAGTGCGGCACAAATGAAATAATTAAGAATTTCGTTTTCTATAATAAGGCCGAACAATATGTAAAAAAGAATTGCCAAAAGTCCGCCCAAGGCCGCAAAAACAAACCTTTTTCCACGAATGTTATAAAGCAGTGCAAAGCCTGCCGAGCCAAGACAACCCGTAATAATTTGAATTAATGCCGTCATATAGCGCCACCTCCCATAATTCCTGCCGCAAGGAAGTAGCCGCCTGCAATTGCAAAGGCAAAAAGCACAACCTCAATACTGCGAAGTGCGCCCGAAAGGTTGTCGCCAACAAAAAGGTCCCTTATGGCAACCGTAAGGCCAACACCGGGAATAATAAGCATTATGTTTCCTATAATAATGTGGTCAACGGTTGAAACAATGCCGAATTTCAGGCAAACGAAGGCCAGCAGAGCCGAAGCGAAGGAGCAAAAGAACTTAGCAAAAATTTTGTTAAGCGCCCCGAGCTCTGTACCCTTAACAATAAAAGCGAGCACAAAACCAATAATAACCGAGCACACGGCTTCAACAATTCCGCCGCCAAAGAAAAGGGTAAAGGCGCCCGAAATAAGACCGTAGGCAAGCAAAATAACGCCGAAGGGGTAGGCCTTGCTGGTTTTGATTTTTTCAAGCTGGGCTTCAATTTCTTCGTGGGTTATGTTGCCGTAGCATATTTTTCTTATAAGCGCGTTTAAACGGTGAAGTTTTTCAATATCTGTGCCAATGTTTGAAACACGTCTTGTCTGGGTGTAGTTTACACCCTTTTCATCGTGAAGTGAAACTTCCATATTGGAAGTAATAATAAAGGCGTCGGTGCGCTTTGCCCCAAGGGCTTCGCCAAGGCGCAAAACCGATTCTTCAATACGGCTTATTTCTGCGCCCGAAAGCAGCATTTGCTCGCCAATGTCCATTATAATTTCAAGAGATTTTTCCATAAGCATAACCTCGCATTTGTTCTGCAACCTAATAATACAACTCTTTTTATTCTTTTTCAATATTAAATTATTAAACCTTGTTGCGAGATTTGGTTTTTTGTGGTATAATTACTTAAAATAAAAATTACGGAGTTAAAAATGGACACTTTTTTTGAACAGATTATAAAAATTAAATTAACGGGTAAGGTAAAAGCCATTATAACCGCAATAATTGCTGTCGATGCATTGCTTGTTTGCGTTTTGTTTTATCTTTCACTTTATCTTGCTCCTACAATTATGCTTTTAGTTATTGCAGCTGCAATTTACGGCGGCTATAAGCTTATTTCACTTCTTAGTATTGAATACGAATATATTTACACCAACGGCGACCTCGACGTCGATAAAATCGTTGCCAAAAGCAACAGAAAGCGCATTGTTTCCATAAAGTGCAGCGAAGTTGAAAAGTACGGCGTATATCAAGGTCAGCCTGCACCCGGCTCGGTAAAGGCAACATACATTTTCTGCAACCCCGATAGTGAAGGTCAGGTTTACCTTATTGCCAAAGACAGAAATCAGGGCATGGTTATGATAGTTTTAGCACCGAACGACAGAATTCGTACCGAGCTTGAAAAAGCCATTCCCCGCCTTGCAAAATAGAATAAATAACAAACACTGGAGGTGTCCGTATGTATGTTGTAGATAAAGCCACAATGCAGTTGGCTGAAGGTCTGGCAAACAGTTCGGGCACTTCGTTTTTTGCCCTTATGCAAAATGCAGGTGCGGCCGCGGCCGACTATATAATTAAAGATAATAACGTTTCGGGCAAAAAGGTTTTAATAATTTGCGGCAAGGGCAACAACGGCGGCGACGGTTTTGTTATGGCGTCCCACATTTTAGCGGCAGGCGCAAAGGTTTTTGTAACCCTACCGCTTGGCGACCCTGCAACCGATATTTCTAAAAAAGCCTTTTCGCAAATGGACAAAAAGGTTGCCGTTTTGGCTACTGATGAAGCGGTAGCCGAAATTAACAGTTTCGATGTTATTATAGACGCCGTTTTTGGCACCGGTTTCGGCGGCGAAGCCCCGTCGGGAAAGGTGCAAGACATTTTCACTGCGGCAAAAAAATCAAACTATGCGGTAGATATACCAAGCGGACTTGAGTGCGATAACGGTAAAGGCTACGCTTCCGCCCTTAAAACCGACTGCACCCTTACCTTTGCGGCAAAAAAACTTTGCCACGTTCTGCCAAAAAGCGCCGACGTCTGCGGTAATGTTGTCTGCCTTGATATTGGTATTTCGGAAGAACAGCTTGTTTCTGCAGGCGCAAAAATTAAAGAGAACGAAAGGCCCATTTTCGAAAAGCGCCCCAAAACCTGCCACAAAAATACCTTTGGCACCGCCCTTACGGTAACGGGCAGCTACGGTATGTCGGGTGCGGCAATTCTTTCGGCAAAGGCGGCGCTTCGAACGGGTGTAGGGCTTTTAAAGGTCGCCTGCATAGAAGAAAACTATACGGCACTTGCCGTATCTGTTCCCGAAGCTATTTTGCTTCCCTTAAAATCGGGCGGCAAAACCTATAGGTACAGGGATATCGACCGTTTAACCGATGCATTAAAAAGCGCATCGGCCCTGCTTATTGGTTGCGGTCTTTCGGTAAATGAAGATACCAAAAAAATAATTGCAACACTGCTGGAAAAATCAGATGTTCCCGTTGTTTTAGATGCCGATGGCATAAATGCGGCCTCGCTCGACATACAATTACTTAAGAATGTCAAGGCGCCCGTAATTATTACTCCGCACCCTGCCGAAATGGCACGGCTTATTAAAACCGACACCGCCACGGTGGAAGCAAATCGTTTTAAGGTAGCGTGTGATTTTTCACGGGAGTATGGAGTTTACACGGTACTTAAGGGAGCAAACACAATTATTGCTTCGCCTTCGGGCAGGCTTACGGTCGGCACAAACGGAAATCCGGGTCTGGCTTCGGCCGGAAGCGGTGACGTGCTAAGCGGAATATTAACCGCCCTTTTAGCTATGGGATTAAAGCCGTATGAAGCCGCCACCTCTGCAGTATGGCTTCATGCAGCCGCAGGGGACAAAGCCAAAGAACTTTTGGGCGAAAGGGCAATGCTTCCAAGCGACGTTATCGGTTCGCTTCACTACTTTCTGTAAACAGACTCTGCCTTGATACTCTTAAAACAGTAGGAGGCGGTTTTCTTGAAAAAAATAATTTCGGTCTTGCTTGCCATATTTTGCCTTTGCTCTTGTTCGGGTGGGCAAATCACACCAAAACTTACCGAGCTTTCTTTTACGGCCGAGCTTTCATATTATAACGAGCTTTACGTAATGGATGCAAAAATACTAAAAGATGCTACTCTGGTTGCCGAAATGAAAGAACCCGAAGCGCTTGAAGGCTTAACCTTAACGGTAACAAGCAAGGGCATTACCGCCGAATATTTGGGGCTTACCTATACCGCCAACGAAGCAACCTTGCCCTTTTCAAGCACGGTTTTTGCCTTTTATTTACCCCTTTTAAACGTAATTAACACGCCCGAAGCCGCCGCAGATAAAGACGGCACCCTTACGGGCGAGGTCGAAGGGCTTAAATACAGCTTAACCTTTTCGCCAACGGGGATTCCCCAAATGCTTGAACTAAAGGAAAAACGGCTTAGTGTCCGTTTTTACAACACAGAAATTATAAAAGAGGACTAAAATGAAAAAAGAAGGCTATATTGCCGCCAAAAACTTTTTTGACGCTCGCCCAAAATTAAAAGTTGCCGCAATATTTGCGCAAAAGGGCGCAGAAATTTTAATATATTTTACCTACCCCATATTTTTAGGTGCCTTGTTTATGCTGAAACACGGCTTCTGGCTTAAAAGCATGTTGGTCTGCGGCGCAGGCTTTTTGGCCGTAAGTATTTTCAGACACCTTTACAATGCGCCACGTCCCTACCAGGTTTATAGTATTACACCGCTGATTAATAAAAACAGCCCGGGCAAATCAATGCCAAGCCGCCACTGTTTTTCGGCGGCGGTTATAGCGGTAAGCATTTCGGTAATAAATTTACCGCTTGGCATAGTGCTTTTTGTTTTAGCGCTGCTTATTGCTGTGCTAAGGGTGGCCTTCGGGGTGCATTTTATAAAGGACGTTGTCGCAGGCCTTGCGCTTGGTCTTATAGTTGGTATAGTTCAGTATTTCATATAAATAAAGCCACGGAAGTTTCCGTGGCTTTAAATTTTTATATAAAAAAATACACCGTAAAAATACGGTGTAGCTGATTAGTAAATTGTCTATACAGGTGGTAGTGAAACTACTACCACCTGAGCATTCGACAATTAAGCCTTTGCTTTATTAAGGCTATTTACAAGAGCAGACTTCTTTCTGCCGGCAGTGTTCTTGTGAAGAATTCCCTTAGCGGTAGCCTGGTCAATCTTCTTAACAGCAACCTTAACAGCGGCGTCCATATCAGCTGCACCGGAATCGATAGCGGCATTAGCCTTTTTGATAGCGGTACGTAAACCTGAACGGTAAGCCTTGTTGCGCTCGTAGTTAGCGGCACTTACTAATACACGTTTTTTTGCAGATTTAATGTTGGGCATCGTTACACCTCCCTTTAAATTGGCGCACCAAAATAGCGCCTATAGTTAGAGCACTTAGTATATTACCACAAACAATCCGAAAATGCAAGTTTTTTTTGTATAAATAATTTGAGTGCCTCTTTCATATATATAAAAGAGTGAAAGGAGTGCAATTTATGAAAAAAATAACAAGTGTTTTACCCCTTGCATTTTCTTTGTCGCTTTGTTTAATAACTATAATAGGCACTCTGTTTTCGGGTGCGGCTCAAATAACTGCAAATTTTGATGGCTCAGATTTTTCGGCAGGCGCCTTTCCGCTTAAAAACAGCACAGCCGTAAAACCCTTTGCGCCTACAGTAGAGCCGCCTAAGACTGAAACTCAAACCCAAACCGAAGCCACCGTGCCCGTTTTAGCCGACCCGTCAGATGCAATTGGCAAAATATACGAGCAATTTTTATCGCCCTACGGTCAAAAACTAAACTATGGTGGAGTATATATTAAAAATTCTTCGGGCCTTAGCGTAGACATAAAAGCCGAGCTTGAAACGGCACTTTCCTTTAAAATGAACAAAACGTCCGAGCCCGAAGTGCTTATAGTTCATACCCATTCTACCGAAAGCTATATGAGCGAAGACCGTGATTTTTATACCGCCGCCGATACCCCCCGAAACGACGATGACAATAAAAACGTTGTGCTTGTGGGCGAAAAATTGGCGTCGGTGCTGAGCGAAGGCGGAATTACGGTACTGCACGACAAAACCCACCACGATTCGCCGTCGTATAACCAAAGCTATTCACGAGCAAAAACAACAATAACTGAATATTTAAAGAAATATCCGTCAATAAAGGTAGTGGTAGATATTCACCGTGATTCTATTGCAATGGACGGAAGCGCCAAATGCAAACCCACGCGGGAAATAAACGGCAAAAAGGCGGCGCAGGTAATGCTTGTTGTGGGCAGTCAGTCGGGTAGCGTTACCGACTTCCCGAACTGGAAGCAAAATTTCCGTTTGGCCCTTCGCTTTCAGCAAACAATGGAAGCCATGTACCCCGGTCTTGCAAGGGCAATGCTGCTTTGCTCACGAAAATATAATACAAATTTAACAAACGGGTCGTTACTACTTGAAATAGGCACCGATTCAAATACCTTAGAGGAGGCCGTGTATTCCGCCGAGCTTGCAGGAAACGCTCTGCTTGGCGTTCTGAATACCTTAAAATGAGAAACGTAAAAATATTTTTTAAAAGCGCAGGCATAACCTTTTTGTGTCTTCTTTACTTTACGGCTATGTATTTAGGCTTTTGCAAAACTTATGAAGCCATGCAAAGCACCCTTTTTGAAGACACAAGAAGCGCTGTGCAGATAGGCGAGAATTATATAAAATTTTTTGATATGGAATTTTACTTTTAGGCTGTTTAATTGACAATAATCGACTAAAGTGGTATACTTTTTTCGGAGAGTGATAATTTTGCAGCCCGCAAACCTAAAAATAAATACTGCTCTGTTTTACCCGTTTGCCGTTTTATATATGGAACTTGTGTTAAGGTTGCTCACAGGCGGCGAATTTTTTAATATTGGACTTGTCTTTATAACTCTTTTTTCGGTTTCGGCAGGTCTGCTTCTTTACGGCATTTGCACACTGCTTTCAAAAAAAGCCGCAAAAATCACTTCGGGAATTGTTTTAATAGTTTTAGGCGTGCTTTACGCCACACAAATTATATATTACAGCGTCTTCAACAATTTCCTTATTGTTTATTCGCTAAAGGCCGGCGGCGCCGACCAAATTATGATGGACGGTATGCTCGATAACACCATTAAAGCCATAACAAGCGGCATACCTGCAATACTTTTGTTGTCGCTTCCTGCGGTTGTGGTTTTTACACCCTTAAACCGCTTTTTAAGCCATAAAAAAACAGGGAAGCTTAAAACCGCCCTGTCTTTCGTCTTTTCGGTAGCAATTTATGCACTGTCGGTTGCCGTAATTTCACTGCTTCCAACCTTGTCGGTTACCCAGTCGGGCCTTTTCGATACCAATATTTCAATGAATCGCTTTGGCCTTATACATACCGAAGCGCTCGATATATCTTATAACATCTTCGGAATAGAGCAGGAGTTAGAGCTTGAAGAAGAAACGCCCGAACCCGAGCCCGAGCCTGTCCCCGAAGAAACACCCGTAGTATACACTCCGCAAATTATTAACATAGACTTTGAAACTTTAAAGGCAACCGAAACCGATAAAGATTTAAAGCTTATGAATGAATATTTTTCGGAAAAAGAGCCTACATATACAAACGAATATACCGGTATGTATAAGGGGTATAATCTTGTAATGTTTGTGGCCGAAGGTTTTTCGCCCTACGCCATAGACCCGGTGCTTACCCCAACCCTTTATAAAATGCAGCAGGAAGGCTTTAAGTTCAATAACTTTTATACACCCGTTTGGGGCGTATCCACGTCCGACGGCGAATATACCGCCTGCACAGGTCTTATACCAAAATCGGGGGTGTGGAGCTTCTACCGTTCCCACAAAAACTATATGCCTTTTTGCCTTGGCAATATGTTTAAAAGCATTGGTGTAAACAATACCTTTGCATACCACAACAATACCGCAAGCTACTACCATAGGGACCTTTCGCATCCTAATATGGGGTATAATTATAAGGGTATGGGCACCGGTGTAGAACAGTATGTAGATAAGGTGTGGCCCCAGTCAGACTTTCAAATGGTTTCGGGCTCTGCGCATGAATATTTAAGCACGGGCGAACCCTTCCACGCCTACTATATGACGGTAAGCGGACACCTTCACTATACAAAAATGGGCAACTTCCAGGCAAGCAAGCACTGGGACAAAGTTAAAGACCTGCCCTGTTCCGATACCTTAAAGGCATATTATGCCTGCAACATAGAGCTCGAGCTTGCCGTGCAAGAGCTGCTTAGTAAGCTTGAAGCCGCAGGCGCCTCCGATAAAACCGTAATTGCCATTACTCCCGACCACTACCCTTACGGGCTTGAAAGGGACGAAGGTAATAAATACGCAATATGGGAAGAACTGCTTGGCCACGGGGTAGAAACCCAGTTCGAACTTTATGAAAGTTGCTTCTTACTTTATTGCCCGTCTACCAAAGATGCGCCAACGGTTAATAAATACTGCTATTCGGTTGATATACTGCCAACCCTTTTAAACCTTTTTGGCTTCGAGTACGATTCAAGGCTTTTAATGGGTAACGATATTATGTCAACCGCCGAAGACCTTGTTGTTTTCAACAACCGCTCCTTTATAACAAATAAAGGAAAATACAATGCCGTAACGGGTGTGTTTACACCCCACAGCGACGTATCGTTTGGGTCGCAAGAAGAACAGCGTGAATACGTTAAAAGCATGTCTGCGGCGGTAAATAACAAATTTAAGATGTCAACAAAAATTCTTGAAAAAGATTATTACGGATATTTGCTGGGAAAGGACGAATAAAATGAAAATTGATGCTAAAACCATTGCAAAAATAGGGCTTGGTGTTTTCTTAACCTATCTTTGCATATACTATTGGCCGGCAATTTCGGGAATGCTTTCTGCGGTGCTTACCGCACTGGTTCCCCTTATAATCGGTTGCTCCATTGCCTATATTGTAAACCTGGTAATGAGCCTTTATGAACGCATTTATTTCCCCAAAAGTCAAAAGAAAATTGTACTTAAAACCAGAAGGCTTGTTTGTCTTTTGGCCGCAATGATAAGCCTTGTTGCTTTAATTGCCCTTATTATAATAATTGTGCTTCCGCAGCTTTCTTCTTGTATAAGCCTGCTGTTCACAAAAATTCCCGAAGCCTTTAAAGATATTGTTACCGAAATTGAAGCGCTTGCAATTCTGCCCGAAAACGTTACAGATTCCCTTCTTAAAATCGACTGGAACTCTATTGTTAACGACTTCCTTGGCAAAATTACAAACGGCATAAGCAGCATAGTTGGCACCGTTGTTAACGTGGTTTCTTCGGTAGTGGGCGGCTTCCTTACTGCATTCTTAAGCATAATGTTCTCTTTCTATCTGCTTTATTCCAAAGAAAAGCTTGGCTCGCAGGCAAAATGTGCCGCTAAAAAGGTTTTAAAGCCATCGGTTTATAATAAGCTCAGATATTTAATACCCCTTGCCAATAAAACCTTCCGCGGTTATATTATAGGTCAGTGCACCGAAGCGGCAATTTTAGGCGTGCTTTGCGGTCTTGGTATGTGGGCGCTCGGAATGCCCTATGCCGCAATGATAAGCGCACTTATTGCCTTTACTTCGCTCGTTCCTATCGCAGGACCTTATATCGGCGGAACCATAGCCGCATTTATGATATTCACAGTTTCGCCCCTTCAGGCGCTCATATTCATCGTGTTTATTATAGTGCTTCAGCAAATCGAAGGTAATCTCATTTACCCCAAGGTTGTCGGTACTTCGGTAGGCCTTCCTGCCATTTGGGTACTGGTTGCAATTACCGTCGGCGGCGGACTTATGGGCATTTTAGGTATGCTTTTATCGGTTCCTGTGGCCGCAATAATTTACCGGGTTTTAAAAGACAAATTCGGCGACAAACCAAAAGAACAAGAATAAATAAAACCGTCTGCATAAGCAGACGGTTTTAATTTTATCTTTCGGTTCCCATAAAGAAAATAGCAAGTGTGCCGGGGCCCGAGTGTGAAGATATTACCTGGTCAACGTAGTTTATTGTAACGCTCTTAACACCGTATAGGTCTTTAATTTTTTGTGCGGCGGCTTCGGCTTCTTCAATACAGTCGCCGTGCACCATAAAGATATCTTGGTTTTTAAGGTCAATACCGGTCTGACCCATTTTTTCAATAAGAGCATCAATTGATTTTTGACGACCCCTTATTGTGCCGGTGCTTGTAAGTCGGCCTTCGTTATCTACGTGCAGAAGCGGCTTAATATTAAGAATTGTACCAACAACTGCAACCGCACCCGAAAGTCGACCCCCTCTTTTAAGGAAGAAAAGGTCGTCAACCGTGAACAGAGCAACGAAGTTCTGTTTGTTTTCTTCAAGCCATGCGGCAGTTTCCTTAAGGCTTAAGCCTTCGTTTCGTTTATCTACCGCATATTTAACCATAAGTCCCTGACCCATACTTGCCTGAAGGGTATCAATAAGTATAATTTCACGGTCTTTGTAGTTTTCTTTAATATCTTCAATGCAGTTTCTTGCAACCTGGCAGGAGCCCGAAAGCGCCGAAGAAAAAGAAAGGTAAAGTACGTCGTTGCCCTTATCGAGCTCGGCCTTAAGCGCAGTTTCAACACGCTCGTAGCTTACAAGGGAAGTCTTAATGGGTTCTTTTGACCTTAAAAGCGCATAGTATTCTTTATAATCGAACTCTTCGCCTTCAATGTAACCTAAGTATTCGGTGCCGTTTATGGTGTAGGTAAGGGAAACAACTTTAATATCATATTCACGAATTTGTGCGCCCGTCAGGTTAGCACAAGAATCAGTAATTATCGAAAAAGACATTTTACGAACTCCTTTATCTCGTTTTCAAAACTATTATATTTCGTTTGACTTATAAAGTCAAGGGGTTTTTTGCTTGATTTATGCTTGAAATAATAATTTTTCTGTGTTATAATACAAAAAATGTTTGGAAAGGGGATGCTTATGGAAAAAAAAGAAGTAATTTTAGAGTTCGAACAAAGCGTCAAAGGTTTTCATCTTCCACGAACGTCCGAATTACCCGAGCTCGACTTTTATATGGACCAGGTAGTTTCCATAATGGAAAAGTATCTCTATCTTTTATCGGTCGACCAGGAATCTAAATTCATAACCCCTGCCATGATAAACAATTACGTTAAGCTTGGCATAATACCCCCACCAAAAAAGAAGCGCTATTCTAAAGAGCATATCTGCTATCTTTTTATTATAACCACACTTAAAACGGTTATGCCAATTCCTGCCATAAGTCAAATAATAAAAACCCAAACCGAAAACCGTTCGGTTTTTGAACTTTACGATATTTTCTGCGAAGCCTACGAAAATATGCTTAAAGAAGCCGTGGTAACTTCCAGGGCAATTATTCAAGAAAATAACGAAAGCCTTGAAGATGCCATTTCAAAGTTATCTCTTTTTATGGCCATAAATGCAGGCACAACCCAGCTTATTGCAGGCAACGGAATAAAGGTTTTAAATAACGAACAAAAAGAAAATTAATGCTAACAGAGCAACTTTCAAGTTGCTCTGTTTTTTTTCATAAATTGACAGTATTATATATAAGTGATATAATATGTAGTTGTAAACTAAGTTGGAAAGGAGCAACGAATATGCAGCGTCAACCGCTCGGCAAGGGTATATTTATAAACGTTTCAAAAAATCATACTTTTGGTACCGATGCAGTGCTTTTGGCAAACTTCGCCGCGGCAAAAAAGGTTAAAAACCACTGCGACTTAGGCTCGGGCTGCGGAATTGTGTCAATGCTCCTTTTAAAAGACGGTATAGCGCAAAATTCCGTTGGTGTTGAAATAAGCGAAGAAGCGGTAGAACTTGCTAAAATAACCGCCCGTGAGTTTGCAAAAAATACCTTTACCCCCATAAATGCCGACTT
Source organism: Clostridia bacterium (assembly GCA_017381035.1). Classification (GTDB taxonomy): domain Bacteria; phylum Bacillota; class Clostridia; order Oscillospirales; family Acutalibacteraceae; genus SFWF01. Next base: position 54,010 of record JAFOCW010000047.1, on the reverse strand, counting down.
AAAAAATCTTAAAGGCGTTTTGCCCTTCGGCGTTTTCGACCTTGTAACCTGCAACCCACCCTATAAGGCAGAAGGCGCAGGAATTTTAAGCAGCGGCGATAAAGACATTGTAGCAAGGCACGAAACTATGTGTACCCTTGAAGACGTTATATCGGCGGCAAGCCATCTGGTTAAATCTTCGGGTAGTTTTTGCATTTGTCAGCGCCCCGAAAGGCTTTCCGATATAATCTGTCTTATGCGTCAGTATAAGTTGGAAGTAAAAAGGGTAAGAACAGTAAGTAAAAAGGTTGGCGAAGAACCGTGGCTCGTGCTGGTTGAAGGCCGCCGAGATGCAAAAAGCGGAACCAGAATTTTACCGCCCCTTTTTGTTTACGATAATAACGGACAATTAAGCCAGGAAATGATACAAATTTACGGAGATTATAAGGAGGGGCATTTATAATGGCTGGAAAACTTTACGTTGTAGGCACGCCAATTGGCAACCTGTCTGACTTTTCTCCACGTGCTATAGATACCTTAAGTGCGGTAGATTTTATTGCCGCAGAAGATACACGTGTTACGGTTAAACTGCTTAACCACTTCGACATAAACAAGCCTATGCTCGCCTATTACGAGCACAATAAAAAAGAGCGCGGCGGCGATATTATTGCAAGGCTCCTTGCGGGCGAAAACTGCGCCCTTGTGTCCGATGCAGGTATGCCTGCCATATCCGACCCGGGCGAAGACCTTGTGCGCCTTGCCTACGAGCACGGCATTGAGGTTGAATCTGTGCCCGGCCCCAGTGCACTTATAACGGCGCTTGCCATTTCGGGAATGAAAAGCGGCAGATTTTGTTTTGAAGGCTTTTTAAGCGTAAACAAGCAAAGCCGCCGAATTCATTTAAACGAAGTTAAAAAAGAAAAGCGTACCCTAATTTTTTACGAAGCGCCCCATAAACTGCCGGCCACCCTTAAAGATATGCTTGAATGTTTTGGCGACCGTAAAATTGCACTGGTTAGGGAGCTTACAAAGCTTCACGAAGAGGTTATTCACACAACCCTTAAAGAAGCCGCCGAAATGTACTCGGAAGAAAACAAGCCAAGAGGCGAGTTTGTGCTTATTATTGAAGGCTACGACGATACAAAAGACACCGCCTATACCTTTGAAGAAGCGGTAGAGCTTGCAAAGAACTACCTGAAAGACGGCGCTTCGGCCTCTTCGGCCGCAAAACAAGCGGCGGCCGACACCGGCTTTAAAAAAGGCGACATTTATAAAAGTATTATATAATAAAATAAATTTATAAAATAATACTTTCTTTTTCCATAAGTTTATGATATACTAAGTAGACGCTAAAATGAAGATAAAAGAAGGGAATAAAAATGGCTAAGAAAACTTCTAAGCATTCGGCCCCCAGAAAGAAAAGAATAAAATCGGACTTTTTCTCTAAAATAGTAAACGGCTTCAAGTCCTTGTCTAAAGGTAAAAAGGCAATTGTAATTTCGCTTACAAGCATAATTCTTGTGGCAGCCATTGTGTTTGGTGTTGCCCTTGGCATAATAGCCGACCTTACCAAAGACTACAACTATAACAAGATTGAAGACCCCGATATAGATGAAATAGAACCTATTAACGACAGCATTATGAACATAGCCCTTTTCGGAATTGACTCACGTCAGCAGGGCTTCAGCGGACTGTCCGATTCTATAATGATTTTATCGGTCAATAAAGATACCGGCGACATTAAGCTTATTTCTGTAATGCGCGATAGCCTTGTGGCAATGCCCGAATATAAGGGTAAAACCTACAAGCCAAATAAGCTTAACTCTGCATACGCAAGGGGTGGCGCCGCATACGCAATTAAGGTTTTAAACCAGAACTTCGGTCTTGATATTAAGGAATATGCAACCGTAAACTTTTACGGTATGGCCGAAATTATAGATGCTGTCGGCGGTCTTGAAATTGAAGTTTTACAGCGTGAAATCAATTCTTCAAGCGGTATTAACTTCTGTATCGGCGAACAGGCGCAAGGGCTCGGCATTAAAAATCCCCCCTACGTAACCAAGGCAGGTACACAGCTTCTTAACGGTATGCAGGCGGTAGCCTGGGCAAGAATTCGTGCCGTTTCCAACGCCGAAGGCACAGCCAACGACTACGGCAGAACCGACCGCCAAAGGGTTGTTATGGAAAAGCTTCTAAATAAAGCTCTCGATATGGACATAAGCAAATACCCAACCCTTATAAAAGCAATGCTTCCTCACATGCAAACCTCGCTCGATTTCGGTCAGGTCTTAAAGCTTGCAACCGAAGTTTTAGGTAAAAAGGTTAACTTCCAGCAAACCCGTGTTCCCCAGACCGATTACGTTATTTCCGATAATTACTGCAACTACTATGCAGGCGCAGCACTTTATTACGACGTAAATTATGCGTCAAAAATTATTCACGCAATAATTTATGACGGCATAACTCAGGAAGACTATATTGCTCAAAACGGAATAGAGCAAAACAGATGGTACCGCAACCTCGTTTCAGGGGGAGGCGGTAGCACTTCAAGCTCTAAGCCCGCTACGTCGAATGACGTCAGCTCTACCGTAACCGGCAGTACCGACCAAGGCAGCAGCCAAACAAGCTCTACTACCACGTCATCAGGCGATGTTTCTTCTGTAGAAACTCCAAGCAGTGAAGAACAAGGCTCCTCTGAACCCGACGACACAAGTTCGTCGACTCCTTCGTCCTCGAGCGAAGAGCAGGGAACAGACGACCCCGAAACGCCCCCCGAAACACCCCCCGAAACCCCACCTGAAACCGAATAAAAATAAAATCTCATACATCGAACGATGTATGAGATTTTTGTTTTTATAAATTATTTATTTTAAACTGTGCAATAAACTGTGTGGCAATTCGGCCCGAAAATCCGCCGTTTTTAACCGCCCACTTTCTTGCTTCTGCAATAAGTGTGTCCTTATCATAAACAAGGCCCGTTCTTTCGGCAAGGTGTAAAACTATGTCGAAGTATTCTGCCTGCATTGGCTTCGGGTAAAAAATTGAAAGCCCAAAACGGTCGGAAAGCGAAATTTTTTCCTGAATAGATTCGTTTCTGTGAATATCGTCGGCTCCGTCTCTCTCGCTGAAGGTTTCTTTAATAAGATGTCTGCGGTTAGAGGTTGCGTATATAAGTACGTTTTCGGGTTTTTCTTCAAGTCCGCCTTCAATGGCCGCCTTTAAGTATTTGTATTCAACTTCAAAATCTTCAAAGGAAAGGTCGTCCATATATAAAATAAAACGGTAATTTCTCTTTTTAAGCTGTTCGGTAAGGGTGGAAAGGTGTACAAACTGGTGTTTTTGAATTTGTATCATTCTTACCCCGTCGGCAAAAAAGGTGTTAAGCGCCGCCTTAACCGAAGTTGATTTTCCGGTACCGCTATCGCCGTAAAGAAGCACGTTGTTGGCCGTGTTACCCTTGGCAAATGCCGCCGTGTTGGAAATTAACTGTTGCTTTTGGTTTTCGTAGCCGTAAATATCGTCAAAGTTGGCTTCCCTTAAATGCGAAACGGGAACAAGCTCGCCGCCGTCCGTCATATAAAAGGCCTTGTTTATGCCAAATGCGCCAACTCCGTAGTTTTTGTAAAAGCTTTTTACCTTTAGAAAAAAAGAGTTACTGTCCTTGCATTTATCAAGCTCAAGCGCAAACCTTTCAATCAATTTGCCAATCCTTTTTTCTTCGCTGGAAAGATTGCTTCTTATAGGCACGTAGGAAGAAAAGGTTTTGTGGTCGGCAAAAAACTTAAGGCGCAGTTCTTCAATATCTTTTTTTGCAAATTCTTCTGCGGTGCCGCGGCCCTCGCTACGTTCGAGTGAAAGCGAAAAGGGGTTTTCGTCATTCATTATTAAATAGGCAATAATTGCCTTTACCACGTCGCCGTTTACGGCATATTTTTCAGCGAAATGAATTTTTTCGTAATCGCTGCAGTCGGGGCCTAAGGCGCCACTGTTTTTAAGGTATAAAATCATTGCTTTACTCCGTCTTAGAAACGGTACTCCATACCGTTTTTAATATATATTCTGGGAACTCGTTTTGAAAGTCCACAAACAATTTCGTAATTTATGGTGTCGGCGTTTTTGGCAAATTCTTCTACGGGAAGGCCTTCGCCGAAAAGGGTTACGGTATCGCCTTCCTTAACGTCGTCAATATCGGTAACGTCCACACAGAATTGGTCCATACAAATTCTGCCTACAATGGGGGCGGATTTTCCGTTTATAAGCACCCTGCCCTTGTTCGATAAAAGCCTTAAAACACCGTCGGCATAGCCTGCGGTAACGGTTGCAACCTTGGCGTTGTTTTGGAAGGTGTGGGACCTGCCGTAGCTTACGGTTTCGCCTGCCGACACTCGCTTTACCATAGACACAACCGATTTAAAGGACATTACGGGCAAAAAGTCCTTGTCAATATTCATATCTTCGCTCGGTGTAAGCCCGTAAAGAATTATACCGGGACGTACTGCATCCATGTGCATTGCCTTAAAGTTCAAAAAAGCGGCCGAATTACAACAATGCTTAATTTTGAAATTAAAGCCTTCATTTTCAAGGTATTCTATAGCCGAAATAAAACGTTCGTACTGCTTTTTTGTATAAATCTCGTCGCTGTCTGAGGTGGGGAAGTGGGTGAAAACCCCTTCGAAGTTCAAGCTTTTGAATCTAAGAAGCCTTCTTACGTCAACAAGCTCGTTAAAGCCTTCGCTTCTGAAGTCGAAACCAATTCGGCCCATGCCGGTATCAAGTTTGATATGGGTGTTAACCGTAACACCCGAAGCGGTAGCGTTTTCATTCAGCTTTTCTGCAAATTCGTAAGAAAACACAGTCTGAATAAGGTCAAAATCACTTAGCTCTTTAGCACAAGTCGGAGGTGTGTAGCCGAGTATTAGTATGGGCTTTTTAATTCCCAAAGCACGAAGTTCTTTTGCTTCGTCAAGGTTTGAAACGGCAAAATAATCGGTGCCTGCTTCGTCAAGAGCAGGCGCAACAATATCAACCGAATGACCGTAGGCGTTAGCCTTTACAACGCTGAATATTTTAGCGTCGGTCTTCGACCTTATAAGTTTGAAATTATGTACAAGGGCGTCAAGATTTATTTCCGCCCAAGTTCTGTGCAGATATTTCATATACTGCCTCACTTTTCTTTAAAATTCTTATAACAAAGCCCGAAAACGGTATGGCAAGTATGCAAAGAAACCCCCAAAGCACCGAAAACAACAGGCATATCTGTCCGAAAAGGTTAAGTGGAATGTTGCTGTAGTCCCAAACGTCAAGTCCTAAAGCCAGATTAAAAACAGAGCCAAAAACAAGCTCAATAGCCGTTACCGTAAGACTTCCTAAAATGCACTTGTAAAGGAAGGGAATACCTTTAAGCTTTTCGGAAATCAGTGAAAAAACAGTAAAGCTAAGTCCGCCGGCAATCATCATACTCCAGTGCGAGTATCCACGCCAAACAACCTCTAAAAGTCCGTAGGAAAAAGCGCCAAGCCCAAATAAAATTAAATAATTTTTCAAAACAGTTCACCCCACAATATTGTGTGATAAAACCGTAAAATTATTACCTTCTTCTGCGGTTTAGCAGTAAAAGTCTCAGTAGCTGCGCAATTGACATAACAACCGCCGCAACATAGGTCATAGCGGCAGCGGTAAGCACCTTTTTAGCGCCCCTTGCTTCGGTGTCCGAAAGCAGAGCCTGCCCACGTATTGTTTCCATTGCACGTTTTGATGCATTAAGCTCAACGGGTAGTGTCAAAATCTGGAAAAGGGTTGCAAAGGAAAAAAGAATAATACCTATGGTTATAAGCAAATCGTATGCAAATGCAATACCCAACAGTATGGCAATAAAAGAAAAGCGTGAGCCGAAATTAACAACCGGCAAAATAAAGTTTCTTATTTTTATTGGAGCATAGCTTTGTGCGTATTGCACGGCATGGCCGGCTTCATGTGCCGCAACGCCAATCGCCGCAACACTTGTTGAAGCGTAAACCGAATCGGAAAGTCGTATAACGTTTGTCCGTGGGTCAAAATGGTCGGTTAAATTGCCACCAACACGCTCAATTCTAACGTTTGTAACACCGTGCGAATAAAGCACACGCTGGGCGGCGGCAGCACCCGTAAGCCCCGACATATTAATACTTTTTGAGTATTTAGAAAATGTGGAGCTAACCATAATCTGTGCGCCAAGCGACAGTATAAAGGCCGGCAGAATTAAAATTAAATAGTAAATATCAAAGCCGTAGTAATAATAGTGTGGCATATTAATCACCCTAAAACGTTTTTACTATTATTCTTAAAATACACTGTTCTTATACGTTAAAGCGGAAAAGAACAATATCTCCGTCGTTCATAACGTATTCCTTACCTTCGCTTCTTACAAGGCCTTTTTCTTTTGCGGTAACCATTGAGCCGCCGCAGGCCATAAAGTCGTCGAATGCAATAACCTCGGCTCTGATAAAGCCTCGTTCAAAATCGGTGTGAATTTTACCTGCCGCACCGGGCGCCTTTGTGCCCTTTGTAATGGTCCAGGCACGTACTTCGGGCTTGCCTGCGGTAAGGTAGGAAATAAGACCTAAAAGGGAATAACACTTTTGTATCATACGGTCAAGACCCGAACGCTCAAGGCCAAGCTCTTCAAGGAAAAGCACCTTCTCTTCGTCGTCAAGACCCGAAATTTCGGCTTCAAGCGCCGCACAAATGGGCAGAATTTCTGCCTTTTCTTTTTCGGCCAAAGCCTTAACGGTGCCGTAGTGAGCATTGTTTTCAATGTCGGCAAAATCGTCTTCGCTCATATTGCAGGCGTAAATTACAGGCTTTGCCGATAAAAGCGAGGTGGTGTTTAAAATTTCGGTTTCGGCGTCGTCCAATATTTCTACACTGCGTGCAGGAAGGCCTTCTTCCAAATGGGCAATAAGCCTTTTAAGAAAATCTACTTCCACCTGGAAGGACTTGTCGCCCTTAAGCGCCTTTGTGGCTTTATCAAGGCGGCGTGTGGCAATTTCAATATCTGAAAAAATAAGCTCTAAGTTTATGGTTTCAATATCACGTGCAGGGTCAACCGAGCCTTCAACGTGAATAATGTCGTCGCTTTCAAAACAGCGTACAACGTGAACAATGGCGTCTACTTCACGAATGTTGGAAAGGAACTTGTTGCCAAGACCTTCGCCTTTTGATGCGCCCTTAACAAGACCTGCAATATCAACAAATTCAATTACGGCAGGTGTAAATTTATCGGGGTTATAAATTTCGGCTAATTTTTCAAGTCTTTCGTCGGGCACGCTTACCATACCCACGTTCGGCTCAATAGTGCAGAAGGGGTAGTTCGCCGACTGCGCCCCTGCATTTGTAATTGCGTTAAACAACGTCGACTTTCCAACGTTCGGAAGTCCAACCATACCAAGTTTCATAGTGTATTACATCCTTTAAACATAAAGTTACATTTTACATTATATCTTTAAGTATGATTTTAATCAAGAAAAAATAAAAAAACCTTTAAAAATTCACGGTTATATTATATAATATAGTAAAATATAGTAAAGGTGGGTTTATATTGACGACTCAGTTTTCTGTTGAACTTTCCCGAATTGTTAAGGAGTTTTCGCTTGAAACTCTTTATATGCCCGGAAATGCCGAAGAAATTTTAATAACAAATAACGACGTTAACCGTCCGGGCTTGCAGTTTGGCGGCTACTATAAATATTTCGATAATACCAGAATTCAAATTGTCGGCAAGGCGGAAGAAAGTTTTCTTAAAACATTCGAAACCGAAAAGTATAACGAGCTTAAGGACGACTTTTTTGCAAAAAAACCTGCCGCAGTAATCATTTCCCGTAGCTTAGAGCTTGAAGGCTTTGCCGAAGCGGCCGAAAAATACGGCGTTCCGCTACTAAGAACGGCCGACAGCACTTCGGAATTTATGGCGGCGCTTATAGCCTTTTTAAACCTAAGTCTTGCCCCCAGAATTACCCGCCACGGCGTTCTTGTAGAGGTTTACGGTGAAGGTATTTTAATTTTAGGCGAAAGCGGCGTGGGTAAAAGTGAAACCGCAATAGAGCTTGTTAAGCGTGGCCACCGCCTTATCGCAGACGATGCGGTTGAAATTCGCAAGGTGTCTAACAAATCACTTGTTGGTACTTCGCCAAACAACATTCGCCATTTTATTGAGCTTCGCGGCATAGGTATTATTAACGTAAGCCGTATCTTCGGTGCAGGTGCTGTAAAGCTTACCGAAAAAATTGATTATATAATCAATATCGAACCGTGGGACAACGAAAAGATGTACGACCGTTTGGGTCTTGAAGAACACACCACCGAAATTTTGGGAATTAACGTTCCTTCAATTACAATTCCGGTTCAACCCGGCCGAAATCTTGCGGTAATTATTGAGGTTGCCGCAATGAACAAAAGACAAAAGAAGCTTGGTTATAATGCTGCGGCCGACCTGCTGTCCCGTCTTGGTATGGCAGAAGAAACCGAAGAAATTAACCCTTCAGATATTGAAGTTTTTTAAGGAGTAATTTATGTATCGTTTAGGAATTGACTTAGGCGGCACCAACATAGCAGTTGCCGTTGTAGATGAAAAATATAATATCGTTGGCAGAGCAAAGGTTAAAACCGACGCCCACCGCCCCGCAGACCAAATTTGCGATTCTATTGCCGAAGCTTCAAAGGCGGCAGTAAAAGCAGCAGGGCTTAAAATGGAAGATATTGCCAGTGCAGGTATAGGTACACCCGGCTCGGTTATTCCAAGCGAAGGTATAGTTACCTACGCCAACAATTTCACAGGCTTTAACAATCTGCCCCTTTGTGCAATGCTTAAGGAAAGACTTGGCATTGATATTTATATTGATAACGATGCCAATGCCGCCGCATACGGCGAATATCTTGCAGGCGCAGGCGTTGGTACAAACGACTTTATTGCGGTTACCCTTGGTACCGGCGTTGGCGGCGGGGTTATTATTGGCGGCAAAATGCTTCTTGGAAGCAACTTCGCAGGGGGAGAACTGGGGCACACAGTTCTTCATATGGATGGCGAACCTTGTACCTGTGGACGTAAAGGCTGTTTCGAGGCCTACGCTTCGGCTACCGCTCTTATAAAGCAAACCAAACGTGCAATGGACGAAAATAAAGATTCGCTTATGTGGAAGCTTGCCGAAAAATCAGGCAAGGTTAACGGCCGTACCGCATTTGATGCTATGCGTCAGGGCGATAAGGCAGGAACCGAAGTTGTTAACAACTATTGCCGCTTTGTTGCCGAAGGCGTTTGCAATATTATGAACATCTTCCAACCCGACCTTCTTTGCATTGGCGGCGGAATTTCCAACGAAAAAGAAAATCTTACAGACCCCGTAAACGAACTTGTAAGAAGAGATATTTATACAAGACACACCGAAACCAAAGACCGTGTTTGTGCGGCAAAGCTTGGTAACGATGCAGGCATTATAGGTGCGGCATTCCTTGATAAACTATACAAATAAGGAGTATTTATGAAGGTCGATTCTTTAGTAGCCCTTTCAGAAAAACTCAAAATTAAATACATTCTTAACGAAAAAATGGCGCTTCACACTTCTTTTAAAATAGGCGGAGCCGCCGATATTTTCTTGTGCCCCGAAAACAAAGAACAGTTGGCCGAAATTTTAAAAACCGCCAAAGAAAACGGCATACCCTGCACAATGCTTGGTAAGGGCTGTAACCTTCTTGTGTCTGACGGCGGTATAGAAGGCGCAGTTATTACCACACTTTCCATGCAACAAATTATTCTTGTAAATGAAACTGTAATTTTGGCCGAAGCAGGCGCAACCCTTGCCGACGTTTGCCGTTTTGCAAGAGATAATTCGCTAACGGGGCTTGAATTTGCATACGGCATACCTGCAACGGTTGGCGGTGCCCTTTATATGAATGCAGGCGCCTACGGCGGCGATATGAGTATGGTTGTAAAAAGTGCCGCAAGTATAGGTAAGGATTTTACTCCTGTTTACCGTAAAACAAACGAAATGAAGCTTGGCTACCGCCAAAGCATTTACGAAGAAAACGGCGAAGTAATTACGGCCGTTGTCTTCGACCTTGAAGTAGGCGACAAGGCCAGAATTACCGAAGATATGGAAACAATTATGGCTAAGCGCAAAAAAAGTCAGCCGCTTGAATACCCGTCGGCAGGCAGTACCTTTAAGCGCCCCGAAGGCTATTTTGCCGCCGCACTCATAGACGAATGTGGCCTTAAAGGTCATAGCGTGGGCGACGCCGAAGTAAGCACAAAACACGCAGGCTTTGTAATAAATAAAGGCGGCGCAACCTGTAACGACGTTCTGTCTTTAATAGAAGATATTAAAAACACCGTTAAAGAAAAGCGCGGCGTTGAACTCAGTACCGAAGTAATACACTTAGGAAGATAAAATATGTCCTTTTCAACAGACGTTAAAAAAGAACTTTGTTTAGCAAGAACGGAAATTGCGGCAACCTGTGCCGAGTGCCACGGGATGCTTGTTTTGTGCCGTTCTTTTTCTTTCGATAAAATACTTTTTCAGTCGTGCGTGCGTGAAGTGGCCGAGCATTTTTGCACACTTCTTCGCCGTGGCTTCGACGTTATTGCAACCCTTAAAGAAGGCGGCAATAAAAGACCGACCTATACGGTAGAAATAACCTCTTTAGCAGACCGACAAAGAATACTTAACAAGCTTTCGTATAAAAACACCAACCCCCTTGTAATTAATTTCGAAAAAATAAGGGCGTCGGGTCATATAAAAGAGTTCATAAAGGGCGCTTTTTTGGCCGCAGGCAATCTTTCCAACCCCGAAAAAGAGTACCGTGCCGAATTTTCCTTTAAGTCTAACGAAGTAGCGGCCGATTTTATTGGAATTTTAGATTCCAAGGGTTTCGATTTTACAATGACCTACCGTGCAGGCAAATTTTTGGTTTACACAAAAAACAGCACCACCATAGAAGAGCTTTTAACCTACCTTGGTGCAGGAAACGAAACCCTTAACCTAATTGGAGTTAAGGTTTATAAAAGCATAAGAAATAAAAGTAACAGGCAAAACAATTTCGAAACGTCGAACATTGTTAAAACCGCAAATGCGGCTTTCAGGCAAACCGAAGCAATTAAAAAGTTAGAGGCGGCAGGAAAGCTGCTTGCCCTGCCCGAAGAACTACATGAAGCGGCAATGCTTCGCCTTAACAACCCCGATATGTCGCTTAACGACCTGTGTAAGCTGTCAAAAGTAAGGCTTACACGCTCGGGGCTTAACCACAGACTTCAAAAACTACTTGAAATGGCGGAAGAGATATGAGTTTTACCCATCTTCATCTTCATACGGAATACAGCCTTTTAGACGGCGCCTGCCGTATAGAAGAGCTTTGCTCTGCCGCAAAAGAGTTGGGACAAACCGCCGTTGCAATTACCGACCACGGCGTTATGTACGGTGCGGTCGATTTTTATAAGGCGGCAAAAAAGGTCGGCATAAAGCCAATTATCGGGTGCGAGGTTTACGTTGCACCCAATAGCCGTTTCGACCGTGAAAAGAACGGTAAATATCACCACTTAGTACTGCTTTGCAAAAACGAGCAGGGCTATAAAAACCTAATTAAAATGGTGTCGCTTTCCTTTACCGAAGGCTTTTATTCCAAGCCCCGTGTGGACAAGCAGTTGCTTAAACAGTACAGCGAAGGCCTTATTGCCACGTCGGCCTGCCTTGCGGGCGAAATTCCGTCGGCACTTTTAAATAACAATTACGACGAAGCGAAAAATGCGGCAATGTGGTTTAAAAACGTGTTTGGGGAAGATAACTTTTTCCTGGAACTTCAAGACCACTTTATGCCTGAACAAAAGCAAATTAACCCCTTTATAAAGCAAATTGCCAAGGAAACGGGAATAGGCCTTGTTGCCACCAACGACGTGCATTACGTTTCAAAAGAAGACGCAAAAATGCAAAAGGTTTTAATTTGTGTTCAAACGGCAAAAAAATTAAACGAAGAAAATCCGCTTACCTTCCCGAACGATGAATTCTACCTTAAAAGCGAAGCCGAAATGCGTTCGCTTTTTGCCGACGTGCCCGAAGCTATTGAAAACACCGCAAAAATTGCCGAACGTTGCAACTTTAATTTTGAGTTCGGCCACATAAAACTACCCGTTTTCGATATTGGCGATAAAGACCATTTTGAATTTTTCCGTGAAAAATGCTTTAAGGGTCTTCACAAGCATTTTGGCGAAAATCCGCCTAAAGAGTATGTCGACCGCCTTAATTTCGAGCTCGATACAATTAACCGTATGGGCTATGTGGACTACTTCTTAATTGTGCAAGATTTCGTAAACTACGCAAAAGACCACGATATTCCCGTAGGTCCCGGCAGAGGTTCGGGTGCAGGTAGCCTTGCGGCCTACTGCATAGGTATTACGGGAATAGATTCCATTAAATATAGCCTCTTCTTCGAACGCTTCTTAAACCCCGAACGTGTTTCAATGCCCGACTTCGATATTGACTTTTGCTACGTTAATCGCCAAAAGGTTATAGATTACGTTATTTCAAAGTACGGGGCAGATAGGGTAAGTCAAATTGTTACCTTCGGTACAATGAAGGCTCGTGCGGCGGTAAGAGACGTCGGCAGAGTAATGGACCTGCCTTACGCCCTTTGCGACAAGGTTGCAAAGCTTATTCCAAGAGCCCTTGGCGTTACAATCGAGCAGGCTTTAAAGGAATCGGCCGAGCTTCGCACACTTTACGATGCCGAGCCCGAAATTAAAGAGCTTTTAGATATGGCAAAAAAGGTAGAAGGTATGCCAAGAAACGCTTCTACCCACGCCGCAGGCGTTGTTATTTCAGACCGTGCCGTAGCCGAATACGTACCGCTTGCCGTAAACGACGGCACCACGGTTACACAGTACACAATGACTGCGCTCGACGAGCTGGGCCTTTTAAAAATGGACTTTTTAGGCCTTCGCAACCTTACCATTATTCGTGATACCGAAAATTACATTCGCAAAACAAAACCGTCGTTTAAAATTGAAAATATTGAACTTGACGACGTAGATACCTATAAAATGATGTCCGAAGGTCATACCGACGGCGTCTTCCAGTTTGAATCGGACGGAATGAAAAACGTTCTTCGCCAATTCTGTCCCGAAAAAATTGAAGACCTTACGGCCATTTTGTCCCTTTACCGTCCGGGCCCTATGGACTCAATTCCAAAGTATATTCACAACCGCCACAATCCGCAAGATATTGCTTACGATACTCCGCTTTTAAAAGATATTCTTGACGTTACCTACGGCTGTATTGTTTATCAGGAACAGGTAATGCAAATCTTCCGCACCCTTGCAGGCTATTCGCTCGGCAGGGCAGATATTGTGCGCCGTGCAATGTCCAAAAAGAAGCACGACGTTATGAACAGCGAGCGTGAAGCCTTTGTTTACGGTCAAAAAGATAAGGACGGTAATACAATAATAAAGGGCTGTGTAAATAACGGAATAGACGAAAAAACCGCCCAAAAAATATTCGACGAAATGTCGGCCTTCAGCTCCTACGCCTTCAATAAATCGCACGCCGCCGCATATTCCTTCGTTTCCTACCAAACGGCATATCTTAAATGCCACTACCCACGTGAATACATGTCGGCACTTATGACAAGTATGCAGGACGATACCGATAAAATTGCCTTCTATACAGGCGAATGTAAGCGTATGGGCATTAAGGTTTTACCGCCCCATATTAACGAAAGCCGTGAATACTTCACCCCAACCGAAGAAGGAATTCGTTTCGGTCTTACGGCAATTAAAAATATTGGTGAAGGCTTCGTTTTAAATCTTATAAAAGAGCGTGAAAACGGAAAATTCACTTCGCTTTACGATTTTTGCTCAAGGGTATCGGGCCGTGATTTTAACCGCCGTGCTTTAGAAGGGCTTATTAAAAGCGGTGCGCTCGACGGGCTTGAGCTTAACCGCAAAACAATGCTTCGTGGCGCCGACGGCGTGCTGAATGCCGTAAGCGATAACCAAAAGTACTATAGCGGCGGTCAAATGGACCTTTTCGGAGAAGAGAACGGAGCAGAAGATTTTACCATTGAACCACAAGAAGAAATGCCGCACGATATGCTTCTTGCCTTCGAAAAAGAAGCAACGGGGCTTTACCTAAGCGGTCATCCAATGGAAGAATATGCCGCATACTGCAAGGCCATAAATGCGCCGACGGTGCGCAGTATTTTAAACGGAAGTATTCCCGACGGCACCAGAATTAAGCTTGTTTTAATGCTTACTTCGGTGCGTACCCGTCCCATTCGCAACGACGGCATAATGGCAAATATTGTCGCCGAAGATACGGGCGGCTCGGTTGGTATTACCGCCTTCAATAAAACGGTGCTTGAAGCCAAGCATCTGTTAAACGAAGGTCAGGTACTTGAGATTACCGGCAGAGTGCAGGAAAGGGAAGACCGTCCCTTCGAAATTATGGCCGAGCGCTTTGAAGTTGTTGCTAAGTCTTTGCTTAAAAATCCGCCTAAAAAGACGGTAAAAGCAGGCCTTTATTTACGTGTTGCTTCGGCCGAAGGCGAGCAAATGAATAAAATAAAGGAAATCTTGGCAGATTATAAAGGTAATAACCCCGTTTACGTGGTAGATGCCGCAGGCAAACGCTTTGCCGCCCCCGAAAGCCTTTATATTAGGGACGATAATTCCCTTATTTTGCGCCTTTCGGAAATTTTAGGTAAAGAAAACGTAAAATTTGTTGAATAATTCGTTTTTTTGTAGTATAATGTTTCGTAAACACAGATTTTTAGCAAATGGAGAGATTAAATATATGAAAACTATTGCTGTTTTAACAAGTGGTGGCGACGCACCCGGTATGAATGCTGCCATCCGTGCAGTTGTACGTGCGGGTATTTCTATGGGCCTTAAGGTTAAAGGTGTACGCCGTGGCTATGCCGGTCTTATTGAAGGCGATATTATTGATATGGACGCACGTTCCGTTTCCGATATTATTCAGCGTGGCGGTACAATGCTCTATACCGCACGTTGCCCCGAGTTCAAAACTCAAGAAGGCGTAGATAAGGCTATTGCTTCTTGTAAAGCACACGGCATCGACGGTATTGTTGTTATCGGCGGCGACGGCTCTTTCAGGGGCGCACGTGATTTATCTCTTGGCGGAATTCCCTGCGTTGGCGTTCCCGGCACAATAGATAACGATATTTCTTCCACTGAATATACCATAGGTTACGATACCGCAATGAACACTGCACTCGAAATGGTAGATAAACTTCGTGATACCTGCCAGTCCCACGACCGTTGCTCTGTAGTAGAGGTTATGGGTAGAAGAGCAGGCTATTTAGCCCTTCAAACAGGTATTGCCTGCGGCGCAGTTGCAATTCTTGTGCCCGAAGTTGAATTCGACCTTCAAAAAGACGTAATCGACAAAATCAGCGCCATCAAGGCAACCGGTAAAAAGCACTTCGTTGTGGTTGTTGCCGAAGGCGTTGGCGGAGTTGAAGAAATTGCCGCAAAAATTGAAGAAGGCACGGGCATTGAATCTCGTGCAACCATCTTAGGCCACGTTCAGCGTGGTGGCGTTCCCTCTGCCAGAGACAGAGTTATGGCAAGCCAAATGGGCTACCATGCAGTTTCCCTTTTAAATAAGGGTATCGGCAACCGTGTAGTAACCTTTGTTAAAAGCGAAATCGGCGATATGGACATCTACGAAGCTCTCAATATGAAGAAGCCGCTCGATGTGGATGAATACAATATGGCAACCGCTATGTCTATCTAAAACAAAACGCTCGGATAAATATCCGAGCGTTTTCTGTCTGCTAAGCGGCGGAACCAAGGACCCGCCCTACAAAACTAAAAAAAGCCTGTCCCAAACGGGACAGGCTTTTTAAATTATACTGTTTTTCCTTCGTGCTTTGCAACAACTGCGTGAATTTTATCGGCAGGGTCTAAAAGACTGCTTATAGAATTATCACAGTTAATGGTGTCGACAAGAAGTGAAATATACTTAGACATGTTAACGTTGCAGTACCAATCTCTGCTTAAAAGCTCGGGGGAATTGTAAATTAAGTTGGTAGTGAAAATTTTGTCGATTAAGCCGTTCTCGTAATATTCATCGAACTTTTCAAGTCCGTTAACGAAAAGACCGAATGTAGAGAAGATAAATATGCGGTTTGCGCCCTTTTCCTTAAGCTTAGCGGCAATATCAAGCATGCTTTCGCCCGAAGAAATCATATCGTCAACAAGAATTAAGTCCATGCCGGTAACGTCTTTACCAAGGAATTCGTGTGCAACGATGGGGTTGCGTCCGTCAACAATTGTTGAATAGTCGCGGCGCTTGTAGAACATACCAAGGTCGAGCCCTAAAACCGAAGAATAGTAAATGCAACGGCCCATTCCGCCTTCGTCGGGGGAAACTATCATGGTGTGGTCTGCATCGAGTTTAATATCGGGAACACTGCGAAGCAGCGCCTTAATCATTTGGTAGCTGGCTTGTACGTTGTCGAAACCGCCAAGGGGGATTGCGTTGTTAACACGGGGGTCGTGTGCATCGAAGGTAATAAAGTTGGTAACACCCATAGCCATTAATTCCTGAAGCATCATAGCGCAGTCCATAGACTCACGGGTTGTACGTCTGTGCTGTCTGCCTTCGTAAAGCATGGGCATAATTACGTTAACACGTCTTGCCTTACCGCCCATAGCAGCAATAATACGCTTTAAGTCTTGGTAATGGTCATCGGGGCTCATGGGAACCTCTTTGCCATACATATTGTATGTAACCGAGTAGTTGAAGCAGTCGCAAATAATGTATGCGTCAAGTCCTCTTGCGGAATGCTTGAAAACACCCTTTGCTTCGCCTGTGCCGAAACGGGGACAACTTGCGTTTATAACGAATGAGTTTTCGTTGGGAGTGCCTCTCCACTGCATAAGGTAATAGTCAACCTGCTTAGCGATGTCTTCGCAACCCTTCATTGCAATAATGGCAAGGTCGCCGTATGGTGCGTGTGTTAAATCAATAGAAGCCACTTTAAAAACCTCCGACAAAATTTTTTCTACTTATATAATAACATAAATTTTTATCTTTACAAGATAAAGCTTCAAAATTTTTAAAAAAAATTGTAATTTTGTGCATATTTTAAAAAAGAAGCCAAATTCTTAGTCAAATAAAGACAGTAATTCCACTTGTTTTAAGTTGACAAAATATATATTTAAATATATAATTATTCTGTATTAATGTGCGTTAGTATGCGCAAAAAAAGGATGAAAAAACATGCAATGGACTTCACTTAACGATTTAAGAGAAAAATATCTTTCTTTCTTTGAAAGCAAGGGTCATCTTCGCCTGCCAAGCTTCCCCTTGGTACCTAAGGGTGATAAATCACTTTTACTTATAAATTCCGGTATGGCGCCAATGAAAAAATATTTCACCGGCGAAGTTACCCCCCCAAGAAACAGGGTAACCACCTGCCAGAAGTGCATTCGTACCCCCGACCTTGAACGTGTGGGTCATACTGCACGCCACGGCACCTTCTTCGAAATGCTGGGCAACTTCTCTTTCGGCGACTATTTTAAAGACCAGGCTATTCCGTGGGCGTGGGAGTTTTTAACTAAAACCCTCGAAATTCCCGAAGAGCTTTTGTGGCCCTCTGTTTACGAAGAAGATAATGAAGCCTACGCTATCTGGACCGACGTTATAGGTGTACCTGCAAGCAGAATTGTAAAGCTTGGCAAGGCCGACAACTTCTGGGAGCACGGCACCGGACCCTGCGGCCCCTGCAGTGAAATTTATTTCGACCGTGGCGAAAAGTACGGCTGCGGCTCACCCGACTGTAAGCCGGGCTGTGAATGCGACAGATATATGGAAATCTGGAACAACGTGTTCACCCAGTTCAACAATATGGGCGACGGCACCTATACCGAGCTTGAACATAAGAATATCGATACAGGTATGGGTCTTGAACGTCTTGCGTGCGTAATGCAGGGCGTAGACAATATGTTTGAAGTAGACTCTGTTCGCCGTGTGCTCGATACCGTGTGCACCATTGCAGGCAAACAGTACGGTCAAAATAAAAATAACGATATTTCCATTCGTGCAATTACCGACCATTCAAGAAGCGCAACCTTTATGATTTGCGACGGCGTTGTGCCTTCCAACGAAGGCCGCGGCTACGTTCTTCGCCGCCTTATTCGCCGTGCGGCTCGCCACGGCAGACTTCTTGGTATTACCCGTGCTTTCTTAACCGAAACCGCAACCGTTGCTATTGAAGAAAGCAAATCGGCCTACCCCGAGCTTGAAAGCCGTAAGGAGTTTATTTTAAAGGTTATTGCCAACGAAGAAAAGGCTTTTGCCAAAACTATTGACCTTGGTCTTTCAATGCTTGAAGATTTAACTAAAGACGGCGGCACCCTTTCGGCAGCCGACGCCTTCAAGCTTTACGATACCTACGGCTTCCCGTTCGACCTTACAAAAGACATTCTTGCCGAAAAGAATATGTCGGTAGACGAAGACGGCTTTAAAGCCCTTATGGAAGAGCAAAGACAAAGAGCCCGTGAAGGCAGACGTGCGTCCGACGGAGAATCCTGGAAAAGCGACGGCATTTCCTTCGACGGCATAAAAGATACCGAATTCCTCGGTTATACCAATACTTCTTGCGAAGCTAAGGTTGCCGCAATTGTTATTGGTGGCGAAACAGTAGACACCGCAGTCGAAGGCGACAAAGCAATAATTGTGTTAGATAAAACCGTTTTCTACGGCGAAGGCGGCGGCCAGGTAGGCGACACAGGCGTACTTTCGGGCGATACCTGCAATATAACCGTTTCAAACACAACAAAAATGGGCGGCATCTTTACCCATATGGTTGAGGTTGTAAGCGGCTCTGTTTCTGTGGGCGATACCGTTAATGCCGTTATTAATAATGACAGAAGGGCGGCCATCCGCAGAAACCACACCGCAGCCCATCTTCTTCAGGCGGCTTTACGTCAGGTGCTCGGAAACCATGTAGAGCAGGCAGGTCAGCTTGTAAACGATGCAGTGCTCCGTTTCGACTTTACACATTTCTCTGCCCTTACCGCCGAAGAAATAAGTGCAGTTGAAAATCTTATTAATGTAAAAATCCTGGAAGGCCTTACGGTTGAAAACACCGAAATGCCCATTGACGAAGCCAAAAAGCTTGGCGCAATGGCACTCTTCGGCGAAAAGTACGGCGACGTTGTACGTGTTGTAGATGCCAAGGGCTTCTCTACCGAACTTTGCGGCGGTACCCACGTAGACAACACCGCAAAAATCGGCCTTTTAAAAATTGTTTCGGAATCTTCGGTAGCCGCAGGTGTCCGCAGAATTGAAGCGGTTACAGGCGCCAACGTTTTAGACCTTTTAAACAAATATAAGGGCATTATCGAAGATACTGCCGACGCCATTAAGAGCGCTAACCCTCTTGAGGTTGCCGTTAAGGCACACTCGGTAGCTGCCGAGCTTAAGGAAAAAGATAAGAAAATCGAAGCCCTTAATGCAAAGCTTGCAGGCTCAAAAATTTCCGACCTTATGGCAGGCGCCGCCGACGTGAACGGTGTTAAAATTATTACCGCCCGTGTAGACGGCACTCAGCCAAACGACCTTCGCACTATGTGCGACAAGGTTAAGGGCGATAATACGTTTGCAGTTTGCCTTTTTGCCGCAGTCAACGGCGACAAGTTAACCTTCTGTGCCGCCGCAGGTAAAGATGCTGTTGCCAAGGGTGCAAACGCAGGCAACATTGTTCGTGAAGTTGCAAAAATTGCAGGCGGTAACGGCGGCGGAAAACCCGATAGCGCAATGGCAGGCGGTAAAGATATATCTAAGGCAGACGAAGCAGTTAATGCGGCTAAAGATATTATCGCAGGTATGATAAAGTAGGTGAAACAATGGACTGTTTATTTTGTAAAATAGCGGCTGGCGAAATTCCGTCAACAAAGGTTTATGAAGACGAATACGTTTATGCCTTTTTAGACATAGACCCCAAGGCCCCCTTCCACGCAATAATTATTCCGCGTGAGCACGTGGCTTCTGCGGCCGAAATTACTGCCGAAAACAGCCACCTTATAGCCAAGGTTTTCGAAGCGGTTTCCAAAATTGCAAAAAATGAAAATCTTGAAAAGGGCTTCAGGGTAGTTAATAACTGCGGCCAAGACGGCGGACAGACCGTTGGTCATATTCATTTCCACCTTCTTGCCAGAAGAAATCTTCAGTGGCCACCGGGTTAAACCCACCTAACTTTGTATAAAGGAGAAATATTATGTCTGAATATTATTCTATGAAAATTGCAGGATGCCAGAGAAATTTAAAGCTTTTCCCCGTGTCCGATAGCCTTGAAATTGCGGCGTTTATTCTTTTCGGCGATACCGAAATTACCGTTGCATCGGCTACCGAGCTTCTTAAAAAAGTGCCTGAGTTCGACTATATTTTAACTCCCGAAGCTAAAAGCATTCCCTTAGCTTACGAAATGTCTCGCCAGTCGGGCAAGCCCTACATAGTGGCAAGAAAAGGCACCAAGGTTTATATGGGC
The DNA here is from genome assembly GCA_017381035.1 of Clostridia bacterium. Classification (GTDB taxonomy): domain Bacteria; phylum Bacillota; class Clostridia; order Oscillospirales; family Acutalibacteraceae; genus SFWF01. The sequence continues at coordinate 33,496 of JAFOCW010000047.1, read as the reverse complement.
AGACCCATTGAAGTTACCGTTCATTCAATCACTACCCAAAGGGAACAGCACCTTTACCTTGGCGAAGATGAAGCCAACCTTATTAACGGCAAAAAAGTGTTAATAGTTGACGACGTTATTTCAACGGGTGAATCTTTAAGCTCTATTCGCGATTTGCTATCAAAAGCAGGCGGAATAGAAGCGGCTGCTTGCGCCGTGCTCGCCGAAGGCGATGCGGCCGACCGCACAGATATAATTTTCCTTGAAAAGCTTCCACTTTTCTTCAAATAAATGTACAGGCCTTTTCTGCTTATCGGCATAGGCGCCCTTTTGGCCTCCTTTGCCGCACTTAAAAGTATACCGGTATCGGCGGCTATAATTTTGTTCTTTGCGGCGACGACATTGCTTTTAATTATCAGAAAACCTAACCAGTTAAATAAGGGCGTTATCATCGCCCTTATTTTTATTGTGCTATTTATAAGGGTGGTTACCCTCGGTGCGTTTATCGAAAACAAAAGCCGTCAGATAGTAGGCGACACGGCCGATATTTCGGCCGAAATAATAGATGTCGGCTATAGCACAAATAAGTATTCTTCGGTAATACTTAAAATAAAAGAAAGCAGTAATAAGGCGGCCGAAGGCCTTACGGTAAATGCCACCTTCCGTTACAGTTTGGCCGCACTTCCGGGCGATATAATTAATGCCGAAATTTTGTTTGTGCCATTAAAAGAAGACACAAAAGCCTACAATTTCGGTAAGGGCTATCATTTTGCAGGCGAAGTTTCCGAAATATATTCGTATTCGCAAAACAAAGGCTCTTTCTGGCGGTTCTTGTACGACCTTCGAACAGCAATACTCGGCGCTATCGAGTATTCGGGGCAGGACGAAGCCGGCTCCGTTTTAAAGGCGCTCATTATTGGGGACGACAGCGAAATTTCAAATGAACTTTACGATACGGTTAAGGCTACGGGCGTAAGCCATATGCTTGTTGTTTCGGGTATGCACTTAAGTCTTCTGTGCGGTATTATGTTAAACGTACTAAACGGCAAAACTAAAATTCTTATCAAGTTTTTGGTGTGTAGTTTTACGTCATTGTTTATTCTTGCCGCTTGTCTTTTCCATATTTCAATTCTTCGTGCCGGAATTGCATATTTTGTAATGCTTTTCGGCCGCCTCTTTAACCGAACAACCGACTCGCTAAGCTCGCTCGGGTTTGCGGTAGCCGTTTCGTTTATATCTAACCCTTATATTTTTTATAACGTTGCTTTCCTTTTATCTATTGCCGCCACCTTTGCGGTGCTTTACCCATCGGCCATGTTAATAGAAGCCGCAGACTTTAGTCGGTTTGGGCATATTGGCAGACTGTTAAAAGGTATATACGACATTTTTGTAATAGCAACCTGCAGTATGGTCTGCACAATGCCTATAATAGTTCACTATTTCGGCTATGTGGCACTGGTGTCCCCCATAGCCAACTTAGCGGTTACCTTCGCTATGAACAGCGCTCTTGTTTTGGGTGTAATTTCGGTCATTTTGTTCTTTTTACCCTTCGGTAAATTCATATCTTTACCCCTTTTCTTTTTAAGCAGAGCCTTTGTTAAATTCTTTATTCTGGCAATTACCGCTATAGGTGAAGATAATTTCGGTGTACTTACCGTACCGCAGGGTAAAAATATTTATTGCTTTTTTATAGCGTGTGCGTTTATATTATTAGTAAGGGCACTGTCCCGACGACTTATTTTAAAAAGAGAGGAGAAACTTAATGCTTAACGATAAAACCCTTAAATCTTCGCTGGCAGCGGGTGCACTTTTGCCCGTTTATCTTATCTGCGGCTCCGACAGCTATCTTAAACAGCAGGCGCTTAACCGCATAATTGCGGCCACCGTTTCGCCCGACGATGATATGAACCTTGTTAAGTACAATTTCGGTGTTTCTCTTCAAGAAGTGTACGACGAGCTTAACGGTTTTCCCGTTATGGCCGATAAAAAGTGCGTGGTGCTTGGCGAGTTCGATATTGAAAAGTCGGCCCAATTCGAGTTCGATAATTTAATAGAAATTATAAGCGACCCCGTAGATACCAGCGTTTTCGTGCTTTATTTCGGCAACGACGAAATAGACCTTAAAAAATCTAAAAGGGTAAAGGCGCTTACCGATGCCGTAACCAAGTCAGGCGGCGACGTAGTCTGCCTTAACCACAAAAGTGCCGACGAGCTTGCCCGCCTTCTTTGCGCTTCGGCTAAAAAACAGGGCCTTGTTTTAAGCCCCAAAAACGCAACCTATATAACCGAAATCTGCTCTACCGATATTGAATTTTTAACAAACGAGCTTAAAAAACTGTGCGCCTACACCAAGGAAGGCGAAATCACCAAAGAAATTATAGACAGCGTTTGCGTAAAATCGGTCGAAGCATCTATTTACGATTTATCAAATAAAATAATCTTCGGCGATACCGCAGGCGTTATGAAGCTGCTTGATGAGTTATATTATATGAATATAGATACAATGCCGGTGTTTTACACCATTGCGTCAACCGTGGTTAATATGTACCGTGCCTATCACGCAAAAGCCGAAGGCAAAAATCTCGATAAAATGGCCGAAGAGTTCAAAATGGGCAATAAATCATTCCTTTTGTCCCGTAGCGCAGGCTATTTAAGGAAGTTCGACCTTAATAAATTAGAGCTCTGTTTCGATGCAATAATTAAAACCGAAAAAGAGCTTAAAAGCTATGCGCTTAATGAACGCAACTCAATTGAAAAGCTCGTTGTTCGCTTAATTTATATTATGAAAACGGGTGAAACGCTTGATTAGGCTCAGTTCGGCGGTAATCGTAGAAGGCAAGTACGATAAAATCCGTCTTGAAAACATAATCGATGCCACAATAATTACAACAAACGGCTTTTCCGTTTTTAAAGACCGTGAAAAGTGCGATTTAATTAAAACCTTGGCCGAAAAATGCGGGATTATCATTCTTACCGACTCCGATTACGCAGGCCAGATGATAAGAAAATATCTTGAAAAAATAGTGCCTAAAAGTCAGTTTCAAAGCGTCTATCTGCCCGAAATTCTGGGCAAAGAAAAGCGCAAAACCGCCCCTTCTGCTGCAGGACTTTTGGGCGTTGAAGGCACCGACGACGCCATTATTTTAGCGGCGCTTGAAAGGGCAGGCGTAATTGGCGAAAAGTGCGAAAAAAAGGGCCGAAAAATTACAAAAACCGACCTTTTTAATTTAGGTGTATCGGGCGGTAGCGGCGCAAAAGAAAAAAGGGCAGGGCTGTGTGAGTTTTTAGGTTTGCCTAAGACCTTGCCGACAAATTCACTGCTCGACGTGCTTAATTCTCTTTACGGGTACGAAGATTTTATTTCGGAGGTAAACAAATGGAAGCAAGAGTAGGCTCAAAGCTTAAAATACTTTATATTGTAGATATTCTTCGCAAGTTTTCCGACGAAGAAAACCCCATAAATGCAACCGAAATTTGCGAAAAGCTTGCCGAATACGGCATTAAAGCCGAAAGAAAAGCCATTTATGACGATATTGAAAACCTTATTTTCTACGGTTACGATATTATTAAAACCCGTACCCCACGCTCAGGCTATTTTTTGGCTTCCCGTGAGTTCGAGCTTCCCGAAATTTATCTTTTAACCGATGCCGTTCAGTCGGCCGATTTTATTACCCCTAAAAAAACAAGGGAGCTTGTCGGTAAGCTTGAAGCCATGATGTCAAAAGAGCAGGCAAGAGCCAGGGAAAGCAGTATTTATATTGAATACAAAAATAAATGCGATAACGAAGAAATTTATTTCAGTATAGATACCCTTCGTCAAGCTATTGAAACGGGCAAAAAGGTAACCCTTAAATACCGCACAAGGCAAATTGACGAAAACCGTAAAATTACCGTAAGGGAAAGGGAGTTTAAGCTTAGCCCCTACGCTCTTATCTGGATGGAAGACCACTATTACCTTGTTTGCAATAATGAAAAATATAATAATTTAATGCACCTAAGACTCGACAGAATGAAAACCGTAAGGTGTACTACTGAAAATTACAGACATTTCAGCGAAGTGTGCGATTATAAAGATAGGTTCGATACGGCCGATTACGCCCTTAAAACCTTCAATATGTTCGGCGGCGAGCTTTGCGAAATCGAACTTTCGTGTAATACCAAAATACTTGAACAGGTAATCGACCGTTTCGGCGATAAAATTCACGTTATCGGGGTCGAAGACGGGCGCTTCAGCTTCAGAACAAAAGGCCTTGTAAGCGACGGCCTTGTGGGTTGGCTTATGGAGTTTGGCGGCGATATTGAAGTGGTATCACCAAGCAGTCTTCGCACAATGATAGGCGAAAAGCTTAAACTTTTACAAAAAATGTACTCAAATAATTAAAAAACTCTTGATTTTTTGCCAAGGAGTATGTATAATAGTCTTTGGCTAATACGGAGAAGTCGCGTAGTTGGTCGAGCGCGCACGATTGGAAATCGTGTAACCATTAAAAGTGGTTCGAGGGTTCGAATCCCTCCTTCTCCGCCAAAACGAAAGCACCCAAACGGGTGCTTTTTGTTTTTGCCTGAGAAGGAGTAATAGATTGCGGACTGTTTTTTATAACTACACTGCCTTGCTTTTTTATTTTATTTTGATATAATTACTATAATACTTAAAGGGAAGTGGTCGCTTGAAAAGAATAGTTGCGTTAATGCTTACTGCAGTATTGGTGCTGTCTTTGGCTTCCTGCAAAAAATACCCCTACCAAGCCGAGTATACCGAACTTGGAATACCGCTTAAAGATTATTATACAACCGGCGGTGTGGAACGCTGTGTGTGGGACCTTGAAGTTTTAGGGAATAAGCTTTACGTAGGCAGCGGAGATTACGATAAAAACAAGGGCCCCGTTATGATGTGGCATTACGATTTTGAAGAGCAAACCTGGAACCTTGATACCGGCCTTCCCGACGAGCAAATAGAACGCTTTTTCGTATTTGGCAATAAGCTATATGCCGCAGGCTGCGACCCGCAGTCGTCCTGGTCTTACGGCAATTTTTACTTCTGTGAAGACACAAGATGGCAAACAAATAACACCATACCCGGCGGAATTCACAACTTCGATTTAATAAAATTTGATGGCAAGCTTTTTGCAGGTATCGGCGTTGTAGAAGGCGATGCCCCCGTAGCTTATACCGAAGACGAAAAGAACTGGACTCCGGTTTACCTTTATAAAGACGGCAAACTTCGTGAAACCTACGGCGCAGAATTTATAAGGGTTTACGATTTCTTTACACTTAACAACACTCTGTACGCTTATTTTTACACCTATTACGGCGAAAAATCGTATATGGAAACCTACCGTTTTGAAGACGATAAATTTGTATACCACAGCGATATGCTGTCTAATATGAAATATTCTAAAAGCACCTATGGCGCCATTGCGCAAAAAGCCGAATTTTTGGGTAAGCAGTATATTGCAACAGGTCTGCTTTATAAAACCGAAGATATGAAAACGGCAGAGCAAATTGACCTTGGCGAAAAAGTAAGAGTTAACGATATAAGGGTAATAAAAGACACCCTTTACTTGCTTTGTAACGAAAGAATATTAGCGGAAGACGGCACCGAACAGTTCAGAGTTTCGGTAAAAAGAACCACCGACGGTGAAACGTTCGAAGAAATGTTCTATTTCAGCTACCCGGTGCGTGCGCTTAGCTTTACCTATAGCGAAAAGTATTTCTATTTCGGTATGGGTTACGGCATAAAGGCCGAAAAAGAATACAACGAAAACGGTATGGTGCTTTCGGTTAAAAACCCCGTTAAATAAGGTGATACTATGTATGATGAACTGACTAAAGTCGATATAGACAAAATGAAGGAAGAACTGGAATATCGTATAACGGTAGTCCGTCCCGAAATACTTGAAGAAGTTAAATTTGCAAGAAGCCACGGCGATTTATCGGAAAATGCCGAATATCACGCTGCCAAAAGGGAACGTGGCAGAAACGAAAGCCGTATTCGCTACCTTCGCAATATGATAAAAACCGCAAGGGTAATTGAGGTTGACAGTAAAGAAGGTACAGTAGGTCTTTTCGATACCGTTACCTACTATGTTGAAGAAGACGGGACAGAAGAAAAGGTAAAAATTGTAACCACGCTTCGCAGGGACCCGTTTTCTAACATAATAAGTAAAGAATCGCCCTTGGGCTCGGCCCTTATGGGAGCCAAGGTTGGCGACAGAATAAAGGTTAACGTAAACGAACAATATAGTTATTTTATAGTTGTGCGCAGTATTGAAAAAGGGGAAGACGACGCTTCCCTTGAAATAAGAAAGTTTTAACTTGACAAAAATAAAAACTGTTGATATAATTATTTAGCGCTTTAAATGGCGAAAGTAAAACGGCAAAGAAACAGGAGCATCCAAAATGGCACAAAGAAAAGGTAATTTAATGTCGGTTCGTCAGGACATAAAGGTTCTTGACGCCACCATCCGCGACGGCGGACTGTGTAACAATTTTCATTTTACAGACGAATTCGTTTCCGATTTATATAGAGCAAACGTACGCGCAGGCGTAGATTATATGGAGTTCGGCTACAAGGCAAGCAAATCTATGTTCAGCGAAGAAGAGTTCGGCAAATGGAAGTTTTGCGCCGAAGAAGATATAAGAAGCATTGTTGGCGACAACCTTTCCGATATGAAAATTTCGGTTATGGCAGACGTTGGCCGATGCGATTTTAAAACCGACTTCGTAAAGAAAAGCGAAAGCGTTATAGATATGGTAAGGGTAGCCTGCTATATTCATCAAATACCCGCCGCTATTGAAATGGTAGAATATTTTCACGAGCTTGGCTACGAAACCGCCTGCAACATTATGGCGGTATCTCAGGCCAACACCGAACAGCTTATGCAGGCGCTCGATGTTCTTGCAAAGTCCAGCGTAGACGTTATCTACCTTGTAGATAGCTACGGCTCGCTTTACCCCGAAAACGCATCGGAGCTTGCACAAAAATACATTGCCGCAGTTGAAGGCACGGGCAAGCAAATCGGCTTCCACGCCCACAACAACCAAAACCTTGCCTTCGCAAACACAATTGAAACAATGTCTTACGGTCTTTCTTATATGGACGCCACAATGCAGGGCATCGGCCGTGGCGCAGGCAACTGTGCAATAGAGCTTCTTGTAGGCTTCCTTAAAAACCCGAAATATAATATTTACCATCTGCTTAAGTTCATCGAAAAGCATATGCCTGCACTTAAAGAGCAAGGGGTTCATTGGGGCTACGATTTGCAGTATATGTTCACAGGCCTTTTAAATCAGCATCCCCGTACTGCAATTGAATTTACCAATGCCGAACGCAAAGATTATTCCGAGTTCTATAAAAGCTTGCTCGACACACACTAAATGCCAAAACCGTAAAACTTGTTCGCCCACACCCGTTCGGGCGTGGGCGTTTTTGCGGTTCTATTTTTTTATTGATAAAATGTTGCTAAATGTTATATAATTATTCTAGAACTTATTTGAGGTGATTATATGAGAATTTGTGTATATGGCGCAGCATCCTTCTCAATTGATGAAGAATATATCAAAAGGGTAGAAGAATTAGGCGAAAAAATGTCGTCCCGAGGCCATTCACTTGTTTTCGGCGGCGGCGCAAACGGACTTATGGGCGCGGCAGCCAGGGGAGTTAAAAAAGGCGATGGCCATATTCTGGGGGTTATTCCAAGCTTCTTCGACGACGAAAAAATAGAAGGCGTTTTCGAAGAATGTAATGAACTTATTGAAACCAAAACCATGCGTGAACGCAAGCAAATTATGGAAGATAATGCCGATGCGTTCATAGTTGCCCCCGGCGGTGTTGGCACATTCGAAGAATTTTTTGAAATTTTAACTTCAAAACAGCTTTGCCGCCACAATAAACCAATAGTTCTTTTTAACGTAAATAATTACTATAGCGAGCTTTCCGTTATGATGGAAGTAGCCGTAGAAAAGAAATTCATAAGAAAAAGCTGCCTTAGTTTATATAAGGTAACCGATAATTTAGACGAGCTTTTCGCTTATCTTGAAGGTCCCCAAAAGGTCCGCACGGTTAAAGACCTTAAGGAAGGCTAAACCCGGTTGACTTTTAATGAAATTTTCAGTATAATGTCAAAAAAGTAGGAGGTATACAGTATGAAGAAATTTTTTGAAGAATTTAAGGTATTTATAACCCGTGGCAATGTTATAGACATGGCCGTCGGCGTTACCGTAGGTAGTGCGTTCACCGCAATTGTAACCGCAGTTTCCACCAATATTATCAAACCCTTTATCAACTGGTTAATATCTGTTATTATCGGGGCCGAAACCTTATCTGAATGTTTCACCTTCCTTGGTGCCCCTGCACGTCTTGAAGACGGCACAATTGACCTTGCAAATTCAATTTACATAGACTGGGGCGCATTTATTAATGCCGTTATTAATTTCTTTGTAATTGCTTTTGTTCTTTTCTGTGTTGTTAAGGCTATAAACGCCTTTACCGATAAGCAAAAGGCCGTTACCGCAAAGCTTCTTGAGGGCATTATCAGCGGCGAAGACAAAAAGGCTATGAAAAAGCAGGGAATAAGCCTTAAAGATAAAGAAGCGGTAGACGCTTACTTCAAGGCAAAGCAGGCCGAAGCCGACAGAATCAAGGCCGAGGAAGAAGAAAAAGAAAGGCTCGAACGTGAAGCCAACCCCACCACCGAAGAGCTTTTAAAGCAAATCCGTGATATTCTTAAAGATAAATAATTAATAGTAAAAAGCCGTACCATAAGGTACGGCTTTTTTATGTAATAAAATTCGGGGCCTGTACATAGTATGTTTTAGGTGATAAAAATGCAAGAAACTAAAACCGGCACCAATACCGTAATGTATGCACTTCCCGAAAGAATACAAGGCTTAATTGATGCTTTACCCCTATGTGTAAAAAACTCCGCCTTTGAAATAAGGTTAAGGGAAGGAAGACCGCTGTGTGTAACGGGACCAACGTCTTTTTATATATCTGAAGACGGGTTAGCCTGCAGCTATATGCCAAGCCATCCGCTTATTGTAACCGATAGTGAAATTAACGAAACGGTAAGAAGAATAACCGGCAGTTCCCTTTACGCAAGGGAGCAGGAGCTTTACGACGGCTACCTTTCAATGAAATACGGCAACCGTGCAGGCGTTTCGGGTGTGTTCAGCGGCGGCAAGCTTAAACGGGCAACTTCCGTAAACATAAGAATAGCACGTGAAGTAAAGGATTGCGCTAAGAGCCTTGTGCCCGAAACCGAAAACGGTCTTTTAATTGTCGGCCCTGCAGGAAGCGGAAAAACAACCCTGCTTCGCGACCTTGTGCGCCTTTTGTCAAATGACGGCAACCGTGTTGCCGTTATAGATACAAGGGGCGAAATTTCGGCAAACGGCCTTCTTGATACGGGGCCTAATACCGATATTATTTCGGGAACAACCAAAGCGCAGGGATGTGAAATGGCGCTTCGCACCTTAAATCCGCAGTACATAGCCTTCGACGAAGTGGGAAACGGCAAGGAACTGTCCCTTATAAGTGAAAGCTTTTTTTCGGGGGTTAAAATACTTACCACCGCCCACGCATCAAACGTTACCGAAATAAAATCAAGGGCGGTAACCAAGGCTTTGCTTGACGGAAGCATAGGAAAAATTGCAATAATCGGCGGTAAGGTCGGCGGCGAAATAACCGTGCTTACACCCCGTGAGGTGCTGTGTTGTGATTAGGTTTTTAGGAATAGCGCTTTTATTCGCCGCATCCTGCTTTTTTGGGTTTTATAAAGCTAATTTACTTACACTCAGGCAGAAAAAATTGCTGGAAATTTGTTTTTTTATTGAAACCGCCGCCGACAGAATAAGGCTTTCTCACGAAATGGGACAAATTGTTGAAGAATGTGGCAAGAAAGCAGGAATTTATAAAGAAGGTCTTATCTTTTCTATTGCGCCCGAAAACCTTGAAAACGGCGATATAACCCTTGCAACTTCCTTTTTAAACGGACTTGGAATGGGGGACACGCAGGCCGAGCTTAAAAGGTGTGAAACCTATTTGGAACTTTTCAAAAAAGAGTACATAAAGGCCGAAGCGAAAACCAAAGAAAAGGCCGCACTTTATAGGAAACTCGGTGTTTTTTTAGGAATGCTTATAAGCATTGTGCTGATATAGGAGGTTATGAATTTTGGATGTCGATTTAATATTCAGGGTTGCGGCCATTGGCATAATTATTGCGGTGCTTAATCAGGTGCTTGTGCGCTCGGGCAGGGAAGACCAGGCAATGCTTATGACACTCACCGGTCTTGTGGTTGTGCTTTTAATGGTTGTAGGGGTTATAGCCGACCTGTTTTCAACCGTTAAATCGGTGTTCGGCCTATGAACCTTGTTCAAATTCTGGGAATATGCATTGTTGCGGCCACGGTATCTATACTTCTTAAAAACTACAGCGGCGAATACTCTCTTATAGTATCGGTGCTGGCAGGTGCGGCCGTCTTAATACTGCTTATAAGCGAAATTTACGATAATCTGCTTGATATCAGAAATGCCGTATCAAAATATTCGGCATCGGCCTATTTTCTTTTGGCGCTGAAATCGCTTGGAATATGCGTTATAACCGGCTTTATTTCGGATGCCTGCAGGCAAGCAGGACAAATATCGCTTGCTTCAAAGGCCGAACTCGCAGGCAGATGCGCCATATTTATACTGTCGGTGCCACTGCTTTCGTCGCTTATAGATACGGCCTACGGTTTTATAAAATAAAATGAAAAAAATACTTTTTTTAACTATATTTATGCTTGTTTTCACCTTGCCCGTTTCGGCCGAAGGTCTATACGGAGATTTTTACGAAGAAAGTGGGGCAGACGAGCTTTATGACCTTTTACCCGAAGCGGCCGAAAGGGTTATTGAAGACTTCGAAATAGATATACAAAACGCCGATTGGGTTAATTCGCTAACCCCCGAAAGCGTTTTTTCGCAGATATGGGATTTTGTAAAAACGGGCGCCAAAACGCCCCTTAAATGCGGCGGTATAATGCTTTCGGCAATGCTTCTTATTGCCGCGGCAAACACCTTCGAAGGCTTTGCCCCCTTCAGTACGGTGGCATCCTACGTTTTCACCTTGGGCTCGGTTTCGGCGGTACTGCTTCCAATGTTTTCGCTAATAGAAAGCGCCGCGGCGGCGGTTAAGGGAATTGGTGTTTTAATGGACGGCTTCGTGCCCGTATATGCAGGAATTCTGGCCCTTTCGGGCAAAGCGGCAACGGCTTCGGGAATGAGCTTTCTTTTGCTTTTTGCGGTGGGAATTGTGGGTAGTCTTTCTTCCTTCGTAATAGTTCCCTTAATGAGTTGCTATTTAGGGGTTGCCGTGGCAAGCAGTGTTATGCCGAACGGCGCTACCAACCGCCTTGGCGAAGGAATTAAAAAGGCGGCTGTCTGGATTCTTTCCTTAACTCTTACCCTGTTTTTAGGGCTATTATCTATTCAGACAACCGTAAACAACGCCGCCGATAATTTGGGGCTTAAAACGGCCAAGTTTATGATAGGCTCTTTTATTCCCGTCGCAGGCGGCGCCCTTTCGGAAACTCTCGGCACGCTGATAGGCTCTTTAGGGCTTTTAAAAAGTTCGGTCGGAATGTTTGCGGTGGTGGCAATTGCGGCAATAGTTTTGCCGGTAGTCATAGAACTCCTGATTTGGCGGCTTATTCTTATGGCGCTCGGCATTGCGTCGGAGCTTTTGGGGGTAGGCATTAAAACCGATATACTCTCGGCCGCCGATTCGGTTTTGGCGGTGCTCATAGGGGTTATGCTTTTTGTGGGCGCCCTATTTATAATTTCACTTGGCATTATAGCGGGAGGGGTATAAATGAATTCCATTAAAGAAATTGCCCTTGCCTTTTCGGCTGCGGCAATTGTAACCGCAGCCTTTAGTCTTTTCGGAACCCAAAAACTGGGTTCAAGCCTTAAATACATTCTGTCATTAGGGCTAATTTGTTCGGTCTTGTCGGTAGCGGTAAAGGGCGATTTTAAGTTTTTTGCCCCATCGCCTGCACAAACCGACAAGACCTATTCTGCCGACGGTCTTTATTGTAAACAAGCCGAGCTTATAGTAACCGAAATTTTAAACGAAAAGGGCATCTACCCCACCGAAATTACTGCAAAGGCTACTAAAAGCGATGACGGCAGCATAGTAATTAATGAGATAGAAATTTACTGTCCCGACAGTAAACAAGAGATAATAAATGCGCTAACAGATAAGGGCATAGACTGTGAAATAAGGGTGGCAGAATGAAAGAAAGAATAACAAAGCTTTTAAGCAATAAAAAAACTTCAAAGGTCATTCTTGTTGTGGGTATTGTTCTGATTGCGCTTATTTTGGTTTTCGGTGCAAGTAAAGGGGAAGAAGCACCCGTGCAGAGTGCCGAATTTTCCGAAACGGAATACTGCAGTATGGTGGAAGAAAGCATTAAAAACACCGTCTACGGTATTTGCCTGGACGCCTCCCCCGTTGTTATGGTAACGCTCGATTCATCTGTTGTTTACGAATATGCTAACGAAACCAAACAAAAAGGGGCTGAAGAGCAAAACAAATCAAGCGAAGAAAGTGAAAAAACCTACATAATTGTTAAAGATAAAAGCGGAGCCGAAACCCCACTTATTATTACAAAGCATATGCCGAAGGTAAGGGGGGTCAGTATTATTTGCACCGCAAATGAAACGGATGCCGAAAAAATAAAAAACGCCGTTTCGGCGGCGCTTGACATACCATCAAGAAAAATATATATCGGGAGGAAAACTTTACAATGAAAAAGGCTAAAAAAGGAAAAACACAAATAACCCTTGCTATAATGGTGGTAGCTTTGGCCGCAGCTGTGGGGCTTAATATGAAATACTCTGCCGAGCAGGAAAACAGTTTAAACACGTCTTCCAAATATCTTGGCCAGGCCGAGTACGTCAATGCCGAAGTGAGTTCTGAAGTTAAAGATACGGAAGAAGACTATTTTAAAACCTTAAGAAGTGAGCGCAACAAAACACGACAAGATGCAATTGACACCTTGGAAGAAATAATTGACCGAACCGACGTAACCGACGAAGAAAAAAAGAGCGCTATAGATAAAATTACCGTCCTTACCGAAACGGCCGAAAAGGAAGCGTCAATTGAAACCGTACTTAAAGCCAAGGGCTTTAAAAATGCAGTGGTTGTAATAGGCGAAAAAGACGTCAACGTAATAATAGATACCGAGCCCGACTCTGCCGCCACCTTACAGATACAGGATGCCGTTTTATCTAAAACCGATTTTACCACTGCCGACATCAAAATTATTGCTTCAAATGAAAATTCATAAAAAAATCTTTACCTTTTGAGTTTTTGTGGTATAATAAAATCAACAGTAAGACTACGGAGGTAATTACTTTGGCAACTTCAAGCGGACTTTCAATAAATTTAGATGTAATCGAAAGCATGGCGGCAATGGCGGCGCTGGAAATTGGCGGCGTTTGTTCCATGGCGGCCAAAAAGGTAGACATTAAAAAAGCCTTTTCGGGTAAATCTGTTTTCAAGCCCGTTTCTGCAGAAATCAAAAACGGCGCAGTAGTTATCGACCTTCACATTTGCATAAGCAAAAACGTTAATGCAAAGCAGGTTGCCGAAGCGGTTCAGGCAGGCGTTAAAGATAAGGTTCAAAGCATGACAAACAATGCCGTAACAAAGGTTAACGTTCACGTTGCCGCCATTGACCTTACCGAAAACACCGAAGACTAATAATTAAACTAAAAAGACCTCACCGAAATGTAGGTTGTCATAAGGACATCTTAATTATCTAATGAAATCAGACAATAGACGAGTGCAAACATAAACCGATCAGTATTCTGCTGGTCGGTTTGTTTTGTATAAAAGTGCCGTTATCGGCAAAAATATGTAATACAACCAAACGAATCGCGTTGACATTTTGCCGATATTGTGGTATACTATTAACAATAAAATCGGAGGTCTGTATATGAGATATTTATCCGTTAAAGAGGTCGCTTTAATTTGGAATACATCCGAGCGTAGCGTTCGTAATTATTGTGCCGCAGGACGTGTTCCCGGTGCTTTTATTACAGGTAAAACATGGAACATACCCGAAAACGCCGAGAAGCCCGAAAGAAGCAATAAAAGTAAACCTGCGCCGCAGACTTTGCTTGATATTTTGAAAGAAGAAAAGTGCGGTCAGGTCAATGGTGGAATTTATCACAAAATACAGATTGAACTGACCTATAACTCCAATCACATCGAAGGTAGTCGCCTCACCCACGAACAGACACGCTATATCTTTGAAACCAATACCATCGGATTAACCGAGGAAGGCGTGCGTGTTGACGATATTATTGAAACCGCCACTCACTTCCGTTGTATTGATGAAATTATTGATAGTGCGAAATCGCAACTGAGCGAAAAGTTTATAAAACATTTGCATTTTATTCTTAAGACCGGTACAAGCGATTCGAAAAAAGATTGGTTTGCGGTCGGCGATTATAAAAAACTACCTAACGAAGTCGGCGGTATGGAAACTACTCTTCCCGAAGATGTGTCGGCAGAAATGAAAAAACTCATTGCTAATTATAATAGCAAAGAGAATGTAACACTTGAAGATATAATCGAGTTCCACGTGCAGTTTGAACGCATCCACCCGTTCCAAGACGGTAACGGCCGTGTTGGCAGACTCATTATGTTTAAAGAATGTTTAAAACACGGTATAGTTCCCTTTATTATTGAGGACAAAATTAAAATGTTCTACTATCGAGGACTTAAAGAATGGAATCAAGAAAAAGGCTATCTTACCGACACCTGCCTTTCCGCACAGGATAAGTTTAAAAACTATTTAGATTATTTTAGAATATCATATAATGACTAAACTACAGTGTGAGGAATAAACTATAAAAGATACAGAACATCCTAACAGCAAATAGAACTTTGTTTCCGCTATATCGGTTGCTTTACAGAATCCTTACCGAAAACACCGAAGACTAATAATTAAACTAAAAAGACCTCACCGAACGGGTGAGGTCTTTAATTTTGTCTTAATCTACAAAGTAAACTACAATATCTCTTCTGCCGAAGTTTACACATTCGCTGTGTGTGTCCATAAACAAGTCCATATCTGCACGGTTTCCGTAAATAAATCCGCCTGTATCTGCGGCAATGGCATAACCGTAAACAAATCTTCCGTCGGCAGAAACAATGTACATTTTGGTTCCGTAAGGAATTTCGTCAGGGTCAACTGCAACGTAGCCGGGGGTGGGGTATTTACCGGTAGACATGGGGTTGCCGGTGTGGGTGTATGCAGTTGCACGAAGTGTGGTTTTAGAGCTGTAGTTAACGGGTACACCGTTTGCGTCGAGCACTAAACTGTCGGGTGCATCGAGCTTGGAAATTGAAGGCACGTCGTCGGCCTTAGCAAAAAGGTTGGTTAAATGCTTGGGAATGTTGGTGCCAACAACGGTTGTAGCATCTACTGCATATTCGTTAACGGTTTCGCTTAACACGGTGTAATCTACTGCAACGCCGTTTACGTATTTAACCGAATAGGTTGTGGTTTTAGAGCCTACCTTGCCGGGTTCTACAAAGCTTACATCAGCGTCGTAAGCAGACGAATATACAACTTCGTTTCCGCAAGGAATGGTTTCGGTGTAAGTTTCTGTAACAAAATCAACGTCGGTTAATTCAACCGTTTCGTTACCGTATAAATAGGTATCTAAAGGAAGACTTACGCTATCGTGCTCGTCAAGCTCAATACCGATTTCTTCTAAAGCTTGTGCTAAGGTACCCTGGGTTACCGAAAAGCTTTCAACCTCTTCACCCTTTTTAACGTTAAGGGTAATAACATAGTTGATGTGAACCTTGGTTGAAAAAATGTGATTTGTAACACTTACAATATTATAGTTCTTGTTGGGCAGAGAAATTTTTGCAAGGGCCGCAGGAATATCGGAAGAAACTCCCGATGTGGTATAAGAAGAAGTACCGTCGAAAATTGTAACGGTGTGAGCCGAGCAAACAACCGTAAGCATAACTGCTGTTAAGGTGAGCACAAGGCTTACTGCTGCGGGAATATTTCTCTTAACTTTGTTTGCAGCGGTTTTAAAGAAACTATTTAACTGCTGCTTTGTTTTTAGTAACATCATAAACTCCTTAGATTCGTGTCCCATAGGGGCGTGGTCGGCAAGTAAATTTCAGTTCTTGGGTATTATAGCTTCAGTTTTTACATATGTCAAACGAAAACCAGGGGGCGCATTTGTGCAAAATGCATAAAAATTACAAATAAATTACGAAAAGTTACAAGGTTGTAACCGTTTTTGACCCCTTTTCACCCCGATTTTTTTGTGCAAACTTACAAAAATCCGCTTAAAATAACGCTTTAGCACGCGAAAACGGGGTAAAAACCAAGAATTTACTCGACTTTTAACCGTAAAAAGATTTACAAAAAAATAAGAATATGCTAAAATCTATACATATAATATATCCGTTATTTTAAGATTATATTCCAAATTATAGGGGGTAAGCAGCGTGGCAAAGGTTATGGCGGCAATGTCGGGCGGAGTAGACAGCTCGGTAGTGGCGGCAATTTTAAAAGAACAAGGGCACAGCACCCTTGGCGCAACCCTTCGCCTTGTTGAAGACGGCGGAGTATTATCTAAAGAAGTGCTGTCGGCATGGGAAGTGTGCCAAAAGTTAGGCATACCCCATATTGTATATGATATGCGTGAAGATTTTAAAAAAGAAATAATAGCACGCTTTATAAACGAATACGAAGCAGGCCTTACTCCCAACCCCTGCGTTGAATGTAATAAATACATTAAGTTTGGCGGTATGCTTAAAAAAGCAATTCTCGAAAACTGCGACTATATTGCAACGGGGCACTATTCCAAAGTTTCCTTTAATAAGGAAACGGGACGTTATACGGTAACACGCCCAAAAGACTTCAAAAAAGACCAGACCTACGTGCTCTGGCAGCTTTCGCAAGAGCAGCTGTCCCGTATTCTTATGCCGCTTGGCGAGCTTACCAAAGAGGAAGTAAGGGAGATTGCGGCAGATTACGGCTTTTCTTCGGCAGGGGCCAAAGACAGCCAGGATATATGCTTCGTGCCCGACGGCAATTATGCCGCATTTATTCAGTCCCATACCGGCGAAATTTTCAAAAAGGGTAATTACACCGATATATACGGAAAGGTTTTGGGTCAGCACCTGGGCCACCAGTGCTATACAATAGGCCAAAGAAAAGGGCTTGGAATTGCCCTTGGCAAACCCCAGTTTGTAATTTCAAAAGACCCGCTTACCAATAACGTTGTGCTTGGCGACGAAGAGCATATTTTTAAAACACACATATATATAAAAGATATAAATATGATGGCGCTTGAGTTTCCCAAGGGCGATATAGCCTGCACCGCAAAGCTTCGCTACAGCGCAAGGGACGAAGAATGTATTTTCCACCCCTTGTCCGAAACCGAAGCGGTGCTCGAATTCAAAAAGCCGCAACGTGCCGCAACACCGGGACAGTCGGCTGTGCTTTATTTGGATGACCTACTGCTCGGCGGCGGAAAAATAGTTAACGGAGAATAAAATGGACGGTAAAATTTTAAAAACAATAGAAGCCCTTAAGGCCAATAATATGGAAGTTTTTTATGCCGAAACTAAAAATGATATTGTGGGTATTGTTAAAGAACTTTTAAATAAAGGTGATACCATTTCCTGCGGAGGCTCGGTTACTCTTAGCGAATGCGGTGTGGCAGAGCTTATGAAAAACGGCAACTACAACTTTTTAAACCGTGCAGAAGCCGAAGACGTGGCCGCACTTTACCGTGAATGTTTCTCGGCCGATGCATACCTTACTTCTGCCAATGCCGTAACCCAAAACGGAGAGCTTGTTAACGTGGACGGGAATGCAAACAGGGTAGGCTGTATTGCCTTCGGTCCTAAAAAGGTAATTTGCATTGTTGGTGCAAACAAAATAGTAAAAGATATTAACGAAGGCTTTATAAGGGTAAAAACGGTTGCCGCACCTAAAAACGCCGTGCGACTCGGCCTTGATACCCCCTGCAGTAAGCTCGGGCACTGCATTTATACCGACGGTGGCATTGCAAAAGGCTGTAACAACCCACACCGTATATGCTCGCAGTATTTGGTAACTGCATACCAAAGAGATAAAAACAGAATAAAAGTTATAATTACGCCCGATAGCTTAGGTTATTAAACTATTGCACCTCACATATATTTTTGTGAGGTGTTTTTTTATGAAAAGGTTAATAACTGTATTTTTATCGGCGGTACTGCTTTTGTCGGTTCCGCTTAATACCTATGCCGCAAGGGTTGCAACCGAATACGTGGGAGCCGACCTTGAAACTCCGCTTGAAGAAAACCTTCAGGCTAATGCCAAGGTGGGCGAAAAACTTAATATTAACGCAAAATCTGCCGTGCTTATGGAGCACAATACGGGCAAGGTGCTTTATAGCTCGAATGCCGATGAAAAGCTTGCCCCTGCATCTATAACCAAGGTTATGACGCTTATACTTGTAATGGAAGCGATTGAAGAAGGTAAAATAAAGCTTGATACCAAGGTAACCGCAAGCGAACACGCCGCATCGCTCGGCGGCTCGCAAATATGGTTAGAGCCGGGCGAGGTTATGACCATAGATGAACTGCTTAAAGCCACCGTTATTGCATCGGCTAACGATGCCACCGTAGCCCTTGCCGAAGCGGTTGCGGGAAGTGAAGAAACCTTCGTTGAACTAATGAATAAAAAGGCGCAGGATTTAGGCCTTAAAAACACAAATTTTATAAACAGCTACGGTCTGGATGCCGAAGGCCATTATACCACCGCCTACGATATTGCCGTAATGTCTGCCGAACTTATTCGCCATAAGCTGATACGTGAATATTCCACTATAAAAATGGATTCCCTTCGTGGCGGCGAATCGGAGCTTGTAAATACCAATAAGCTTATACGCTATTACGACGGTTGCTTCGGGCTTAAAACGGGGACAACGGGCAAGGCCGGCTCCTGCCTTACCGCAACGGCCGAAAGGAATGGGCTTACCTTAATTGCCGTAGTGCTCGGCTCGCCGTCAAGCAAGGAACGCTTTTCGGGGGCACAAAAACTGCTCGATTACGGCTTCGCAAATTATACCTTTATAGACGTTAAGGCAGAAACGGACGAATTTACACCCCTTCCCGTTAAAAAGGGCACGGTTAAAACGGTTATGCCAACGGCCGAAGACGGCCTGCCATTACTTCTTAAAAAGGGCGAAGAAAGCGGTATCACGCAAAGCTATTCCTTTTCTGAAAATTTAACCGCACCAATTAAAAAGGGGGACGTAATAGGCTATGTTAAGGTGTATCTTGACGAACGGGAAGTAGGGGTTATTCCCATAAAAGCGGCGGCTACGGTTGAAAAATTAACCTATTTCGTCTGCCTTGGCCGTCTAATTAAAGGTTTGTTCACCTTATAATTGGTGTTTTTAAATAATTTCACATAATTTTTTATTGAAATAATATGAAAAGTAGTGTACAATATATATATAAATTAATATATATGCTCGCACTAAGGAGAATAAACAGACAATGGCAATTTCTTTCAACAGCAAATACGCTGCAGGCTTTATACGTGAAAACGACCTTCCCGGTCTTAAAGCACAGGTTTCTGCGGCTCACAATATGTTACATAATAAAACAGGCCTTGGCAACGACTTTTTAGGTTGGGTAGACCTTCCCACCAATTACGATAAAGAAGAGTTCGCCAGAATTAAAGCGGCCGCTAACAAAATTATTAACGATACCGACGTTTTCATCGTTATCGGTATTGGCGGTTCCTACTTGGGCGCCCGTGCCGCAATTGAGTTTTTAAAATCAAACAACTATAATGCACTTCCCAAAAACACCCCCGACATCTACTTCGCAGGCAATACCATAAGCGGTTCTGCTCTCGACGACCTTCTTAAAATTTGCGAGGGTAAAAGGGTTTCGGTTAACATAGTTTCCAAATCGGGCACCACTACAGAGCCCGCCATCGCTTTCAGAGTTCTTCGCAAATATCTCGAAGAAACCTATGGCGAAGCCGAAGCAGCAAAGCGCATCTACTGCACAACCGACAAGGCAAGGGGCACCTTAAAACAGCTTGCCGACCAAAAGGGTTACGAATGTTTCGTTATTCCCGACGACGTTGGCGGTCGTTTCTCGGTACTTACCGCAGTTGGCCTTCTTCCTATTGCCGTTTGCGGAGCCGACCTCGATAAACTTATGAAGGGCGCCGCCGAAGCACAGAAGGAATATTCTATAGATAGTTTCGATAACGACTGTTACGCTTATGCGGCTTTAAGAAATGCCTTCTACCGCAAGGGTTTCTCGGTTGAAATGCTCGTTTCTTACGAACCCCGCTTTACAATGATGGCCGAATGGTTCAAACAGCTCTTCGGCGAAAGCGAAGGAAAAGACCACAAGGGCATTTTCCCCACATCTGCCATCTTCTCTACCGACCTTCACTCAATGGGTCAATACGTTCAAGACGGCAGCCGCATTCTTTTTGAAACCGTTGTTAATATTGGTGAATGCGGAACAGATATTGTTATTGAAAAGGAAGCAGACGACGGCGACGGCCTTAACTTCCTTTCGGGCAAACCCCTTTCCTTCGTTAACTCAAAGGCTTTCGAAGGTACCGTACTTGCCCACACCGACGGCGGAGTTCCCAACCTTGTTATTAACGTAGATAAAGCCGACGAAGAAAATCTTGGCCGCCTTATCTACTTCTTCGAAAAGGCTTGCGGAATTTCGGGTTATATGCTTGGCGTAAACCCCTTCGACCAACCTGGTGTTGAAAGTTATAAAAAGAATATGTTTGCACTTCTTGGCAAACCCGGCTACGAAGCCGCTAAGGCAGAGCTCGAAGCTCGTCTTGCAAAATAAAAAATAACCGTCTTTGGCGGTATATATAGAAAAGGAGCGGATAATATGATTAAACTTATTATCGGAAACAAAGGTTCAGGCAAAACAAAGAAACTTATCGACTTTGTAAACGCAGCAGCTAAAAGCAGTCCCGGAAGCGTTGTTTGTGTTGAAAAAGGCGATAATCTCACCCTAAGCGTTGCAAGAGAAGCACGTCTTATCGATGTAGAAAGTTACGGAATTTCCGGTTACGATGAATATTATGCCATGCTCTGCGGAATAGCCGCAAGTAACTACGATATTACCCATATCTTCGGCGACGCTACCAAGAAAATCGGCGGCGGACTCGAAGGAATTGAAAACTTCTTCAAAAGAATTGCAACTAACAAGGACATTGAATTTGTATTCACCGTTTCTTGCGACGAAGCAGACCTTCCTGCAGAAATTTTCGAACTTGCAGAAAAGCTTTAATTTACAAAAACAGAGTAGGCAACTACTCTGTTTTTATGTTTAAAAAACACTTGACAAAACAAGGCGCTTTATATATAATATACTCTGTTACAATTGAGGTGAGAATATGCTTCTTGATTTGAAGCCTTTATTTGCGGGCAGCAGCGACAGTCTGTCGGTAGACTTTGAAATGGATTTGTCTGAATTTGAATTCCTTGGCGTCAAACCACTTCGGGCTCCCGTGGCAATTAACGGAAAAATTGTCAGCCGTGCAGGTATCGTAGAATCTCAGCTTAGTTGCAAGGTCGAATACGTAGGTGTTTGCGACCGTTGCCTTAAAGAAACGGTTAAAAACTATACGGCTCATATTAACCGCGTAATAGTCGTTAGTCTCGAAAACGAAGACAGCGAAGAAAATGACGATATTGCGGTGGTTCCCAATATGCAGTTAGACCTTGAAGACTTCTGTTATCCCGACATTGTAATGAGCTTGCCAACAAAACTGTTGTGTAAGGGTAATTGCAGGGGACTATGCTCCGTCTGTGGTAAAAACCTAAACGAAGGCGACTGCGGTTGCCAGGTAAAAGAGGTTGACCCACGGCTTGCCGCTTTAGCAGAACTGTTAAATAATTAATCTACCAACTACCAAATTAAAAAAATTTAAGGAGGTGCTGAAATGGCAGTACCGAAGAGAAAAACATCCAAAGCAAGAAGAGACAAAAGACGTAATAACCTTTGGAAGCTTACCGCTCCCACCCTTGTAAAATGTGAAAAGTGCGGCGAGTACAAGCGCCCTCACAGAATTTGCCCCGCTTGCGGAACCTATAACGGACGTGAAGTTATTAAGGTTGAGGACTAATACTTTGTAAGGAGATAGAGGAGGAAAGTTTTCCTTCTCTATTTTTTTTGAAAAACTTAAAGGAAGTGATAGAATGGCAGTCATAATTAGCGGAGTTGAAAAGAAAAGTCCGGCCGCAAAAAAAAGAATAAAGGCAGGGGACACCTTGCTAAAAATTAACGGAAACGATATTGTCGACGTGCTTGACTACCGCTTTTATCAGGGCGAAACCAACCTTACAGTTACCGTTCTTCACGGCAAGAAGGAAAAAACCTATAATATAAAAAAGAGCGAAGATACCGAGCTTGGTCTTTTGTTCGATTCCTACCTTATGGATGCGCAGCATTCCTGCAAAAATAAATGTATCTTCTGCTTTATCGACCAATTGCCGCAGGGTATGCGTGAAACCCTGTATTTTAAGGACGACGATTCCCGCCTTTCCTTCCTTTTCGGCAACTATATAACCCTTACCAATTTAACCGAGCACGAAATTGAACGCATTATTAAAATGCACATAAGTCCCGTAAATATTTCGGTGCATACCACCAACCCTGAACTTCGCTGTAAAATGATGAATAACCGTTTTGCAGGCGATACCCTCAGTATTATTAAAAGGTTCGACGATGCAGGCATTCGCCTTAATTTTCAGCTTGTGCTTGTTCCCGGATATAACGACGGGCAAGAGCTTAAAAGAAGCCTACGTGATTTATCGGGTTACAAAAACGTGGAATGTATTGCATCGGTGCCCGTAGGTCTTACAAAGTTTCGTGAAGGCCTTGCCGAAATTGAACCCTTTAATAAGCAAACGGCAACCGAAGTTATAAATATTACCGAAGAAATTGCCAAAGAAAATAAAGAAAAATTCGGCAACCGCCTTGTCTATGCGGCCGACGAATTTTACCTTAAAGCCGAACTTGATATGCCCCATTTCGAAGAGTACGGCGATTTTCCGCAGCTCGATAACGGCGTAGGTATGTGGAGCCTTTTTGAAAAGGAAGCAAACGACGCCTTAAACGATACCGAAGCGCCTACAATTCCGCGTAAAATTTCAGTGGTAACGGGTGTTGCCGCAGCGCCGCTTTTAAAGGCTACTGTTGACAAGGCTAAAAATAAATGGCATAATTTAGAATGTGAAGTACACACAATTGAAAATAACTTTTTCGGCGAAAAAATTACCGTTGCAGGTCTTGTTACGGGGCAAGATATTATAGCTCAGCTTAAAGGTAAAAATTTAGGCGATACACTTCTTGTTCCGTCAAATATGCTTCGCTTCGAACGTGATTTGTTTTTAGATGACGTTTCGGTTGAAGACCTGCAGCGTGAGCTTAGTGTAACGGTTAAAATAACCGAGCCCGACGGCTATTCTTTTATTTGTTCATTAGCAGAATAAACGAGGTGAAAATATGGCTAAACCAATTGTTGCTGTTGTCGGACGCCCAAATGTTGGCAAATCGACACTTTTTAACAAATTAATAGGAAAACGTGTGTCAATAGTCGACGACACTCCCGGTGTAACCCGTGATAGAATATATGGGGATGCCGAATGGTGTGGCCGTAATATGATGCTTATAGATACCGGCGGTATCGAGCAGGGCACCGACGACGTAATACTTGCAGGTATGCGCTCCCAGGCAGAACTTGCTATAGATATGGCAAACGTTATTATTTTTGTGGTTGACGTTAAAAGCGGCGTTACTGCGTCCGATGCAGACGTTGCCGCAATGCTTCAAAAAAGCGGCAAGCCAATAGTTTTGTGCGTAAACAAGTGCGATAATATCGGCAACATACCGCTCGATTTTTATGAGTTTTACAATTTAGGCCTTGGCGACCCCATAGCCGTTTCTTCGGTACACGGACACGGCACGGGCGACCTGCTTGACGAGGTTGTAAAATATCTTCCCGAAGAAGAGGAAGAAGAGTTTGAAAGCGAAGTTATAAACGTTGCCGTAATAGGTAAGCCGAATGCAGGTAAATCTTCACTTGTTAATGCCGTAACCGGCGAAGAACGTTCCATTGTGTCCGATATTGCAGGCACCACCCGTGATGCAATAGATACTTTGGTTGAAAACAAGTTCGGCAAATTTAATTTTACCGATACCGCAGGCCTTCGCCGCAAAAGCAAGGTTGAAGACAAGCTCGAAAAATACAGCGTGCTTCGTGCCAAAATGGCAATTGAAAGAAGCGACGTTTGTGTTATTATGCTCGACGGTGTAGACGGCTTTACCGAACAAGATTCAAAGGTAGCTGGTCTTGCGCTCGAGCAGGGTAAGGCTTGCATAATTGCAGTAAACAAATGGGACATAGTTGAAAAAGACGGCAGAACAATGGATTCCTACCGTAAAAAGCTTATGACCGATTTTTCCTTTATGTCATTTGCCCCCATCATATTCATTTCGGCTAAAACGGGTCAAAGACTCGACCGCCTTTTCGAGCTTATCAAGTATGTCCATACCCAGAATACAATGCGTATTTCTACGGGCAAGCTTAACGACATTCTTGCCGAAGCCACCGCACGTGTACAACCCCCGTCAGACAAGGGCAAGCGCCTTAAAATATTCTATATGACCCAGGCGTCTACAAAACCGCCCACGTTTGTATGCTTCTGTAACCGTGCAGAGCTGTTTCATTTTTCGTATCAGCGCTATTTAGAAAACCAAATACGTTCAACCTTTGGTCTTGAAGGTACCCCCATCCGATTTGTTATAAGAGAAAGAGGAGATAAGTAACAAATGGAAAATTATATTATAGCTATAGGCGCAATTGTTGCGGCCTACTTAATAGGCTCAATAAATTTTGCAGTAATTTTTTCAAAAATATTTGCCGGCAAAGACGTAAGAGATTCGGGCAGCGGTAACGCAGGCGCTACCAACACCCTTCGCACCGTAGGTAAAAAAGCGGGTATTCTTACTTTTGTTTTCGACGCTTTAAAAGGCTATGCCGCTTGTGCTATAGGTAAAGCGGCCTTCGGCTACGTTTATGCGGCAACCGCAAACGAGCTTTTCTGCAGTGCTTACGGCGCATATATTTGCTGTATTTTTGTAATGCTTGGCCACATATACCCCGTTTTCTTCGGCTTCAAGGGCGGAAAAGCGGTTGCCTGCAGTGTGGGCACCTTCGCCGTATGCTGTCCAATAGCTATAATACTTGGGCTTACAGGTTTTGTAATTAGCCTTCTTATAAGCAAAATTGTTTCGCTAAGCTCCCTTATTGCTACAGTAATTGTAGTCGGTGTTTCGGTTGCCTATCAGTTCTTGGTAAAGGGTATCACCTATAACATATTACCCGTAGTAATAATGTCGCTTATTGCAGGTTTTATTGTGTTTATTAAGCATAAAGACAATATTAAAAGGTTAATTAAAGGCGAAGAAAAGAAAATTTCTTCAAAAAAGTAGTATGAATAAGGTTACCGTATTAGGTGCAGGCGGCTGGGGCCTTGCCTTAGCGTTAAGCCTTAACGCTAACGGCCATAAGGTTACCGTGTGGTCGCCCTTTGAAGAAGAGGTTCAAAATCTTCTTGAAAATCGCACCAATGAAAAATTGCTAAGCGGAATTATTATTCCAAACAATATAGATATAACAACCGATTTAAGCGTTTGTAAAAATGACGACCTTACCGTTATTGCAACCCCTTCTTTCGCCGTAAGGCAAACAGCCCAAAGGCTTAAGGAAGTCAAATCAAGCGGTATAATTGTAAACGTTGCAAAGGGTTTCGAAAGCACAACCCTTATGCGACTTTCGTCGGTCATTGAACAAGAGCTTCCAAATGCAAGTATAACGGTACTGTCGGGCCCTTCCCATGCTGAAGAAGTTGCAAGAAAAATTCCTACAATGCTAACCGTTTCCGGAAAAGACGAAGCGGCCTGCAAAAAGGTGCAAGAAATTTTTTCAAGCGAAACCTTAAGGGTATATACCAACCCCGACATTATTGGTGTAGAGCTTGGCGGCGCCCTTAAAAACGTTATAGCCGTTGCGGCAGGAGTCTGCGACGGAATGGGTCTTGGCGATAATTCCAAGGCCGCCCTTATAACAAGGGGTCTTGCCGAAATGGCACGTCTTGGCGAAAAACTCGGCGCTAAAGCGGCAACATTTTCGGGCCTTACGGGAATGGGGGACCTTGTGGTTACCTGCACTTCTACCCATAGCCGAAACCATAGGTTCGGCGAACTTGTAGGAAAAGGTTGCGCGGTAGATATGGCGCTAAAGCAGGTTGGAACGGTAGAAGGCTATTTCGCCTGTGCTTCGGCATATAAGCTTGCTCAAAGGTGCGGTGTCGATACACCTATTATAGAGCTAACGCATAAACTGCTTTATGAAGCTTACCCCGTAGCAGATATAGTAAAAACACTTATGCTAAGACCGTTTAAAGAAGAATAAAAAGCAAAAACCCGAAGACTTTTGTCTTCGGGTTTTAAGTTATTGCTCTTAACCGTCAATCTTAATTAGATAGCACGTACAACCTTGCCGGAACGAAGGCAACGAGTACATACATTTACACGACGGGGTGTGCCGTTAACGATGGCCTTAACCTTAACAACATTAGGCTTCCAAGTTCTGTTAGTTCTTCTGTGAGAGTGGGAAACTTTAATGCCGAAAGCAATTTCTTTGCTGCAGATATCACATTTTGCCATGAATACTGCACCTCCTTAATTTAGGTTTCTAATCAATAGCAAATGATATAATAACAGAAAACACTGCATTTTGCAAGTGTTTTTTTAAAAAAATTATATATTTATTGTAAAAGCGTTCGGTTTGTGTTAAAATGCCCATAAAGGAGAGAGCGTATATGGTAAAACTTGCCGTCTTCGATTTAGACGGAACCCTTTTAAATACAATTGAAGATTTAGCCAATTCCGTAAACTATGCGCTTGATGTTTTGGGTTACCCCACACATGAAGTAGAAGCTTATAAATATATGGTGGGAAGCGGCATACCAAATCTGGTTTTTCGTGCCCTGCCCGAAAACAAAAGAAGCGAAGCCGAAGTAGATATGGCCAAGGACATAATGCTAAGCCATTATAAAGACCACTATGCCGATAAAACCTGTGCCTACGACGGCATAAAGGAACTGCTTTTAAAGCTTAAAGAAAATTCGGTACATATTGCCGTTTGCACCAACAAGGCGCATAATATGGCATTAAAGGTTATGGAAAAATGTTTGCCCGGCATCTTCGGCACGGTAATAGGCAAAAGCGAAGGGCGCCCCTTAAAGCCCGACCCCTTTTCCGTTAATGAAATTATGGCGCTTTACGGAGTTGCTCCAAGTGAAACGGTGTTCATCGGCGACTCGGGTGTAGATATTAAAACCGCCATAAACTCGGGCGCAACCCCCATAGGTGTACTGTGGGGCTTCAGGGATGAAAAAGAATTAAAAGAAAACGGCGCTTTGTACATTGCAAAAACGCCGAATGATATTTACGAAATTATAAATGCTTTAGAGGTGTAATATGAAAAGACAAGACTATCTTTCCTGGGACGAATATTTTATGGGCATTGCCGAGCTTTCGGCTCGCCGCAGTAAAGACCCGTCAACCCAGGTTGGCGCCTGCATTGTAGACGACAACAACAAAATTATGTCGGTTGGCTATAACGGTATGCCCAAAGCCTGCTCCGACGACGAGTTTCCCTGGGACCGTGAAGGCGGCCAGCTTGAAACCAAATATTTCTTTGTTTGCCATGCCGAACTTAACGCAATTCTTAACTATCGTGGCGGCTCTTTAGAAGGCAGTCGTCTTTATGCAACCCTTTTTCCCTGTAACGAATGTGCAAAGGCTATTATTCAGGCGGGAATTAAAGAAATTATTTATGCTTGCGACAAGTACGCAGATTCTGCATCGGTTGTGGCATCTAAAATGATGTTCAAGGCCGCAGGGGTAAAATTAACCCCCTACACCGTAGGGGGCAAAGAGGTTCATATTAACCTTTAAAGTCAAAAAGTTCTTCTGCAAACCAAACCCTTTTTACCGTAAAGGTTTTGCCGTTTAAGTATTCTAAAACACCGCCGTCGGTTTTAAAGTTAAAGGTTAGTTTATAGGAATAAAGAGCTTGGCGTGTAAAGCCGAGCTTTTTGTCGGCCGCAAGCTTGCCGTATTTGCCGTCGCCCAAAAGCGGATGACCTATTGAAGCCATGTGTGCTCTTATCTGGTGGGTGCGGCCGGTAAGCAGGTCAACCTCAATTAACGATAAGTTGTTTTTAGTTTTAAGTACACGGTACCTTGTTTTAATAGAAAGCGCATCGCCTTCACGGGTAGCCTTCAAATAAACCTTGTTTTTGCTTTCGTTCTTTTCTAAAAAGCCTTCAAGGGTGGCTTCCTTTTTGGAAGGTGTTCCGTGAATAACCGCAAGGTATTGCTTGTCAATTTCACGTTCCTTAATTTTATCGCACAGTATTCTTAAACTTTCGGCATTTTTTGCCGCAATTACAATACCGCCCGTACCTCTGTCTATACGGTTGGCAAGGGCAGGGGCAAAGCCGTTTTCGGCTTCGGGGTTAAATTCGCCCTTTTCGTACAAATAGTGCTGAATTCTGCCAATAAGCGTATCACGGTATTCTTTATCGTCGGGGTGTACAAGCACCCCTTGCTTTTTATCTACAAGAATTATATTTTCATCTTCGTAAACAATGTCAAGTGCGGTGGGAGCCGACAAAAATTCATACTTAGGCTTAACGTCCACAAAGAATTCGTCGCTAATCCAGGCTTCAACCACGTCGCCCTCACTTAGCTTGGTTGAAATTTCGGCTTTTTTGCGGTTCACCTTAATGTGCTTGGTGCGAATATAGCGGTCCCTCAGGGAAGAGGGCAGGGTAGGCATAACCTGCTTAATGAATTTATCAAGGCGCCGTCCGGCATCGTTTTTACCAACAATAAAACTTTTCATAAAAATCTCCAAAATTTGAGTTTATGTTATTGTAACATAAAAATACGTTTTTTGGAAGAAGGAGCAATAAAAATGTCCCAAAATATTCACGCAGGGCACAGAAACAGGCTTAAAGAAGAAATAATATCTGCCGATATTACCGAGCCAAAGTCGCCCGTAAAGCTTCTTGAAATGTTGCTTTTTTACGGAACTCCGCAAAAAGATACATCTAAAATGGCCCACGACCTTATTAATACCTTCGGCAGTTTTGCAGGCGTGCTTGAAGCCGATATAGAAGACATAGTTAAAATTTCGGGCATAACCAAAAATTCGGCAAGTCTTATAAAGCTTATGCTCCCAATGCTAAGAACCTATACTCTCGAAAAATATGAATTCGGCGAAGTTCTTAAAAATCATACCGAAATAGGTAAATATATTTTCGGCAAATATTTCGCCGTAAACAAAGAATGTCTTTCACTGTTGTGTCTTAACAGACTTGGCAAGGTGCTTTCTTTTGAAATAATAATGTCGGGCAGTATCGATAGTGTAGGCCTTAGTGTTCGTGATATTGTGGCCAAGTCCATTAAAAGCAATGCCTCGGCCGTGGTTATAGCCCACAACCACCCCGGCGGAGTGGCTCTGCCGTCGCCGCAGGACGTTGAATTAACAAGATTTTTGAAGGATGCGTTAAAAACCGTTTCGGTGGACCTTTTAGACCACGTCATCCTTTCATCAGAAGATTATACTTCAATGGCTCTTTCAAGCCGGTTTTCCGATATTTTCGGCGAATAAAATAAAAGTAGCTGCAAATACTTGTTCTGTAACCATTCTTTAAACCGAAAGGAAGACAGAATATGATAGAGCAAGATACAATAAAGCTTCTTCGTGAATGTGATGCAGGTGTAAAAATGGGCACAGCGTCTATTGATGACGTAATGCCCCACGTAAACTCTGAAAAACTTCTTAAAAGGCTTAATAAGTGCAAGGACGAGCACGATAAATTGTCGCTCGAAATTGACGGCCTGCTCGATAAATACCGTGATGACGGCAAAGACCCAAACCCAATTGTTAAGGGTATGAGTTGGGTTAAAACCAATATGAAGCTTGCCGCCGATGGCTCCGATGCCACCATAGCCGACCTTATGACCGACGGCTGTAATATGGGGGTTAAATCGCTTAACAGGTATCTTAATCAGTATAAGGCGGCCGACGAAGTTTCAAAAGACATTTGCAAAAGGCTCATAAACCTGGAAGAACGCCTTGCAATTGATATAAGAGATTTTCTTTAAAACTCAAGCCGAAGGGAAACCTTCGGCTATTTTTGTGCTTTACTTTAACAAAAACTTGCATTATAATAACTACATATTTTATTTAGGAGTTTTATTAATGAGTGAAAAAATGTGGGCAGGCCGCTTTAAAAAGCAGCTTGACAGCGACGTTAACGATTTTAATTCTTCAATAAGGGTAGACTGCCGTATGTACCGTTCAGATATCGGGGGTTCTATTGCCCATGCCGCAATGCTTGCAAAGCAGGGAATAATAGGCAAGGACGATGCCGAAAAAATTATTGAAGGCCTTACTTCCATTCTTTCCGATTTAGATTCGGGCGCACTACAGTTCGATATGACGGCCGAAGATATACATATGTTTGTTGAAGCCGAGCTTACAAAAAGAATTGGCGATACCGGCAAAAAACTTCACACAGCCCGTAGCCGTAACGACCAGGTTGCCCTTGATATACGTCTGCATTTAAGAGATGAAGCCGATGAAGTTATTACCCTTTTAAAAGAGCTTATTAAGGTAATTATAACCAAAGCAGAGCAGTACAAGGCTTCGGTAATGCCTGGCTACACCCACCTTCAAAGAGCACAGCCCATTACCTTCGGTCATCACCTTATGGCCTATGCCCAGATGTTCCTTCGTGATATTGGCAGAATGGAAGACGCCAAGGCACGTATGAACTTTTCACCCCTTGGCTCCTGCGCCCTTGCAGGCACAACCTACCCAACCGACCGTATGGCAGTAGCTAATGCGCTTAATATGTCGGGCATTTGCGAAAATAGTCTGGACGGCGTTTCCGACCGTGATTTTGCGGTTGAGCTTGCAAATGCCGCCGCCCTTATTATGATGCACCTTTCCCGTTTTTCCGAAGAAATTATTCTGTGGTCAAGCTGGGAATTCAAGTTTATCGAGCTCGACGATGCCTATTCAACCGGCTCGTCCATAATGCCGCAAAAGAAAAACCCCGATATTGCCGAACTCGTCCGTGGTAAAACCGGCCGTGTTTACGGTAACCTTGTAACCCTTCTTACAATGCTCAAGGGTCTTCCCCTTGCTTATAATAAAGATATGCAGGAAGACAAGGAAGCAATTTTCGATTCGCTCGATACCTTAAAGCAATGTATTTCTATCTTTGCACCTATGCTAGATACAATGACCGTTATCGAAAAGAATATGCTTGAAGCCGCCGCAAAGGGCTTCATTAATGCAACCGACGTTGCCGATTATTTAACCAAAAAGGGCGTTCCCTTCAGAACAGCCTATAAAATTTCGGGAACACTTGTTGCCTACTGCATAGATAATAATACCGTGCTTGAAAAATTAAGCCTTGCCGAATTCAAGCAGTACAGCGACGTTTTCGAAGACGATATTTACGATGCCATAAACCTTGAAAACTGCACCTTCAGAAGAAACAGTCAGGGCGGCACCGCCGTAGAATCGGTCGAAGCACAAATAAAATCTGTAAAAGAAAAACTGTAAAAAAAGCACCCTTCGGGGTGCTTTTTTAGGTTTAAGGTGTCGGGTGTAGGGGACGGCGAGATTCCCCTAATAGGGGAAATGTCCGAAGGACAAAAGGGTCTGGGCATAAGCCGTACCTTCGACGCGCCGTTTATATGTGCCAAAGGCACACCTTTCCCTCGGCCCTTGGCCCTGGACGCTCGGCCCTACATTTCCCCCTTGCAAAATTGGCTTTAGTGTGCTAAACTATATAGTACAATAAAAACATTATTTCCTAATTAAAGGGGTTATTTAAAAAATGAAAAAAATATTATCGGTAGTTTTAACGATAGCGCTTCTGCTGGCAATCTTACCAACAGGCATATTCGGCATTAGCGCAAATGCTGCAACGGAATATAGTTATGATTATTATACCTATACAGTATCAAATGGTGAGGCGACTATAACAGACTGCGACACAATCATAAGTGGCAAAAAAACCATTCCATCAACCCTTGGGGGTTACCCCGTAACCAGTATAGGTTCTTCTGCATTTGAAAACTGTAAAAGCCTTACAAGCATAACCATACCAAATAGCGTTACAAGTATAGGTGATTCTGCATTTAAATACTGTTATGACCTTACAAGCATAACTATACCAAATAGCGTTACAAGTATAGGTGATGATGCGTTTGGTTATTGCGATAGCCTTACAAGCATAACTATACCAAATAGCGTTACAAGTATAGGTGATTATGCGTTTTATGGCTGCACTAGCCTTAAAGATGTATATTATAGTGGTTCTTATGTCGATAGACTTAATATCGAGATAGGTTCCAATAATACTAATCTTACTTCGGCAACTTGGCATTATAAAGATAACGAACAGTTGGCATATTCTTATAATGAAGACGACTTTACTGCAACTGTAACCGATTGCGATTTAAAAGCAACTGTAATTATTATCCCACAAACAGTTACAAAAGATGGTAAGGAATATGTCGTAACAAGTATAGGGGAAGATGCGTTTAGGGACTGTGCTAGTCTTACAAGCATAACCATACCAAACAGCGTTACAAGTATAGGCAATTATGCATTTTATAGCTGCACTAGCCTTACAAGCATAACCATACCAAACGGCGTTACAAGTATAGGGGAACGTGCGTTTTATAACTGCACTAACCTTACAAGCATAACCATACCAAATAGCTTTACAAGTATAGGTGATTCTGCATTTGAAGGCTGTGCTGGTCTTACAAGCATAACCATACCAAGTAGCGTTACAAGTATAGGTTCTTATGCGTTTGATAGCTGCACTAGCCTTACAAGCATAACTATACCAGATAGCGTTACAAGTATAGGTTTATGGGCGTTTCATGGCTGTACTAGCCTTACAAGCATAACCATACCAGACAGCGTTACAAGTATAGGTTTTCATACGTTTGGTGGCTGTACTAGCCTTACATGCATAACTATACCAGATAGCGTTACAAGCATAGGTTTATGGGCGTTTCATGGCTGTACTAGCCTTACGGATGTATATTATATTGGTTCTTATGGCGATAGACTTAATATCGAGATAGGTTCCGATAATACTAATCTTACTTCAGCAACTTGGCATTATAGCGATCCACTAGCATTCGATTATGATGACGAAGACCTCACCACAACGGTAATCGATTGTCACTTAAAAGCAACCGAAGTTATTATTCCCGAAACAGTTACTAAAAATGGTAAGGAATATGTCGTAACAAGTATAGGG
>JAFOCW010000046.1 GCA_017381035.1 Clostridia bacterium | reverse complement strand
TACAATTATTGAAACTATTTGTATGTGCTTAGCGTTGGTTACATGCCTGAATTATGCAAAGCTCAGTTGCGGCATACCGCTTAAAAACATTCGTTTGTGCAAATCGGTTGCAATGCTTTGCTCATACGCTTGTGCGGTTGGCTCTGTTCCAAGAATGGTGTGCTTTTTAATAAGCGGCAACTCTTTTGAATATTTTGCTAACATTCCTGTTTTAACAACCTTTGCGGCGGCAATTTTCGCCTTCGCTTTCGCCCTTAAATGTGAAGAATAATTAAAAGACCTTACTCGGCCGAGTAAGGTCTTTTTTAGTTTAGTTCGGTATCTACCAAAAAGTTATACTGTTCGCCAATTTCTGCCCAGGTAAGCGCACCCACAAAACCGGTAACTTCCAGGCCGAAAAGTCGCTGAAATTCTTCAACCGCCTCACGTGTCTGTTCGCCAAAATAGCCTGTAACGGGTATTTTGGGCAGCGCGCTGTAGTAGTCGGCAATAAAGCTTAGGTAGGTTTGAAGTGTTTCTACGTCGGCACTTCGCTGACCAAAGCTTAAAACGTAACCGGGGTAAAGCTTGGCACGGTTGCCGTAAAAGCTTTCGGGAATAGAACTTATTGTTTCAAGGTAAACGTCTTTAAGCTTATTCCAGGTTGTGCGGTCAACCTGTGCGGTTTCGGGCAGGGAATAAAATTGCTGAAATGCCCTTACGGCATCTGCCGTCTGTTCATCATACACCGCAGTTATGGGGAACAAATTAAAGTTTCCGCCAAAGTAAGCAATAATATTAAGGTAATACTGAACAAGTGCGGTAGCAGGGCCCACCGAGCCTATGCTTAAAGTGGTTTCAAAAGGTACCTGCGCTTCTTCAAGTGAAACCCCTTCGCTCACAAGCTCGGCAAGGCTTTTAACCCCCGTGTAATAACGTTTGATTCTGTACCAGGTGGCTTTATCTATAACACCCGTTATGGGTAAATTAAATATTTCCTGAAAGTTTCTTACCGCCGCTTCGGTGGTAACTCCAAAAATTCCGTCGGGGTCGGTAATTTTGGGAATAGCAGGGTAGTTTTGCGCTATTCGGTTAAGCTCATCCTGAATTATTTCCACGTCGTTGCCCGCATCCCCAATTCTTAGCTCTGCACCGGGGTAGGATTCTTCAATATTCTGAACGGGCGCATTGTTAATAATATTTATGTCGTCGCCGTAGTATCTTTGCAGTATTTCGTAAGGGGTAAGGCCTTCTTCAGCAAGGCTTACGGTGCCCCATTGGCTAAGACCGCTACACGTGGAAGTTGTTCCGTTACAAAACTGCGTAAACAGCGGGTTTACCGTGCCTTGCCGCACAACGTAATCGTTAAAAAGCTCGTCAACAATTACACTTATGTTTTCAAAAATATCTCGGTCGGGTACAAAGGCCTGGTCAAATGCGGTTGAGTTTGTAATGTCAAAATCGTACCCTCTGGACCTGTAGTATTCGCTGTAAATTCGGTTAAGCGCATAGGTGGTAATGGCGTAAATATTGGCCCTTAGCGCACTTTCGGGCCAGTTGGGGTAAATCTCGCTCGACGCCACGTTTTTAATGTAATCGGCAAATGGAACAGTAACGTTTTCCGCCGCCGCATCAGGACGCCCCAAATGTACCGTTATTGTTTCGGGTATGGGTTGAAAAATTTGTTCAGGCATATATTAGCCCCCCTTAAAGCTCGTAGTTTTCAAACTCGTCAATAATAATCGGCTTGTTTTTATCGGGCTCGGAGCTTAAGGGGTACATCGAAACGTTTTGCAGCGACGTTGTGTTATCGAAAACCGCAACGTTATAGTTAACCGTTTCAATATAGCCGTCGGCGGTAGTTCTTACGTTATAATACGCAAACGGACGTTGTGCAGGATTCGGCGCATCGGTAAAACTTGCCGACGGCGCAGGAAGTGAAAAAGGTGCGGTTCTTCCGCTTCGGTTTGTAAACTGCTCGGCAATTATTCTTTCGTCTTCGCCCCTTCCTGTAAAAATAGTAACCTTTGCGTTTTCAACGGGGTAAAGACCCCTTATTGCCGTTGCAATAACAATGATATTGCCGCTTCCAATCATTGTTTCGGCGTTTGCGGCAGTGGTAATTTCTTCGGGCATAACGCTTTCACTTACAACAGCTTTTGCCGCCGTTCCCGGCATAGCGGATGCCTTCATTGCCTTCATTTCGGCTATGTATTTATCAAAAATCGATTTGTCCATAATCTTCTCCTTTAATAAATGTTTATTATATTTATATGCGGTTTATTAAAGAATAGTTCGGTAATACCTGCAAACACTAACAAGGGTGAAGTAAGTGGCAGATAAAAATTTTAAAATAAATCTTACCGACAACATAAAAACAGTAGAAGATATTTTTTCGGGCGATAGCATACTAAGGAAAAGGAAATTTACCTTTTGCTCGCTTTCGGCCTGCCTTTTTTATTTCGACGGAATGGTTAACGTAGAGCTTATAAACGAATCTATAATAAAGCCCCTTGTAAAATCGAAAGCCGAAATAAATAAGCAAAAAGCGGCAAAACAGGTTGCCGAAAGACTGCTTTTTGCAAGCGAAATCAAAATGACGTCAAACATAAACGAAGCAGTTTCTGCCGCCCTTTACGGCGATACGCTTCTGCTTATTGAAAACAGTCATACGGCAATAGTTATAAACACAAAAGGTTGGCGCACAAGGGGCATTTCCGAGCCCGAAAACGAGCGTGTGCTTCAGGGCCCACGTGAAGGCTTCGACGAAGCGGCAATGTTCAACGTAGCAATGCTCAGAAGACGGCTTCAAACCCCCGATTTTTGCGCCAAGGTTATTCGCCTTGGCCGTAAAACGAATACCTACGTTTTCGTGTGCTATATTAAGGGACTTGTAAACGAAGAAACCCTTAGAATACTGAAATACCGACTTTCTAAAATAGATATAGATTCGGTGCTCGATTCCAACTATATCACCGAACAAATAACCGACCACAAAGCATCGCTGTTTAAGTCGGTTGGCGCAACCGAGCGCCCCGATATAGTAGCCGCAAGACTTCTTGAAGGCCGTATAGCCCTGGTGGTAGATTCAACCCCCGTTGTAATAACACTGCCTTATCTGTTTTCCGAAAATTTCCAGTCGGACGAAGACTATTATATAAACTATAAGCTTGCCACCTTCGGCAGACTTTTAAGAATAATCTGTTTCTTTCTTGCCACCACCGTTTCGGCGGTGTATTTAGCGCTTGCAACCTTTCATTTTCAGTTTCTGCCGCCGGCCTTCGCCATAACCGTATCGTCTGCACGAATGGGCGTGCCATTTCCGTCGGCCCTTGAATGTATAATATTAACCCTTATTTTTGAGGTGCTTCGCGAAACGGGAATACGAATGCCCCAAAGTGTTGGCCACGCCCTTAGTATTGTTGGCGGTCTTGTGGTAGGTCAAGCGGCGGTAGAAGCCAAAATTGTAAGTGCCCCAATGCTTATTGCGGTTGCCTTTTCGGGAATTTGCGGCCTTATGGTGCCCCGTCTTAAAACGGCGGTGTTCTATTTAAGGTTTATTATGATTTTTGCCGCCGCACTTTTCGGCCTTTACGGAATTTTGTGCGTGTTTGCGGTAACCGTAATATCGGTTTTAAAAATGGAATCGTTCGGGGTAGATGCAACCCTGTCTTTAAACAACCCTACCTGCCAGACTCTAAAGGATGTTTTCGTAAGAGCCCCCTGGACTAAAATGATAACAAGACCCTTAATTCAAAAAAGAAACGTTATAAGGAAAACAAAATGAAAAAAATATATAAATTAATACTGCCGTTAATACTGATACTAACCCTTTCTTCTTGCGCCTATTCCGAGCCCGATGCCAAATTCACCGTAACTGCACTTGGCTTTTCGGAAGAAAAGAATACCGTAAATGCATATCTTCAGGCAATAGATTTTGCCACCACCGAAAACGGCAATATAAACACCTTTTTAACTCAAGGGGAAGGGGACAATATACCACTTGCGCTTAGCAATATAAAATCTAAGCTTTCAAAGGCGCCTTCATTCGAACACTGTCAAATCGTCTTTTTGTCCGACGGAATTGAAGGTGAACTTTTAAAACACACCCTTGACTGTTTGGTGCGGCTCGGTATGTCGCAAAGGGTAACGCTCGCCTACACCAAAAATATAGAAGACGCACTCTCAAGCGGCAAAATTACAAGCGGAAACGAAATGGTTTCGCTAATAAAGCAAAACGCAAAAGAATGGGGTTTTGGCGGACATACGGCACTATTCGAAATAAAGACCGCCGTTTTGGAAAACGGCGGCAATTTTGCACTCTGCCATATTGAAACTAAAAATGAAGAAATTAAATTTTCGGGTCTTGCCGAATATAAAGGCAGTCAAAAGAAAAAAACTTTTAAACCTTAAACAAAGTCAAATCTATGCTAAGGAGCAAACGGGTGAAAAATAAAGCAGGTATAATTTGCATATCGTCAATAACCGTACTCGGCGACCTTCTTTTAAGCCTTAAGTTTTCGGGCAATCTTTTAAGCGATGCTTTTGGCTTTTTGCTCGCCTTTTTGGCGGCCGTATTATTGCTGTTTGTAATTAAATATATTGTAAGTATTTGGGACAAGTTAAACTTTAAAGGCAAAAAAATACTCCATTTAACCTTTTTGTTCTTGTCGGTTTTAATTCTTATCACAACAGCACTTTTCACAGCCCACAACTTCTCTTGTTATGCAGCTCAGATAATGCTTTCGGTAAATGACGTCTTTTTGCCCTTCGTTTCAGTTTTTGCAATTGCGCTCTTTCTGGCGTTTGGCGGCAAAAAGGTGCTTTTAAAAATTTCTGTGCTGACATTCCCACTAGTGTTTGTGGTAATTGTTTTTATGTTCGCCTTTTCGGTTCAGTTTATGAATATAAAATATCTATTGCCCCATAAACCTATAAATATAAGCTTGCTTTCATCGTTTGTACCCTTATTATTAAATCTTTCGGCATCGGCTGTGCCTATTGTGTTTTTGGGTAAAGAACAAAAAGGGAAAAGTCTTGTAGCCTCTTATCTTTTAAGCTTTTTTGTGTTTATACTGTCGGTCGTTAACGTTTTAGCCCTTTTCGGAAGCGAATTGGCCGCCACCCTCAATTACCCCTATTCCGTTTCGGTAAGCACCGCATCTATGGGTGAAATATTTTCGCGGCTCGACGGCTTTTTCTATGCGGTCGCATTTTTTACCGCCCTTATTCGAATAGCCGTTTGTATATATTCGGCAAAAGAAATTGCCCTTTCGTTTTTTTGCGAAATTAAAGCAAATTTTTTTAACTTTACTATTGAAAAGCGTAAAGAAATGTGGTAATATTATAGCATAAAATTTCACTAAAGACATTGTCTTTTGTGCAATTTGTCAAAATTTTGCGGTTTTTCTTGTATAAGGTGGCAAGCAATAGTTTTTTGTCGCTTAAGAGGCAAATACAAGAAAAATTGCGTTACATACGAAAGGAGCGCTTGTTTTGAAAGACTACAAGGCTAAAAACATTCGAAATGTCGTTTTCGCCGGTCATGCTTCGGCCGGTAAAACCTCTCTTGTCGAGGCGGCTTATTATCTTACCGGTAAGTCCGACCGCTTAGGCACCATCGCAGAAGGCAACACCGTGTCCGACTTTGATGCAGAAGAAATCCGCAGAAAATCAAGTATATCGGCATCTGTTGTTCCTTGCGAATGGAAGGATGTTAAGCTTAATATTATAGATACTCCCGGCCAGTTCGATTTTTCGGCGTCTGTCAGCGAAGGTTTCCGTGCTGCAGGAAGCTCGGTAATTGTAATTTCGGGTAAAAGTGGTTTGTCGGTTGGCGCACAAAAGGCTTTCGACTCTGCTTCTAAAAAGGGAATTGCAAAAATATTCTTCATTAATAAAATGGACCACGAACACGCCGATTTCTACAAGGTGTTCGAAGACCTGAAATCTACCTACGGTCCAATGGTTTGCCCCATTGTTGTACCCTACGTTGAAGAACACAAGGTTCAGTGCTACATAAATCTTATCGACTTCCGTGCATACGCTTATAAAGACGGCAAGGCAACGGTTGTTCCCATGCCCGATATGGGCCACCGTCTTGAAGGTCTTCGCACCGCCATTAACGAAGCGGTTGCCGAAACCAGCGAAGAGCTTATGGAAAAATATTTCTCGGGCGAAGAATTCACACCCGACGAACTTATTATGGGTCTCGCTACCGGTGTACGCCGTGGTGAAATCGCACCCGTTTTCTGCGGAAGCGCAAGTGGCCTAGAGGCTATCGACCAGCTTTTAAACGGTCTTATCTGGCTTGCACCCTGGGCAGAAACAGTTGCAGGTGAAACCGGTGTAGATAACGACGGTAACGAAATTCAGTTAACCGTTAACGAAGACGCTCAAACTGCCGCCGTTGTATTCAAAACAGTGGTTGACCCCTTCGTTGGTAAACTTGTTTACTTCAAGGTTGTAAGCGGTAAGGTTGCTTCCGATATGACCCTTCTTAATATGCGCACAGGCGCTAACGAACGCATTGGTAAGCTTTACTACGTTTGCGGTAAAAAGCAAATTGAAACAAACGTTGTTTCCGCAGGCGACATCGGTGCGGTTGCAAAGCTCAGTTCAACCGGCACGGGCGATACTCTTTGCTCACCCGCACGCCCCGTAAGACTTCCCGAAATTTCTTACGAGCTTCCCAATTATAAAATGGCAGTTCGTCCCAAGAAGAAGGGCGAAGAAGAAAAACTCGCCGCAGGTCTTTATAAGCTTGCCGAAGAAGACCCAACCATCAGCGTTTACAATAACGATGCAACCGGCGAAATGATTTTAGCAGGTCTTGGCGAACAGCATCTCGATACCGTCGCCAACAAGCTTAAAACCAAGTTCGGTGTTGAAGTTCAGTTCGATGCACCCAAGGTTGCCTACCGCGAAACTATTCGCAAAAAGGCAAAGGCTCAGGGCCGTCATAAAAAGCAGTCGGGCGGACACGGTCAGTTCGGCGACGTTTGGATTGAGTTCGAACCGTGGGATTGCGAAGGCATCGAATTTGCCGAAACAGTATTCGGCGGCTCGGTTCCCAAGAACTACTTCCCGGCAGTTGAAAAGGGTCTTTTAGAATCGGCTCAGACCGGTGTTCTTGCAGGTTACCCAATGGTTGGCGTTAAGGCAACCCTCACCGACGGTTCTTACCACCCCGTTGACTCTTCCGAACTTGCATTCAAAACTGCTGCTTCTCTTGCCTTCAAGGCAGGTATACCCGAAGCTTCTCCTGTGCTTCTTGAACCCGTTGTAACACTTGTTGCAACCGTTCCCACCGATAATTCGGGCGACATTATGGGCGATATTAATAAGCGCCGCGGCCGTGTTCTCGGTATGGACCCCGACGGAAAGCTTATGGTAATTTCGGCCGAAGTTCCCGAAAGCGAGCTCGCCGACTTCCCAACAGTTCTGCGTTCTGTAACACGTGGTATCGGCTCCTTCTATACCGAATTTGCAAGGTATGAAGAAGTACCTGCTTCCATCGCACAAAAAATCATAGCCGAAAGTAAAGCAGAATAAAACATATTAAAACGGTGTGGGTTTTGCCACACCGTTTTATTTTTTTTAATACACAACAGTATTTATGTCAAAATCTCCTTAAAACTGTGTCATTTTTTACTGTATTTATGTGATTTTTTACAATAAAGTTGACAAATAGCTGTATTTGGTTATATCATATTCTTGAGGTGGTGTAGCTTGGAACTTTTTACAGATAAATCTGAAATAATATCTGAATATATGGAAGTATTCGATAATAATTTTTCGGTAATGAGTGTAGGCTATCACAACTTCCACTATATTGAACCCTTTAAAATGAAACGTTTGCCAAAAATTTATACACTTCATTTTATTTTATCGGGGCACGGCGTTATGGAACTGTATGGCAAAAAATACAGACTTTCCGAAAACCAGATGTTTTTAATT
This sequence comes from Clostridia bacterium, assembly GCA_017381035.1. GTDB lineage: Bacteria > Bacillota > Clostridia > Oscillospirales > Acutalibacteraceae > SFWF01. Next base: position 25,654 of record JAFOCW010000046.1, on the reverse strand, counting down.
CCTATTGACGCAGATGTTTGCTATTATCCCGACCCAAAAGACCCGTGGTCATATGCGTGGATTGATTTTGTCGGAGACATTGCTCCCTTTTTTGTCGATAGAATGGGTTTTAGTAACGATACACCTTTTTTTACCTGCAGCGCACCCTTTTCGGTCTATTCGCTTTTTAAAAACTTTTTCGATAATAAAGAGCAAACGGGGGAAAGCGGCTACTTTTCAGCACTGGCTCTTTTCTATTCCATAATGGATGTTGTAAGCATCAAGCAAAAAAAGGTTAAGGCACAAACCCTTAAGGAGCAGGTGTTGTTTTATATAGACATTCATTTTCCCGAATCAAACTTTAAAATAAGCAACATATGCACTTTTTTCAACATAAGTCATTCTTATCTTTGTTCTCTGTTCAAAGATGGCGACACCGTTAAAGACATACTTATCAAGAAAAGAATTGAAGAAGCCAAAAGGTTACTTTCCGAAAGTGAACTTTTTGTAGGCGAAGTTGGCCGTTCGGTCGGTTTTGCAAATAACGACCATTTTATGAAGGCCTTTAAAAAATATACGGGTATGACGGCGCTTGAATACCGCCGCATATCTCGCAGTAAAAAAGTTGAAAATTAAAAAATATTATATATTTAAGGAGATGCTATTTATGAAAAAACTTGTACGTATTGGTTGTTTAGTTTTAGCTGCCATAATGCTTATCACCTGTGCGGCTTGCGGCAACGGCGACACCGCAAACTCGGGTGATAAATCTCAAAGACCCGCAGCTAACACCGAAAAACTTGCTGCACCTGAGTATAACGTAGAAGACAAGGTGGTAGAAGTTATCGTAGACGCCGATTTCACAGGCAAAGACCCCGAAACTAATACCTGGGCACGTATTGCACAGTCGGCAAAGAATCACTATGGCATTGAACTCAAGCCAATAGTTATTCCGCTCGAACAGCAAACCACACGTATTATCAGTATGATTGCGTCCGATACACCCCCCGATATTGTTGAAACTTCAAAGCTTCCCGGTTGGTTCCCCAGAATGTGTAGCGAAGGCACCTTTGTTGCTATAAGCGATTACGTTAATTTCGAAGACCTTCTTTGGAAAGACGAAGTAAACACAATGAGCAACTATAAAATCGGCGACAATTATTATGCTCTTTCGCTTGGCGCATACACCCCCAACGAAATGATTTACAACAAAAAAATAATCAGCGATGCAGGCCTTACCGACCCGGTTGAGCTTTACAAAAAAGGTGAATGGACCTGGGGCAAGCTTGAAGAATACATAGAAAAGCTTTGCGGCGATACCGACGGCGACTATGCAGTAGACCTTTTCGGTACCGACAACTACCCCATGAGCCATTGTTATTTAACTTCCTTAGGTACCGGCGTTACACAGTTCAAGGACGGCAAAATTACACTTGACCCCATCACAGGCAAGAATTATGAAACCTTAGCAGATTTCCTTAATAAAATGTGCCGCAAGCAGTCTAACGGCTATATGCCCGACGTAGACGGCCGTAACGGTACAACTGTAGATTTACTTTCTTCGGGCAGACTTGTATTCTCCTTCGCAGGACGTTGGACCATTCTTGAAAACGAAGACTTAAATGCAATGAAAAACAGCGGCGAGCTTGCTCTTGTAATGCTTCCCCGTAACGAAAAGGCCGACGACTATTACTGCTACGGAGTTACTTCGGGTTACGCAATTCCCTCTAAGGGCAACGTGCTTGGCGCAATTGCAACCCTTACTTCAACAAGACTTGACGACTTCCCCACAAAAGAACGTTTAGAAAAAGAAAAGCAGGCCTATATGGCAGACGGTTGGGACGAAAACAGTGCTCACATTCTTGCTTTCGATATTGCAGCCCACGAAGGCAGTTATCAGAAGGTTAAGCTTGTTTCCCTTGGAACAGATACCTTCAATTCCACCCTCAAGACAACCGTTGAAGACCTTATGTATGACCCGCTTTATCAGGGTACTACCGCACAAACTGCAAGAAGCGCATACTTAAATAAGCTTCAAACCGCAGTAGACAGTGCAAATCAGTTGTTAGAAGAAAAACCTTAAGGTAATTTTAACGCTTTAAGCCAAAAAGGGTAAGGTATAAGGCTAAACCCTTTTTGGTTATAAACCGGCTTTGTCGGATAATTTAAAGGAGTAAAAATTATGAAACGTGCCATATCATTAATTCTGATAACAGCCCTTATTATCTGCTCGTTTGCCGGCTGTGGAGGCTCGGGTAAGAATAGCACAGTAGAAGCTATTATGAATTCCGAGCTCAATAATAATTTAGCAATCTGGACAACACACTCGCTTGACCGTGTGCGTAAAAACCGTCAGCCCGAAGGCACTAAAGATTTCGAACTGTACGGCGCCAAGGGCGAGTATCAGTCCTTCCAGATAGTAGCCAACTCTAAAAGCGGCAACATAGAGCTTACCGACCTTGTTTTCACCGATTTCGAAGGTGAAAACGGTGTTATTGAAGCCGAAAAATACGTTACCGTGTACAGAGAACATTATATTGCTGTTAACGAAAACAGCCCCCAAATAGGCACAAACGTAAAGGTCGAAGGTACCGGAATGATACCCGATGCATTAATACCCGCAGTAGATAACACAACGGGTGAAAAGCTTTCGGGCAACCGCTTTAACGCCTTCCCCTTTACCTTAACCACAGAAGAATGTCAACCTTACTGGATTGACGTTGAAATTCCAAGAACGGCAGAAGCAGGCGAATATACCGCCACCTACGCCCTTCAGACCGACAGCGGTATTCAGAAGGGAACCGTAAAGCTTACCGTATGGAATATTGAACTTGCAAAAGAACTGTCCCAGGGTGTGCATTTCCGCACGGCACAAGTTAAAACCGAACAGCGCGCAATTATTGCGGCTCAGCACAAAATGTTCGCCCCCGGTTACGATGCAGAGCTTGAAAAGAAACTTAAAAAGGAATACGGCCTTAACCTTTCTTCCGTAAGCTTCTGGAGTGGTGCAAACGAAGCAACCCACACAATGAATGCGGCACCTAAGCTTGAAAAGGTGCAAAGTGCGGCCGCCAGCAGACTTGAAGGGCTTCCCATATATGCCTACACCGCAGACGAAATCAGTGGTGTTAAAAGCCTTTACGAACCCTTAAAGGAATGGGCACGTGTTCTTCACCAGGCAAACGTTAACCAGCTTGTTGTTATGGCCCCCGACGAAGACCTTTTCGACGATGGTTCGGGCACAGGCAGGTCGGCAGTAGATATCTGGGTTGTGCTTCCCCGTCAGTACGAAACCTGTAAAGAGCTTATAAAAAAGGCTCAGCAAAAGGGCGACCAGGTTTGGTCATATAACTGCCTAGTTCAAGACGAGTTTTCACCCAAATGGCAGCTCGACTATTCAATTACAGGCTTCAGAATTCAGCCCGGCTTTATAAATTACGCATTAGGTTTCGACGGTTTCTTATACTGGCTTGTAGATAACTGGAAGGTTCTTGAAGACCCCTGGACCTGCCTTGGTGAATCAAGTCTTGGCAACCTTTATAACGGCGACGGAAACCTTTTCTACCCCGGAGACGACGTAGGCCTTGTAGATTCCTATGCTCCTTCAATTCGTGCCAAAGCTATAAGAGACGGTCTTCAGGACTACGAACTCTTAAAGGCAATTGAAGCAATGGGACATAAGGATATAGCCGATGAATACGCACAGCTTTTAGGTGCCGACTTTGTAAATTGGGAAAGAAGCGGCGACGTAATTATAAACAAGCGTATTGAAATGGGCAACTCGGTACAATAACCTTTTGAAAGGAGAAGCTTTTATGAAAATAACAGCAAAAAGACTTTTGTCAATTCTGCTTGCCTTTGCACTCGTTGCTACAATGTTTAGCGGCGGACTTTTAAACATAGCTTCGGCAAGCCCCGTAAATTTGCTTAACAACGGCGGCTTTGAAGACTTTTCAGAAGGTAATTTTACGGGTTGGGCACTCTGGAAAGGTAACCACGGCAATACCGATATAGCGCAGGTAGACGGCAGAACAGATAAGGCCGCAAAAATCAGCGTTAATGACAACAGCAGTATAGCAAACTTTTCACAAGCAATAACCCCCGAAGCCGAAGGTGAGTACACCTTAAGCGCCTATATAAAAATAGAAAACATTGTTCGTCAGTGGGAAACCGCACCCGGCGTATATCTCAGCATCAGAAATACCGATGCAGGCAACGCAAAGGTTTTGGAATCTTCGGCAATTAACGTAAATACCGATTGGCAGAAAATCGAACTCACCGTAGATGCATCGGCACTTCCTGCCGCAAACTTAGCATTCGATTTAACTATTGAATACGTTATGGGCGACATCTACATTGATGACGCTGTATTCAGCAAGGTAGAGCCCGAGCAGACCCCCGAAGAACTTCTTAAAAACAACGGACTTGAAGAATTCGCTGAAGGCAACTTCAAGGATTGGACGCTCTGGAAAGGTAATCACGGCAATACCGATATAGCGCAGGTAGAAGGCAGAACAAATAAGGCCGCAAAAATCAGCGTTAACGACAACAGCAGTATTGCAAACTTTTCGCAGGCAATAACACCCGAAGCCGAAGGTGAGTACACCTTAACCGCATGGGTAAAAATAGAAAATATTGTTCGCCAGTGGGAAACTGCACCCGGCGTATATCTCAGCATCAGAAACACCGATGCAGGTAACGCTAAGGTGGCAGAATCTTCTGCAATCAATGTCGATACCGACTGGCAGAAAATCGAACTCACCGTAGATGCATCGGCCCTTCCTACCGCAAACTTAGCCTTCGATGTAACTATCGAATACGTAAAGGGCGACATCTACCTTGATGACCTTAGCTTTAAAAAGAAGGTGGCTGAGCCCACACCGCCTGCTCCTGCAGACCCCGATGAACTACTTGGCAACAACGGTTTTGAAGAATTTATCACAGGTAGCTTCACAAACTGGACCTTCTGGCCCGGTAACCACGGCAACTCAACTATAGCGCAGGTAGATGGCAGAACGGCCAAGGCCGCCAAAATCAGCGTTCACGATAACAGTAGTGTCGCAAACCTTTCACAAGCAATAACACCCGAAGCCGAAGGTGAGTACACCTTAAGCGCCTATATAAAAATAGAAAACATTGTTCGTCAGTGGGAAACCGCACCCGGCGTATATCTCAGCATCAGAAACACCGATGCAGGTAATGCTAAGGTGGCAGAATCTTCGGCAATTAACGTTAATACCGATTGGCAAAAAATCGAATTCACCGTAGATGCATCGGCACTTCCCACCGCAAATTTGGCATTCGATTTAACTATCGAATACGTAATGGGCGATATATACGTAGACGACGTAAGCTTTAAAAAGAACGAAACTACACCTACACCGCCCCCCACCGAGCCCCCAACAAACCCCGATGAAGACCAAGAAGATACCGCACCCCTCAAAAACACAGACTTTGAAACCTTCGAAAACGGTAGCTTCACAAACTGGACTTTATGGCCCGGAAATCAAGGCAATACCACTATTGCACAGGCAGACGGCAGAACAGGTAAGGCCGCAAAAATTACTATAGATAACAATAATAATATTGTTAACCTTTATCAGTCGGTAACACTTGAAGCCGACAAAACCTATAAGCTTTCGGTTTGGGTAAAAACCGAAAACATCGCTCTTCAGTGGGATGCGGCGCCCGGTGTATATTTAGCACTTTCCTATAATAACAATATCGTCCTTGCAAAGTCTTCTTCCATTAAGACCGATTCCGACTGGACCGAGCTTACACTTACCGTAAAGGGTAGCGTGCTTAGCGGAAACGAAACCAGCGTTCAGTTAGACGTTGTATCGGAATACTTTACGGGTAACGTATATATTGATGATGCATCAATAACCGAAACCACCGAACAACCCGCACCAGGCCCCGGTGATGAGCCACCCACCACCCCCGAAGAAGATACCGCACCCCTTAAAAACAGCGGCTTCGAAAAGTTCGAAAACGGTAACTTCAACCATTGGACCTTCTGGAAGGGCAATAAGGGTAACACTCAGCTTGCTCAGGCAGACGGTAAAGACGGCAAGGCCGCAAAGTTTGTTATTGATAACGACGAAAACATTGTAAGACTTTACCAGGAAGTAAAGCTTGACCCAACCCTCGAATACACCTTCTCTGTATGGGTTAAAACCGAAAACACCGCTCTTCAGTGGCCAAGCGCCCCCGGTGTGTACGTAAACCTTGCTTTAGATAACGCTAAGGTTTTAGCATCCGAATCTATTAATAAAGATTCCGACTGGCAGCAACTTAAGGTTGTAATAAACGGCGCAGTTTTAACCGGCAAGGAATGGAGCGTTTGCTTCGATATTGCCGCAGAGTACATTAAGGGTAACATTTATATTGATAACGCTACCCTTGAAGTAACCGGAAAAGCAACCCCCATAGCACAGCCCGACGAAGACGAAATGCTTAAGAATAACAGCTTTGAAATCTATTCGGCAGGCAATTTTGCTAACTGGACCGCTTGGAAGGGTAATAAAGGCAACACCAAGTTCGAACAAGTAGACGGCAGAACAGGAAAAGGCGTTAAAATTACGGTTGACAATAACAACAATATTGTTAATCTGTATCAGGAACTAAAGCTTGAAAAAGATAAAGAGTATACCTTCTCTGTATGGGTAAAAACCGAAAACATCAAGCTTCAGTGGCCCGGCGCTCAGGGTGTTTACCTTAACTTTAAATATAATAACAACGTAATCCTTATGTCTAAACCCGTAACCGCAGATTCAGGCTGGCAAAAGCTTGAACTTAAGGTTAACGGCGGAATACTTCAGGGTAACGAATGGGGAGTTTCTCTCGATATTGCCGCAGAATTCCTTACAGGTACTATTTACGTAGACGATGCATCTGTTAAGGTAACGGGCAAGGGAACACCCGTCCCCGCAGAACACCCCGACGAAAAGCTTCAGAACAGCAGCTTTGAACTTTATTCGGGCTACAACTTCGCAAGATGGAGCCTTAATAAAGGTAACAAGGGTAATACTCAGCTTTCTCAGGTTTCGGGTAAAACCGGAAAAGCCGCAAAAATCGTAATTGACGATAATAACAACATCGTTTCTCTCTATCAGGGCATAACCTTAGACCCCAAGAAAGAATACACCTTCTCGGTATGGATTAAGGCTGAAAATATTGAACTTCAGTGGGCAGGTGCCGAAGGCATTTACTTAGCTCTCGGCTACAACAACACAACACCCGTTCGTTCTAAAGCCATTAAGGAAGATACCGGCTGGCAAAAGCTTGAAGTCAAGGTTGGCGGCGGCGACCTTAAGGGAGACGAGTGGGGAATTCAGTTTGCCATTATGGCAGAGTTCCTTACAGGTACCATTTACGTCGACGACGCAAGCATGAGAATTACAGGCGACTACGTTCCGAAGCCCGATTCCTTACTTGAAAACAGCGGCTTCGATGCGGCCGATGAAGATACCATCATTGCCGGTTGGAGCGCCTATGCGGAAGACCTTTTCTCTGTACTCGACCGAAACACCGACAAAACAAAAGACTCTATTGCATCGGCTTCCATATTCAATTCTGATAACAAAACGGTTTCATATTGGGAACAGGCACTCGAAAACTTAGATACTAAGAAAGACTATCTGCTTTCGGGCTTCATTTTCTCCGATATGATAGTAAGTGAAGATGGCGGCGCCGCAGTATTCGTAGAATTCTACGACCCCGACGGACACCTTATCAGAACCTACAGAACCGCCTATGTTACGGGTGAACAAACCGACTGGACTTCCTTCGAAATGAAGCTTTCCTTCCCCGAAAACTGTACTAAAATGGTGGTTAAGGCTGCCCTTACAAAAGCAGTAGGTACTGCCTATTTCGATGAATTCACTCTCACCGAATTCGACGATACCGTACACACAGCAGAAGAAGGCATTTTTGAAAATATGTACTTTATGGGAATACCCGAAGACGAAACTTCAGTTTCGGGCGATGCTAATGTAATTCCCGTATTTGTATGGTTTATTGTGGCAGGAGCAGTAGTTCTTATCACAGCAGCGGTTGTAGTTTTTATTGTTTTAAGAAAAAAGAAAACAGTAATTAAAATATAAAATTATAGGAGGAAATACAGATGCAAAACAAAATGTTTAAAAAAGCACTATCTTTGCTTTTAAGTGTTGTAATGCTTGTTGTATCTCTTTTCACGGGAGTAACCGCCTTTGCTGAAGACGGCGTTTACACTGCAAGCCGCATCAACATTCATCCTGGTATTGACGATACATATCTTAATTTCTCTTGGCAAAGTGAAGAACTTGCCAACCCTGCTTCGGTTCGTATCAAAGCCGAAGGCTCTGATGAATGGACCGTCTTTACAGGCGAAAGCAAGGCATTCGTTATAAAGGACGGCTACGAGGAAGGTTACCACGATACCTTTGTTAAAAACTGTGGCCATACCTGCAGTGATATTTGCGGCCACGAAGCTTGTACCGCTTCTCAGTGCTACCACGGAACTTACACCTTACCTTATTATAATATGGTAACCGTGTCCGGCCTTGAATACGGAGTAAGCTATACCTATCAGCTCGGCGACGGCACTAACTGGAGTAAAGATTACACCACCCAAGTTGCCGATTCCGACCCTAACGAAGGCTTTTCATATCTCGTTTTCGGCGACTCTCAGACTGCCGACCAGTATTACGGCGACTATATGAAAAAGGCTCTTGAGCTATCAGTCGATAAGTTTGACGATATAGATTTTATTATGAATCTCGGCGACAACGTTCACGAGAATAATGACAGAAACTATAACGCTTACTTTACCGCGCAGGATGTTTTAGCAACCTACCCCATAGCAGTTGTTGTGGGCAACCACGAGCTTAACCTTTGCACAAATGGCGACAGAATCAATTTCTCCGACCATCCAACACTCGCTTTACAGAATCCTCCTGCAGCAAACGGACGTCAGGACCATTGGTTCCGTTACGGCGACGTGCTTTTCATTACCTTTAACAGTGGTCCACAGCAGACTTCTATGATGACCGACCTTGACCAGCTTATTAAAGATGCAAAAGCAGCTCATCCCGATACCCGTTGGACCATCCTTCAAACACATCAGGGCTTCTATGCTAATGGTGGTGGTGGAAAGAACTGGAGAAAAGACTTCACTTCGGTTATCAGCAAGTATGATATCGACCTTGTTTTCAACGGACATCACCATCTTTACACCCGTACAGAGTCTTTAGTTTACGATTCGGCCCTTACCTGTACCCACGAAAAGAGCTCACCCGTATTCTCTTGCGCAGCTTGCTCCGGCTCGGTTGAGCCACTTGGCGCAAACGATGTTCAAGTTCAGGATACCTTTGTTGGCGCCGTAAAACATACAACAGGACATTATTACGATGAACTCGCCGGTGTTGATTACAATAAAACCGTAGAAAGATATGATCCACAAGGTATTACCTATGTTCATCTTGATTCTCTTACTGCAGAAGGCCACGACCAGTATGCAACTATAGCAGGTTCTACACTCGCTGCAACCAGTGCCTTCTCTATAAACACAAAGGAAGGTCAAGGCGCTATAACCAAGGTTACCGTTGGCAAAGATGCCCAGGGTAACGACCAACTTAAAGTAGAAACCTTCTGGATTAATAACGGTGGCACTCCCAGAGTATCCGACAGCAAACCTTTAAGTCTTCTTGACGATGACTTTATTGAAGATACTCCTTATGACACCTATACCATTCATAAGACTACACCCGTAAAGGATGTTGAGGTTACCTTTGACGGAGGCACCGACAGAGGAATCTTTACCCGCAAGATTAATTCGGGCGAAGCAGTTGCCAAGCCTGCAAACCCCATTATGACAGGTAAGTCCTTCAAATATTGGACACTCGACGGCGAAACCAAATTCGATTTTGCTACAACCCTTACCGAAGACACCGTTTTAACTGCAGTTTACGAAGATATTCCCCCAACCACCACTGCTGACCTTTTCGCAGAAGCAGTAAACCGCGGAGATAAAGAAATTATTTTGGCAGGGGACATTACCCTTACAGACGTTGTTACCTTTAATGCAAATACAACCGTTAAGAGCGTAGAAGGACAAAAATACACCCTTACACTCGACGGCGCCGCAAGGCTTGTTGTTGCAAAGGGTAAGAAGGTTACCTTCGACGGCATCGGTATTACCATAGCAGCTACAGCAAACACCATTGCCGACGCATATAATAACGGCACCTACATTACCGTTGGTAGCGGCGGTAACAGAGCCGATTTATACATTTACAACTCTACAATTAAAAATCTTTCAACCAATTTAGGCGCTGCAAACACAGGTATAATTGCTTCTTCTAAAAACGCATCAAGTGCTGTAAGATTTGAAAATTCTGTTGTTACATCAGCGGTTACCAATACAAGCTCAGGTGGTTCAATTTTAGGACAGTACATTACTGTTTATGCAACCGATACTTCTATGACCAACGCTAAATCGGGCGCTTGGTTCTGCACCTCTTCGGCTAAAATTATTCTGTACGGCAACTCTTCTTACGTTGGTTGGAAGCATAACAGCGCTAAGCTTTACGATTTCAGAAATGCAACCGTAAAAATTGCAAGAAATAAAGATAACCTTATCGAGCTTTCTAAGGTTGGCACAGGCACAGCGGTAACAAGCGATAATTACAAAATTTATTATGCTTTTGAAGATACTGCATTTGCTGCAGGTACAGCTATAGAATATACAGGCCCCATCGCAGACGTTGATTACGAAACACCCGTATATGCAACGGTTTATTATACAGGAACTTCCTATTATGGCGACGTTACTTCTAAAACCTGCGGCGAATATATTGAAGGTGTTGCAGTATCTACCGCCGACGGCTTTGTAGAAGCACTTGCAAATTACGAAACCGTTATTACCTTAACTTCAGATATTACCCTTGCTGACCTCGGCAACCTTACAATTAATGCCAATACTACTATCAAGAGCACACAGGGCAACAACTTTACCATTACTCTTGACGGCACATCACGCCTTGTTGTAGCTCAGGGCAAGACCGCAACCATTAACGGTGTTAACGTAACCGTAGCAGCAACCGCTACTCAGCTTACTTCCTGGGGACAGGGTTACATTACCGTAGGTAGCGATAATACCGCAGCTACACTCTATATTAAAAACAGCACCATTAATTGTTTGTCTTCCGACATTGGCTCAACTGACCACGCTCTTTTAAGAGCCGACCAGAATGCCGCAAGTAAGATTTACGTTGAAAATTCTAAAATTACCGCTTCTATCAGCGGCAATAACGGCGTACTTCTTGCAGGCGCAAACGCAACCTTCTATATTACAAATTCCGATGTGTTGGCAAGAGTAAACGCAGACTGGCTCTGCACATCTACCAACCTTGTTATTCGTGGTACTGTAAATTACAGGGGCTACAAGGGTAACGGCTATAAGCTTTACGATTTCACAAACGTAACCGTTAAAGCCGCCAGAAATAAAGATAACCTTATTGAACTTAGCAAAATAGGCTCCGGCACCGCTGTAAACAGTGCAAATTACGTAATCTACTACGCCTTAAGCGAAGATGCATTCGCATCAGGCACTGCAACCGAATATACCGCACCTATAGCTGACATAGATTACGAAACACCTATTTACGTTGCCATCCGTTATACCGGCACTTCTCACTATGGCTTAACCGAAGAAAAGGTTTGCGGCGAATATGTTGAAGGTGTTGCCGTATCTACCGCAGAAGGCTTCGCAGAAGCACTTGCAAACGGCGATTCACTTTTAACCCTTACTTCCGATATTACCCTTACCGACCTTGGTACTCTTACCATTGGCGCAAACACCGTAATTCAAAGCAAGAGTGGTCAGCAGTATTCCATCATCTTAGACGGCAATACACGTATAACCGTTGCGGCAAATAAAACGCTTACCTTCAACAACGTTAAACTCTATCTTGCAGCAACCGCTACACCTATTACCGACTCTGCAAACGATGCTTACTATAACGGCTATATCACCGTTAAAACCGGAGCAAAGCTTTATCTTAATAACTGCCGTTATGAGTCGCTCCTTACCAATATGGGTTGCTCAACCGCATCTATGATTAAGATTTACCGCTATGACGGTTCAACCGGCTACGTAGAGCTTAACAATTCTACCGTTATTTCTCCCTCGGCAGCCGATAAGGGTATTGCGCTCAGCTCCATTGTGTTCGGTACAAACACCAAGCCAACCTTCCGTCTGGTTGACAGTACTGTTCAGGGTAACTGGGTGTTCTATCAGGGCTTCTTCATTCTTGAAGGCTCTACTCAGCTTCTTGGTAATGCTTACAGATACAACGCTTATATTATGGACTACAGAAACGCAACTGTTTCCGCAGACAGAGATGCCGACGGCAATGTTGTTCTTTCGGTAGACGGCGATGTTAAGTATAAGAACAAGAATACCGATACCGTTACAACCCTTACCGACTATAAGATTTATTACAGTGTTGGTGAAGACACAAGCGGTACCACAAATGAGTACACAGGTGCTATTACCGGTATCGATGCAGATACACCTATTTACGTTACTATTCAAATTAACAAAGTCTATGCCTTCTACAGCATACCTACTGAACTTACCGTTCCCGAAGCTGTATTCGGCGACTTAAACGGCGACGGAACTGCAGACTATACCGACGTTGCTCTTTTAAGACAGCACATTATCGGCGCAGTTACACTCCAGAATGCCGACCTTAACGGCGACGGTGTAACCGATATTTGTGACCTTGTTTTACTTGCAAACGGCATCTAAAACACAATAAACTAAAAAAACTCCTACGGTTTTCCGTAGGAGTTTTTTTAGTTTATTGTTTATTCTTCTTGTTCCTTTTGCATCTTCTTCCAATTGTAAAAACCGTAAATGTCGTTAAGTAAAAACATAACAAAACAGAAAACCATTGAAAGATTAGATATATCTTTTATGCTTGCAATAACCCAAAGCGCAATGAGTACAACGTCGTTTACGGCGTAAGCTAAAGCGTAATAGGGGCTTCTGAAAAAGGTTAGGGAAGCGGCAATAAAGCTTGTTGCAATAGAAAGTGTGCTAATATAAAGGCTTGCATTACCGAGTGCACGCAGTATAAAAAAGAACAGAACGGTTACAACGGCGGTTGCCAAAATTATTGCCAAGGTTTTTTTGGCCGTCATAAAGGCAACTTCAACACGGTCGGAATCTTTATGTGGGTGTCGAATCCAGGAAACAGTTGATACAACCGCCATTGGAAGACTCATTCCCACGTAGGTTATCATTTCGCCGTAATATTTGGCTTCAAGCGATACAATACCGTAAAGAATTGCAAACACAATAATAAAGAATTGCCCCGCAAGCATGCCCTTAGCGATAAATATAAGTGCAGTTACCCCTAAAAGCGAAGCTACCGTTGCAAGCAAACCCGACTGTCCGCCAACAACCGACGAAACCGCAATTACAATAACCGAGCTAAGCCATAGCCCCATTTCAAATTTACTAAGACTTTTAAAAGGATTTTTAAACTTCATAAACATCACCTAACAAAAAAACATTCGTACAACGTATCTTCAAAGACCTAACGATACGTTACGAATGCTTACGCATTTCTACCCGGTGGCAGATTACATATATCGCATAGAATAATATCATAATCGGCGAAAAAAGTCAATAAAGATAATAAAGGTTGAAAAAATAAAAATATGTGGTAAAATATAGGTGTATAGCGTATATATTTTATAGGCTTTACTCTTTCTTAAGAGGAGATGAATTTAGTTGTACATTCCTTTTTCTCCACCCGATATGACCCAGGCCGAGGCTGAACTTGTTAAACAAACTATACTTTCCGGTTGGATTACTTCAGGTCCTAAAAAAGTTGAATTCGAAAATAAATTGTCCGCTTATTGCGGCACTAATAAAACCTGCGCCTTAAGCTCTGCTACCGCAGCACTCGAGCTAACGCTTCGCTTGTTGGAAATTGGCCCCGGCGACGAGGTTATTGTTCCGGCATACACCTACACCGCTACCTGCAGTGTTATTTGCCACGTGGGCGCAACACCCGTTATGGTCGACGTTGCTAAAGACAGCTTCGAAATGAATTACGACCTTATGGAAGCCGCTATTACCCAAAAAACAAAGGCCATTATGCCGGTAGACCTTGGCGGTATGGTTTGCAATTACGAGCGCATTTTTAAAGCTGTAGAAAATAAAAAATCGCTCTTCAGGCCAAATGGTACCCTTCAAAATAAATTTGGCAGAGTTGTTGTTTTAGCCGACTGTGCTCACGCACTCGGTTCCGAAAGACACGGCAAAAAAACAGGTGCTATTGCCGACTTTACCTGCTTTAGCTTCCACGCCGTTAAAAACCTTACCACCGCAGAAGGCGGCGCAGTTACCTGGAAAAACATTGACGGGGTAGATAACGAAAAAATCTACGAAGCCTTTCAGTTAATGTCGCTTCACGGCCAAAATAAAACAACCCTTAACAAAAACAAGCCGGGTGCTTGGGAATACGATGTTATTGCTCCCTTTTATAAATGCAATATGACCGATATAGCCGCAACCATAGGCCTAGCCCAACTTCAGCGTTACGAAGCCATGCTCGAAAGAAGACACCAAATTATAGGGAAATATAATAGCGCTCTTAAGGGTTTAAATCTTCAGGTGCTTGCCCACAAAACAGAAGACTACACTTCCTGCGGCCACCTTTACCTTGTTCGTGTAAACGGCATAAACGAAGAAAAAAGGAATTTAATAATTGAAAAAATGGCTCAAAAAGACATTGCCTGCAACGTTCATTACAAGCCGCTTCCAATGCTTACCGCTTACAAGAACTTAGGGTATAATATTCAAAATTACCCCAACGCTTATGCCCAATACCAAAACGAAATAACTCTGCCGCTTTACAGCCGTCTTACCGACGAGCAGGTAGACTACGTTATAGAAAACTTCATACGCTGTGTGGAGGAAGTTATATGAAAAAGTGGGAAAACCTTCCCGAAATCTTCAAACAAAGCGAAATAGAACCCTACTACAAAGCCCTTAAATCTAAGGGCTTTTCGCTCTTTTTAAAAAGAACGTTCGATATTTTTGCTTCAGCTCTTTTAATAGTTTTATTATCACCCGTAATGCTCGTTCTGGCTATACTCATAAAGGCCGAAGACGGCGGCCCCGTGCTGTATAAAAGCACAAGGGTAACAAGATATAATAAAGATTTTACTATTTTTAAGTTCCGCACAATGCGTGTAGGTGCCGATAAAATCGGCGCTTTAATCACCGTCTCTGGCGATAGCCGCATTACCAAAATCGGCGCTAAAATCAGGGGCTCCAGGCTCGATGAAATACCACAGCTTTTTAACGTGTTTATCGGTCAAATGAGCTTTGTCGGCACACGCCCCGAAGTCAGACGTTACGTAGATATGTACACCCCCGAAATGCTGGCTACCTTGCTTCTTCCTGCAGGCATAACGTCTAAAGCAAGCCTGCTTTTTAGGAACGAAGACGAAAAAATCGCCGCCTTAACCGAAAAGGGAATTAGCGTAGATGAAGCCTATGTGAATTATATTCTTCCCGAAAAAATGAAACTTAATTTAGACTACATAAATAACTTCAGTTTTTTGGAAGATATTTACACCTGTATAAAAACGGTGTTGTAACAATAATAATATTGACAAATCTCAGTTTTTTGTTATAATATTTAGCGAAGACTCTGCTTTTGTGGAAAGTCTGCCAGGGAGAATGCGTCGCCGACTGTAAGCGCATTTCAGACGAGTAGTAAGTATGGGAACACTTCGACGGTTTACCACAATTCAATATTAAAAGCGGGCGTTATTTTTTAACGTCAAAACGGGTGGCACCGCGGGTAACTTTTGTTTATTCGTCCCGAGAATACTTTTTTAGTATTCTCGGGGCTTTTTATTTATTAATTTTTAGCAAACGGAGGCATTTTAAATGTACAGAACCCATCGTTGCAATGACATAAGAAAGGACCACATCGGCCAAGAAGTAGAACTTGCCGGCTGGGTCGAGGTTATCAGAGACCACGGCGGCGTGCTCTTTGTGGACCTTCGTGATGAAACCGGTGTAACGCAGGTTGTAGTTCACGACGAAAATTTATTAAAGGGCATAGCAAAGGAAACGGTAATTTCCACTAAGGGAACCGTTACCCTTCGTGATGCAGGCACCGAAAACCCAAAAATTGCTACAGGCGACGTAGAGCTTGTTGCAAACAGCGTTACCGTGCTTGGCGCTTGCACAAGGGACCTTCCCTTCGAAGTTGGCGCAGTAAATACAAACGAAAATATTCGTTTAAAGCACCGCTTCTTAGACCTTCGTTCTAAAAAGCTTCACGATAATATCATTCTTCGTTCCAAGGTTATCGGCCATATGCGTCGCCTTATGGAAGAAAGAGGCTTTTTAGATATTCAAACCCCCATTCTTACCGCTTCTTCACCCGAAGGCGCACGAGATTTCCTTGTACCTTCCCGTAAGCATCCGGGCAAATTCTATGCGCTTCCCCAGGCACCCCAGCAGTTCAAGCAGCTTCTTATGGTGTCGGGCTTCGACAGATATTTCCAAATTGCGCCCTGCTTTCGTGATGAAGATGCTCGTGCCGACCGTTCACCCGGTGAATTCTATCAGCTCGACTTCGAAATGGCTTTCGCCACACAAGACGAAGTATTGGAAGTGTGCGAATCGGTTGTTGCCGACGTTTTCCGCACCTTCTCTGATAAAAAGATTTCATCTACCCCTTTCAGAAGAATTCCCTTCGCAGAAGCAATGGCAAATTACGGCTCCGATAAGCCCGACCTTCGCAACCCCCTTATTATCTGCGATTTAACCGATTTCTTTACTCGTGCCCCCTTCAAGCCCTTTATGAATAAACCCGTAAGAGCCATTGTTGCACCCTGTAAGGCAGAGCGTTGGTTCTTCGACAAATCGTTAGATTTTGCGCAAAAGCAGGCTAAAATGGCAGGTCTTGCCCACATCACCTTGCTTAATGCCGCAACCTATACCTTTAAAGACGACCCCATTTCCAAGGTTTTATCCGACGAGCAGAAGAAGGAAATTGTTGAGCTTACCGGCGTAAAAGAAGGCGAAACCATCTTCTTCATTTGCGACAACGTATCTTCCACCGCCGATAAAAACGCAGGCGTTATTCGTACCTGGCTCGGTAACGAACTCGGCCTTATTAATAAAGACTCCTTCGAATTCTGCTTCGTGGTAGATTTCCCCATGTACGAACTCGACGAAACTACCGATAGCATTATTTTCACACATAACCCCTTCTCAATGCCGCAGGGCGGACTTGAAGCGCTTGAAACCAAAGACCCCTGCACCATTAACGCCTACCAGTACGACCTTGTTTGTAACGGTATAGAGCTTGCTTCGGGCGCTGTTCGTAACCATAGCCCCGAAATTATGAGAAAGGCGTTCTCTATTGCTGGCTACGAAGAAAGCGAAGTTGAAAAGCGTTTCTCTGCCCTTTATAATGCATTCCAGTTCGGCGCACCCCCACACGCAGGTATGGCTCCGGGTGTAGACCGTATCGTAATGCTCCTTGCTGATACCGAAACCATACGTGATGTTATTGCATTCCCGCTCGACGGCGCCGCACAAGACCAGCTTCTTGGCGCACCCAGCGAAGTAACCGAACTTCAGCTCTTCGAAGCCAACGTTTCCATTCGTGGCAAAGAAGGCGCCGATACCTTCGGTACCGCAGGCGACGGCTCTAACTTTGCAGACGTTGTTTCTGCATCTAAGGCAGGCGTAACTTCGGGCAAGGCTAAGCTCGAAGCTCTCGAGCAGGTGAACGAGCTTAAATTCACCGATGCCGAAAAGAAGGCAATGGAAAAAATCTTTAAAACCATGGCCGAAAAAGAAGCAGACCTTGGTAATATCAATACCGAAAACACAAAGGTAATGGTACACGTTCAGGAAATGACCAATGTACTCAGAACCGATAAAAGAGAACAACCCTTCAGCCGTGAAGCTTTGCTTAAGGGCGCGCCCCAGGCAACCGAAGACAGCTGGCAGGTTCCAAGACTTGTAAAGTAAAGAGAGGTGTGTAAATTGGCTAAATATATTACTGAAATCAACAAAAACGGAACTATCGCAGTAGACGATACAATTCTTATAAAAGACGTTGCTTCTACCGCAGGCTCCAAAATGCTTCAAAACTTTAAGCCCCTTTTCTCTGCCGAAGCAGTAGAAAGACTTACCGCCAAGGGTTACACCATCTCGGGCAAAACCGCAGTTGGCGAATTTGGCTTAGACCTTTATGGCGAAACCGGCTCCGAAATTTCTGCCGCCGCCAAACTTGTAAAAGAAGGCAGTGTTAAGGCCGCACTAAACGTAGATTTAAACGGCGCACCCCGTCGTGCCGCCGCACTTGAAGGCGTTACCTTTGTAAAGCCCACCTACGGCACTGTTTCACGTTACGGTGTAATTGCCGCCGCTTGCTCGGGCGAACAGATTGGCGTTACAGCAAACAGCGCCGATACCGCCGCCGAAGTTCTTGGCGTTATTGCCGGCCACGATGCTAAAGACGGCACAAGCCTTAAAACCGAAAAGTATGAATACAATACTAATGCTTCGGTTAAGGGTATGAAAATAGGCATTGTAAAAGAGCTTTACGATGCCGCAGACCAAAGCGTTAAGGCTAAAATTGATGCCGCCGCAAAGGCTTATACAAAGCAGGGCGCAGAAGTAGCCTTCGTTGTTGTTGGCAACCTTCCCGAAATTAAAACCGCTTGGACAATTCTTATGTCGGCCGAAACAACCAACAACCTTTCCCGTTTCGACGGTGTAAAGTACGGTTACCGCACCGAAAAATACAAGAATATCGACGAGCTTTATGTTGGCAGCCGCACCGAAGCCTTCGGTTTCTTAACCAAGGCTACCATTATATATGGCTCCGACGTGTTATCAAAAGGCAAGTACGATGCCTGCTACGATAAGGCCCTTAAAATACGCCGTATTGCAGTTGAAAACTTAAAGACCATCTTATCTAAGTACAATGCGCTTTTACTTCCTGCATACGCTAAAACAGAGTATGAAACCTACCCCGAAGAAGAAGCCTTCGAAAAGGTTTACGAAGCAAGCCTGTTTACTGCACCTGCATCTATTACAGGCCTTCCGGCAGTAGTAAGCGCAGGCGTTCAGCTTGTAGGCGATTACTTCTGCGACGGCAAACTTTTAAGCCTTGCAAAAGTTTTAGAAAAGGAGGAAGCATAATATGAAGTACGAACTTGTCATTGGTCTTGAAACCCACGTAGAGCTTGCTACCGATTCTAAACTGTTCTGCTCTTGCGGCGGTCATGCTGCAGCCGACGAGCCGAACGATTGCGTTTGTCCTGCTTGTGCGGGTATGCCGGGTATGCTTCCCGTTACCAATAAACACGCAATAGAGCTTGCAGTTAAAGCAGGCTTAATGCTTAACTGCAAAATTAATCAGTACACCACCTTCGATAAGAAGAGCTACTATTACCCCGACCTTCCTTCCGCTTACCAGATTACACAGTGGTTTAACCCCGTTTGTGTTGAAGGTACCGTTCAGGTTGGCGAAAGAGAAATCGGTATTAAACAAATTCACATTGAAGAAGACGCAGGTAAGCTCGTTCACGACGACGCAACCAACACTTCGCTTGTAGACTATAACCGTACAAGTGTACCCCTTATCGAAATTGTTTCTAAACCCGATTTCAGAAGCTCCGATGAAGTTATAACCTACCTTAAAAAGCTTAAGGCAGCCCTTCAGTTTGCAGGTATTTCGGAATGTGAAGAAGGCGCAATGCGTTGCGACGTAAACATTTCTGTTCGTCCCGAAGGCTCCGACCAGTTGGGCGTCCGTTCCGAAATCAAGAATATGAGCTCCTTTGCAGAAATTAAAGATGCAATCGAATTTGAAAAGGTGCGCCATGTAGACGCAATTGAACGCCGTACCGAAATGCTCGTTCAGGAAACTCGCCGTTGGGACGAGGTTAAACGTCGCACCTTCCCAATGCGTAATAAAGAAACTGCGGCCGATTACCGCTATTTCCCCGACCCGAACCTTATGCCCATCATAATTGACGATAGTTGGCTTGCCGAAATTAAAGCAAGTATGCCTGCTACTGCCGAAGAAAAGGGCCAAAAATACGTAGATATGGGTATTGCCACCAAAGAAGCCGCAGTGCTCGCAAGCGATGCTAAGCTTTGCTCTGTGTTCGATGCGGTTGTTGCAATGGGCCGTGAACCCAAGAGTGTTGCTTCCTGGATTCTTACCGAATGTATGAGCCGTATGCGCTATTTAGGTATTGAAACCTTAAATATCGCACCCGAAAAGCTTTCACGTATAATTGAACTCGTAGACAGCTCCGAAATTACACGTGCCGCAGGCAAAAAGGTGCTTGCCGCCGTGTTCGAAAATAACGTTGACGTCGATAAGTACTGCGATGAGCAGGGCTTTAACGCTAAGGTTGATGAAGGCGCAGTTCTTGCCGCTGTAAAGGCCGCAATTGCCGCAAATCCTGCCGCAGTAGCCGATTTCAAGGGTGGTAAAGAAAAAGCCTTCGGCGCTATATTCGGCGCTTGTATGCGTGAACTTAAGGGCAATGGCGACCCTGCCGTTATTCGCGCACTATTAACCAAGGAACTCGGTAACTAATATGACCTTAAAGCTTTACGAAAACAATTCCTATATTAAGGAATTTACCGCCACCGTGCTTTCCTGTAATATGGCAGACGGCGGCTACGAAGTTGTTTTAGATAAGACCGCCTTCTTCGCCGAAGGCGGCGGTCAGGCGGCCGATAAGGGCGAAATTAACGGTATTGCTGTGCTCGACGTTCAAGAAAAGGGCGAAGATATTGTGCATACCCTTGAAAAGTCCCTTAGTGTCGGTGAAACCGTTACCGGTAAAATCGATTGGGAGCTTCGCTTTTCCCGCATGCAAAACCACTGCGCCGAACACGTGCTTTCGGGCGTTATTCATAAAATGTTCGGCTATAACAACGTCGGCTTCCATATGAACGACAGCCTTGTTACCTTCGACGTAGACGGTCCTCTTTCGGCAAATGATATTGAAAAGGTTGAAGATGCGGCCAATAAAGCCGTGTTCCAAAATGCAAAAATCACCGTTTCTTACCCCACCGCACAAGAGTTTGCTACCATAGACTGCCGTAGCAAAATTGAACTTACCGAAGGGGTAAGACTTATAACTGTCGAAGGGTTCGATACCTGCGCTTGTTGTGCACCGCATCCTAT
Organism: Clostridia bacterium; assembly: GCA_017381035.1. Taxonomy (GTDB): domain Bacteria; phylum Bacillota; class Clostridia; order Oscillospirales; family Acutalibacteraceae; genus SFWF01. The sequence goes on along the minus strand of JAFOCW010000046.1, from coordinate 4,421 downwards.
GTCAGCAGGGGAAATTGGCCTTATTAAAATTGTTAATTTCTGCGCCTTTAAGGGCGGAACCCGTATAGAAATGGTTGCAGGCTCGCTCGCGCTTCAAGATTATTCTTATTTGCACGGCGTCGCAAAGGCCATTATGAAACAGCTTTCCGCCAAACGTGAAGAAATAGCCGAGCAGGTTAAAAAGCTTGGCGACGATTTATCGGCGGCTCGCTCAGAAATCAGAGGCCTTACCGAAAAACTTGCCGCAGCATCCCTTGAAATGCAAACGGTAGGCGATGCCCTTGTTGGCTTTACGGGTGAAGCAGATTTTAATACCCTTAGAAATATTGCAAACGCAAAACTCGATAGCGCCTTATTTATTGCGCTCTTTGCCGAAACGGCCGACGGCTTCAATTACCTTGTAACATCAAAAACTGGAGATACAAGAAGTTTTGCCAAAGCCTTAAACGAAAGCTTTTCGGGTAAGGGCGGCGGCAGACCCGACTGCGTTCAAGGAAAAATCACTAAAACAGATAAACAAAACCTAATAGACATATTTAAATAAAAGTTGACAAAATGTTAATTTTTGCATATAATATTAATGATATTAGGGAGTAGTTGGCGCTTTTTTAAAAGCGTTACATTAGTCGTCATCACAGCCAAATGGCTCGGTTAATGTATTAAACAACAAGACTATTATCGTGTTAATCACGGCAATAGTCTTTTCTTTTTGCCATAAAACAGGAGGTTTTTTATGATAGAACAAATAATGTCTTTAAGTCCCGTAATTCCCTACATTGTATTAGTTGTCAGCTTTGTAGCACTTATTAAGGGCGCCGATATCTTTGTTGAGGGCGCTTCTTCACTTGCTAAAAAGCTTGGTGTTTCTGCCGCAGTTATCGGTCTTACAATAGTTGCGATGGGTACATCTGCACCCGAAGCCGCAGTCAGCATTTCGGCCGCTCTTAAGGGAAGCAACGAAATTGCCCTTGGAAACGTCGTAGGCTCGAACCTTTTTAACTTGCTTATGGTTCTTGGTATTTGTATGATTATAACCAAGCTGCCAACTCAAAAAGAAACCTTAAAAAGAGATTTTCCTTGGAACGTAATTGCAACCGTTGCAATCATTGCGTTTATAGTATTTTTTGATACAAAAATCACAAGACTTGAGGGTATTGCTCTTCTCGTGCTCTTCGTTTCATATATGGGCTATCTTCTTTACAAAACCCTTAAAGACAGAAAGTCTGCCGACGAAGATGATGAAATCGAAGAAGTATCTTTGGCAAAAAGCCTTATCTTCCTTGTAATAGGTCTTGCCCTTGTTATTGTCGGCGGCGATTTAGTAGTAGATTCTGCTACCTCTATTGCGCGTTCTTGGGGCGTTTCCGATGCGCTTATTGGCCTTACAATAGTAGCTATGGGTACTTCACTGCCCGAGCTTGTAACCTCTATAGTAGCAGCTCGCAAGGGTGAAAGCGATATGGCAATTGGTAACGTTATTGGCTCTAACCTCTTCAACCTGCTTTTCATACTCGGTATGACGGCAACCATTATGCCTGTAGCAATAGATTTAGCATCCGGTATTCTTATCGATACAATAATTCTTCTTGCCGTTACGGTTATGATGTATATCTTCTCTGCAACGGGCAACAAGCTTCAAAAAGCGGAAGGTGTTGTAGCCGTTCTTTGCTACGGCGGTTATCTTGCGTATATCATTACCCGAGCATTTATGTAAAATTTTTAAATTCCCCACTTGACAAAAGTGGGGAATTAGTTTATACTATATTTAACAATTAGGTTAAATGTTAAATAAGGAGATGAAAAAATGAGCCTACAAAACACTTTAAAAGCCCTTGCCGACCCCATAAGGCGCGAAATACTGAATATGCTAAAAAACGGAAGAATGGCGGCAGGCGAAATATGTGAAAAGTTCAACGTTACGGGCGCTTCAATTTCCCGACATCTGTCTGTGCTTAAGGAAGCCGATTTGGTACGGGACACAAGGGAAGGACAGTTCATTTATTATGAACTGAATACTTCGGTGCTCGAAGAAACTCTGCTTTGGCTATCTGATTTGAAAGGGGAAAATAATAATGATTAAAGAAAATAAATTTAAAGCCGTAGTTTCATCAATTGTAATACTGTTACCCATTTTGTTTGGTGTAATATCGTGGGAAAAGCTTCCCGAAAAAATTGCAACCCACTGGGGCCCCGATGGCAACCCCGACCAGTATTCAAGCAAACTTTTTGCGGTGCTTTGTTTACCGCTCATAACTTTTGCAATTCATTGGCTCTGCCTTTTTATAAGCAAATTCGACCCTAAAAATAAAGACCAACACAAAAAAATAATCGGCCTTGTTTTCTGGATTTGTCCCGTTGTATCAATACTTTGCTCTGCGTTCACTTACTTTTACGCCTTTGACGTAGAACTTAATGTCGGCAGCATCTGCATTGCGTTTATGGGGCTTCTCTTCATAATAATCGGCAACTATATGCCAAAATGCAAACAAAATTACACAATTGGTATAAAAATTGCCTGGACCTTAAACGACGAAGCCAACTGGAACGCTACCCACCGCTTTGCAGGCAAGCTTTGGGTTATCGGCGGTATACTAATACTGCCTGCCGCCTTTTTACCGGTAACCTTCTTACCCTGGGTACTGGTTGCAATAATACCCATGGTGTTAATTCCCGTAATCTATTCCTACCGTTTCTACAAAAAGCACAATACAGACAAATAATCTATTAACTAAAAAAGGCTTGGAAGTTTACTTCCAAGCCTTCTTATTTATGGTTTAGCACGCTTTAAGCTTTTTAGGTAACGAACCGTATAGGTCATTAAAAACGCCATTATAACGTAAAAAATGAAGTCAATTTGTATATAGAACAACGGACTAATAATAAAGACAAAAGAGTATTTAGCAAGAATAAGCGGAATAACGTGTATGCTAAAGTTCGCTATTACAAGCAAAACCCAACCGGTTATAATAAGTGCGCTCTTTGTACGGTTCGGTATTACGTTAGCATCAAATATTTTCCTTGCAACAAAAAACATAATAACGTAAAAACAAATAACCGCAATGTCAATTCCCACCAAAAACGTCATACTAACCATTTGGGGCGCCAATAAAACAAAGGGTGCAAAACCTGCCCAAGCGCACCAGTAACCGGCATTTTGCCTTACTGCCAGACAAATAATGCTTAATACCAACAGTGTTGCCGTCATTACGAGCGCCAACACTAAGCTTTCTTCGCTGCTTGCAAGCAATATAGATAATACGCCGGTAATAAGTGAAATAGCCAAAAGAATATACCCAACTGTTTTTTGATGGCTTGATATACTTTTCGGTTTGCTGTTTTGATATTTGTGGTTACACACAGAATAGGTAGAACACTCGTCTTTCAGCAGGTAATCTGTCGAACATTCGAATAGCCTTGCTAAACTTATAAGCTTTTCGGTTTCGGGGTACGATATATCAGATTCCCATTTGCTGACCGATTGCCTTGAAACGCCGAGCATATCTGCAAGCTGTTCTTGTGTAAGATTTTTCTGTTTTCTAAGATTTGCCAACTTATCGCCGAACGTCATAGTAATTCCCCCTGACTTTGATGTTTTGATTATAACCTATTTATAAAAAACATTCCACCAATTTCACGGGTCTTTTTGTAAACTTAAGGTTGCTTTTTAAAATTTTGCAAAAAAACAACGGCAAGTTCTTCTATCCGCTGTGTCAAAGATGATGGAGCATGAACGATTGCTATGATTTCCTCATCTGCGTTTTTGTCGATAATAAGTTTGTATTTCATCGCCTCAAGTCCTTACTGTTTTTTCATTTGTCTTAGGAAGCAGAACACAGCAACCGCCGTTATTACTACACTATACAGAATAATCGGCAGAATGTGTGAAGCTGCGCTCTCGAAATTTCCGTTAAATAACGCTTTTTCCAGTTCTGCTGCGTGAACAAACGGAAATGCATTTGCTATTTTTTTGAAAGCACCTCCTACAAGATTCAAATCAAACCAAACGCCCGAAAACCAAGCAGAAAGATTGGTAAATAGTGCTCCGCAAATACCGCCAACCTGTTTCACTCCCAAAACACTGCCACACAAAAGTCCGAGTGCAATATTAAAAATTGCCATGGGGATAATGCCAATAACGGAATAAATAATGCTTAAGCTAACTTCAAGTCCTAAAGGAATCGCAAACAAATAGCAGATGACGGTCTGCCCGATTGCGATGGGAAGGATCGGGAGCATATAGCCCATAATGAAATCAAATCCCGTAAGGGGTGTTGTGTACAATCTCTGCAAAAGGGCGCTTAACAGTCCGGGCCATATTCCGCATAGGCATGCAGCACCACTTCTGTATCTGAGTGGCCCTGAAAATTGTGTCCCAATGCCTTCAAATCCCTGCGGATTTCCCCAGTGTTATAAAGTTCACC
>JAFOCW010000045.1 GCA_017381035.1 Clostridia bacterium | reverse complement strand
TATTTATACGAAATGTTAATTCTTGAATCTTTTCAGGCAGGGCTTTCGTGGGAATGTGTTTTAAACAAGCGTGAAGCCTTTAGGGCGGCGTATGATAACTTTGATATTGACAAGGTATGCTGTTACGGCGAAGATAAAATAACCGAGCTATTAGGCAACCGTGAAATTATAAGAAACAAGTTTAAAATTAAGGCAAGCATTAATAACAGCAAAATTTTTAAAAGCATTAGATATGAGTTTGGTTCGTTTTATAATTATTTAAAGTCCTTTACAAAGGGTGAAATAATTTATGAAACGGGCAAAACCACAAGCGATTTATCGGATGCGGTATCTAACGATTTAATAAAACGTGGAATGAAATTTGTAGGAAGTACAATTATATATTCTTATTTGCAGGCTATTGGCATAATATACTCGCACGATAAGGAATGTTATTTACACAAATAAAAACAGCGAAGACATCGTCTTCGCTGTTTTACTATTTATACGGTTTGTTGTAAACGAAAATTGACGTTATTAAAAGCGCTACGCCTAAAAGCATTAATAAAAGGCCGGTCATTTGCCCTTTAAGTGTCCAACCGATATAAACGAAGGCAAGCCCCAAGGCAAAAAGGGCGGCTATAATGATGGCGCGCAGTCTTGATTCTTTATAAAACATTATATCACCTACCCTTTTACTCCGCCAACCGTCATACCTTCGGTAAGCTTCTTTTGAACCGCAACATAAAGTATAAGGGTTGGAAGCATTACAAGCACAAGGCCTGCATACATTACACCGTACTGCGCCTTGGCCTGCTGACCCTGCATTAAATTTATAAGACCTACGGGAAGTGTTTTTGAGCCGCCGGCGGCACTCAGCAAGGTTAGCGACACGATATATTCATTCCAGAAAGAAAGGAAGTTAAACAGAATTACCGTGATTATAGACGGACGAGCCATTGGGAAAATGATTTTAACCATTGTTTTAAAATAACTTGCGCCATCTATATACCCTGCTTCTTCAAACTCGAAGGGCAACGAAACAAAATAACTTCTTAGCAAGTATATTGTAAACGGCAGGGCGGTAGAAGCATAGACAAGCGCCAAAACAAAAAGATTATTCAAAAGAAAGCCACCGCCGAACAGATTTTTAAGGAAGGTATCGCCGTCCTTAAGCATTAAGAAAATGGGCACCACAATATAGTTTACGTTAATAAAAAGTCCTGCCGCAAAAGCGGTGTTTAAAATATTTCTGCCCCTAAAATTAAACCTTGCAAGGCAGTAGGCGGCCGGTAAAGCGATAACCAAAAGGAGTACCAGGGCGGTGGCGGTAACAATTACCGAGTTAAGCATATATTCGCCCATACCTGCTTTATTCCAGGCATCCAGAAAGTTTTTGAAATAGAAGCCTTGCGGCAGGCTCCAGGGGTTGCCGTAAAATTCCTTATTCTCTTTAACCGATGCTAAAAAAACCCAGGCTACCGGTACCAAAATTGATATTGCAAGCAAAAGAAGGCAGATATAAACGAAGGTTTTAAATAATTTATTGCTATTCATACGTTCCCCCTTAATACTGCAAGACTTCACGCTCGGTTGCCTTATTTACAAGGGCCGACAGAGCAAAGGAAAAAAGGAAGATAACAACCCCTGCCGCCATACTGTAGCCGTAAAGGCCTGCGTCTTTTTGACCGTACATAAAGGAAAGCACCACTTCGCTGGCGCCGTTAGGTCCCCCCGAAGTCATTGCCTTTACGAAAAGGAAGGCCATATTTATTGTTGAAATTATAAAGAAGGTAAGGGTTGTTCTGATATTAGTCCATATAAGCGGAAGGGTTATATTAAAAAACTGTGTAAGCTTATCTGCGCCGTCGAGCCCTGCGCTTTCGTACAGGCTTTCGGGCACGGCCGACATAGATGCCATATACATAACCATATAATAGCCGATGGCCTGCCAGACCATAGCAATAGCAATTGATATTACAACAAGCTCTTCGCTTTTCCAAAGGACAGAGACGGCCTTGCCGCTGAAAATTGACAAAAGGCTGTTTAAAAGCCCGTTTTTAGTATCGTAAATTGCAGAAAATACACCCGATATTACAACAACAGATAATATATTCGGAATGTAGAAGACTACCCTGAAAATACTATTTCCCCTTACCTTTTCACGTGTAAGGCAGGCGGCGAAAAAAAGTGCCAAGGCAAAGGTAACAATGGTAACCGCAACAATTAAAAATATGGTGTTCTGACAAGCCACAATAAAACGGGTATCCTTTATAAGAACACCGAAGTTCTGAAGTCCCACGTAGTTTTCGGTTGGCGAATAGGCTCCCCTTTCGAAAAAGGACATTCTGAAAACGTCTATGGTTGGGTAAACCATAAATATAAAAAACAAAAGGGTTGCAGGCGCAACACACAGCGCAATAAAACTGTTTTGCCTTTTATGTTTTTTCATAAGTAAGTTCCTTTCAGAAAAGGGTGAGTTTATACTCACCCTTTTAGCTACTTGTTTATAAGATTCTCTCGCATTTTGTCGGTTGCTTTTATAATGTCATTTACATACTGCTCCTTGGTAATATTGCCTGAAACCAAGGAATTAATGGGCGCAAAGAAATAGTCGGCAGGGTTGCCAAGTCCTGCAACCGATTTATATGCGGCAAAATTACCGATTGCAGCCTTGGCGCCGTTTTCGTAAACCGAATAGAAGAGTTTATTATCTTCGCTAAGAAGTTTAGAAACGTCCTTTATTGGCTGAACGGCATTTCTTTTTGCAAAAATGCCTGCTGCTTCATCGGAATACATATAAGAAATAAAGGTTTTAGCGTCTTTTTGGTTTTTGGCTCCCTTGGGTACCCAGATTTGCTCCATCCAGGTATATGCGTAAGAGTCGCCGCCGGCCGCCACGGCAGGGAGGGCGGTCATTCCCCACTCGAAGCCGTCTGCCGCTACTGCGTCGGCCATTTCGCCTACAACCCAAGTGCCGTTAGGCATAAAGAGTGCTTCGTTTTGCATTACCATAAGCTGATTTTTGGAAAAGTCCTGGTCGTTAGCCTGGGACGGAGTTTTCTTATTAGTATAGGATGCAAGCTTTGTAACAATATCAATAAAGGTTTTACCTTCTTCGGTTTCCCATACGCCTTTTTCGTAGTTGGTTACCTTATCGAAAAATTCGGGACCGCCTACGGCATACATAAGCGAGAAAAAGAAGGAATCAAAATAACCGGTTGTGGGGTATGTGAAAAGTGCAATATTTTCGGCCTTGGCTTTTTCGCCAAGCGCCCACATTTCATCCCAGGTTTCAGGCACTTCCCAACCCTTTTCCTTAAAAAGACCTTTGTTGTAGAAAAGTCCGCAGGGAGAATAGAACATTGGCATAAGGTAGGTTTTGCCGTCCCCGTACGGGTTGGTTGCAACGCTTTCGGTAAAGCCGCCGCTAAGCTTATCTTTAACCTTTACGTTTTCGCCCGGAATGGTCATATCAAGAACGTCGGTAAGCTCGGTAAGATTTTTATCTTTTATAAGTTGTTCGGTAAGTCCTGCTTCACGGCCCGTTGCCAAAAGCACAACGTCGGGGTAATCGCCGCCTTGCATTGAAGCGCCGATAACGTCTTCCAAATTCTTTTCAAGGGTGAGCTCGGTTTTAATTCCCGTTGCCTTTTCAAATGCATCGCAAATTTCTTGCCACATTCCAGGCATTGTTTCTTCGTAACCTGACGAAAGGGCGGCAACCTTTAGTTTTTTGTCCATCTGTTCCTTTTCACCGCAACCGGCAAAAAGTCCTGTTATTAATAGTGCTGAAATAATTAATGAAAGTATACGTTTTAGCATAAAAACCTCCTGTTTTTATTTTTTCAGTAAAAGTATATGTAAATATTGCCTTTTTATACTAAAACAAAAAAGACGAATCGTTTGATTCGTCTTTTAGTTTATTTTATATGTTCAATTATTTGTCCGCAGTCGCTAAGTATGATGTCGGGCTTGAAATCGGATTTTTCTACGTCTTCCATTGTAGCTTCACCGCTAAGCACCAAAACACCAACCGTGCCTGCATTAAGTCCGCTTTTTACGTCGGTATAAAGGCGGTCGCCTATAACGGCGGTTTCTTCTTTTGAGTAGCCGGTTCTTTCCATTGCAAGAATGGGCATTAAGGGTTCGGGCTTACCGATTACAATTGGACGTTTTTTAACCGAGTTATAAAGCATATCTATAAAACTTCCGCAGTCGGGCACGCTGCCGAACTCTGTTGGACAAACGTAGTCGGGGTTGGTTGCAATATAAGGCACATCACGGGCAAGAAGAATTTTACAAATATCTTCAAGCTTTTTAAAGGTAAGTTCCTGGTCGTTACCAAGCACAATACACTCAACTTCGTCGAGCTCTTCGGTTACGGTAAAGCCTTCGGTTTCAAGCTCTTTTACAAGCGATTTTGTGCCGCAAACGTAAAGCTTGTGGTCGGGGTAATATTTTTTAAGGTAATAAGCCGTTGCCTGAGAAGAGGTTATAAAATCTTCCCTTTCGGCAGGAATACCAAGCTTTTCAAGCTTTTTAATATAATCGACAACGCTTTTTGAAGAGTTGTTGGTCATAAACATATAGCGGCGACCGGTTGCCTTTATTGTGGCAAGCAGTTCCTTTGTAAAACTGAAAAGCTGATTGCCAAGGTAAAGGGTTCCGTCCATATCGAAAAGATAAAGGTTTATGTCTTTAAAGTTTGTTGCGTCCATAATTTTCTCCTTAAATATACCACAGTTCCTTTTTACTGGTGGAAATTGCCACTGCACCGCAGTTTATGGCATCTATAACTTCTTCTTTGGTGTCTATAAGACCGCCTACCATAACGGGAATGGGTCCGCCCGACACCTGTTTGATTATTTTGGAAATAACGCCGGGCATAATTTCAATAAAATCGGGGTGGGATGAAGCAGTTAAATCGTGTATGCTGGCCACGCCCTTACTATCGAGCGCAAAAAAGCGCTGAATGGTTATAAGCCCCTGCTCCCTGGCATATTTTACAAGATTGCCCCTTGTAGAAGCAATACCGTCTATACCGCACTTTGCCAAAAATTCAACACCTGCTTTGTCTTTACCAATGCCTTCAGACAAGTCTATATGCACAAAAGCAAGCTTGCCGTGCTTGTGGCACTCTTCTATGCGGTCTTTAACGTTCATAATATTTGCGGTACAGAAAATTACAACCTTTGCAGGACTTTCAATTGCATCTTGCCAATTATTTGCAGTTGCTGCGGCAATAACGGGGGTTTCGGCAAGATACTCTTCAAGTTTAGCTTTAAGCATTGTTTTCTCCCCTTCTTAATAACTCTTTAATGAAACTTGACTAACCTTATATTAGCATATTTTTAAAGTCAGTACAATTAAAAGTTTATTTCTTCAAAACCGTTCGGGGTTAAAATAAGCGAAGAATTAAACCCATATTTTGATGCGAATGCTTTGGCTTCGTCAAAGCCGTCGGTAATTCTGGAAGTAGTATGTGCATCGCTGTTAATAATAATATTTCCGCCACATTCGCTTAGCGCATCGAGCCATTTGGCCGTAGAAGGAAGCGGCTCTGTTCGTTTATCGCTTAGTGCTAATTTGGTATTGAGCTCGAAGGTTTTTCCGGCCTTTACAAGACGGTCAAGCGCACGGTACATAGGCATTTCATATCGTTGGTCGTCTTCATCGAAATATTTATAACCGTAATTAAACTTACTTATTAAATCGAAATGACCTATAAAGGTAAACTCTTCTCTTTGAGCGGCGGTGGCAATAAGCTCGTAATAATCTTTAACGAAGGCATAATAATCACCGTCGTAGGCGATTTTAACACACTCGTTAAAGGTTTGCTCGCTATGGTCGACCGACAGATATTTGCCGTCTTTAATTATGCTGTGGCAAGAGCCTATAACGTAACTGAACTTACTTAAATCGTTATCGCTTAAAAGGTCGTACTCACAGCCAAGCAGTACCGTGATTTTATCTTTATACTTTTCTTTTAAGGCCAGCACTTCTTTTATGTACTCTTCTTGCGAAGCGTGGCTCATATTCCAGCTTTCGTCGTACTTAAGGTGTGCGTGGGACGAAAAACCGTAATATTTAAGCCCTTTTTCGATTGCGGCCAAAAGCATTTCTTCAGGGGTATTTTTACCGTCGCAATAGGTTGTATGTGTATGGTAATCACCTATTATCATTTCGTCATTTTCTCCTGTTTAACTTTGTGGTCGATAACATGACGGGAAGCCAATTCTTTTTTAATATCTTCTACCGAAATGCCCATTTCAACCATAAGCACCATTACGTGATATGCAAGGTCGGCAATTTCATATACCGTTTCGGCCTTATCGTCGGCTTTACCTGCAATAATAACTTCGGTGCACTCTTCGCCAACCTTTTTAAGAATTTTATCTATTCCCTTTTCGAAAAGGTAGGTGGTATAGGAGCCTTCGGGTTTTTGTTGCTTTCTGCCAAGTAAAAGTTCGTACAATCCGTCCATAGAAAAGGCGTGGTTGTTTTCACTTTCGAATACGGTATTGTTAAAGCAGGAATCGGTTCCAAGGTGGCAGGCAGGGCCGTCTTTGTTTACAAGCACGGTAAGTGCATCGTTATCGCAGTCGGCGGTTATGCTTACAATGTGCTGAAAATTGCCTGAAGTTTCACCCTTGCGCCAAAGCTGCTGACGGCTTCTTGAAAAGAAGCAGGTTTTTTGCTCTTTTATTGAAATTTCAAGGCTTTCTTTGTTCATATATGCAAGGGTTAAAACCTTTTTGGTAGTTGCATCTACAACTATTGCAGGAATAAGCCCTTTATCGTCGAATTTTAAGGTGTTTATATCTAACATAATTATCTCCTAACGTTAATGCCTTCTTTATAAAGCTCGGTTTTAAGGTCCTTAATGCTTACTTCGCCGAAATGGAATATAGATGCGGCAAGACCTGCATCTACCTTTGGCAGCTCTTTAAAAAGGGTTTTAAAGTGGTCGATACCACCGGCACCGCCCGAAGCAATTACGGGAACGTTTACAACGTTACACACCGCTTCTAACATTTCAAGGTCGAAGCCGTTTTTAACGCCGTCGGTATCTATTGAGTTTACAACAATTTCGCCTGCACCGTTTGCCGCGCCTTGTTTTACCCATTCAATAGCATCTATGCCCGTATTTTCACGGCCACCCTTTGCAAAAAGGGTGAACTTTCCGTCTACCCTTTTAATGTCGGCCGAAAGCACAACGCACTGGTCGCCGTATTTTTTAGCCGCTTCGCCAATAAGGCTTGGGTTTTTAATTGCGCCCGAGTTTACGCTTACCTTGTCGGCACCACATTTAAGCACACGGTCGAAATCGTCAAGCGTATTAATGCCGCCGCCAACGGTTAGCGGAATGAAAATTTTAGATGCGACTTCGGTTAAAATTTCGGTAAACAGCTTTCTGCCGTCGCTTGAAGCTGTAATATCGTAAAAAACAAGCTCATCTGCACCGTTTTCACTATAAAACTGTGCAAGCTTTACGGGGGAAGAAACGTCGGCAAGGCCTAAAAAGTTTACTCCCTTTACTACCCTGCCGTCCTTAACGTCAAGGCAAGGAATTATTCTTTTGGTTATCATTATTTTACCGCCTTTATGGCTGTTTTCAGGTCTATGTTGCCCGTGTATATGGCTTTACCTAAAATTGCGCCGTAAATATTCATTTTGTTAAGGTTTTCAACATCGCTCATGTCGGTAACTCCGCCCGATGCAATTATATCGATACTGAATTTTTGCGAAAGCGTACGGTAGAGTTCAAGGTTTGTGCCCTTCATTGTGCCATCACGGCTGATGTCGGTACAAATTACGGTTTTAATACCAAGCTTTTCTACCCTGCTAAAAAACTCTTCGCCCGTTTCGTTGGTTGTATCTGTCCAACCCTTTGTGGCAACCTTGCCGTCTAAAAGGTCGCAACCGACGGCTATTTTTTCGCCGTACTTTTTTGCAACCCTTTCTAAAAACTGATGGTCGGTTGCGGCGGCCGTGCCAAGTATAACACGGTAGGCGCCTGCGTTTATGTATTTTTCAATTACCGCTTCGCTTCTCACACCGCCACCGATTTCGGCTTTAAGTCCGGATGCTTCGATAATTTTTTTAACCGTTTGAAAGTTTGGGGTTTCGCCCGATTTCGCACCTTCTAAATCTACAAGGTGAATATACTCTGCGCCGCACTCTTTAAAATAGAGCGCAACCTTTTCGGGTTGCTCGCTATACACTGTCATTTGGTTATAGTCGCCCTTAAAAAGACGAACTGCTTTACCTTCAAAAAGGTCTATTGCCGGAAAAATGTTCATAAAAACTCCTAAAAATTATAATTCACAAAAGGCCTTTAGTATGGAAAGACCCTTTTCGCCGCTTTTTTCGGGGTGGAACTGTACACCGTAGACGTTGCCGTTTTCGGCCGAAGCGGTAAGAATGGCACCGTATTCCGTGCTTGAAGAAACGAAGTCCTGGCAGTTTGTGGCATAAAACGAATGCACAAAATACATATGGTCGCCTTCGTTCAAATACTTAAAAATGGGGCTTTTGGGTTTATCTTTCGGGAAGATAAGGCCGTTCCAGCCAATGTGGGGCACCTTTAATTCTTCGGGCACTACGCCCTTCATTGAAACAACCGAACCGGGAATTAACCCTAAGCCTTCATATTCCCCGTATTCATAGCTTTTTTCGAAAAGCATTTGCATACCAAGGCATATACCAAGAAGCTTTTTGCCCTTTTTGGTTTCTTCAATTATTACCTTATCGAGCCCACTTGCCCTGAGCTTTTCGGCGGCATCGCGGAAGGCGCCCACACCGGGAAGAATTAACTTTTCGGCTTTTCTTATAATTTCGGGGTCGCCCGTAACTACGGTATTAGCCCCAATGCTTTTAAAGGAGGAGGAAAGGCTAAAAAGGTTTCCTACCCCGTAATCTATAATTGCTATCATCAGAGAACTCCTTTTGTGGAGGGAATTTCGTTTTTATATTCGGGGTTAATTCGAGACGCAGAACCAAGTGTTCTGCCAAGCGCCTTGAAGGTGCCTTCTATAATATGGTGGGTGTTTTTGCCTGCAAGTTCTTTTATGTGAAGTGTAATTTTAGCATTATTTACAAATGCAATTAAAAACTCTTCAACAAGCTCTGTATCGAAGTCGCCCACTCTGGTTGAAGGCAGGGGTAAATCGAGCCCTAAATAGCTTCTACCCGAAATATCGGTAGCGCAAAGAATAACGTTTTCGTCTTGAATACTATTATTAAGCAGGTCTGCCGTACAAAGAATTAAGGTTTCGTCCATTGGAAGAATTATATCGCCGTAGCGTGTAATTCCCTTCATATCGCCGAGCGCTTCCTTAAAAGCCATACCAAGACAAATACCAATGTCTTCGGCAGAATGGTGAAAATCGACGTTTATATCACCACTACAAAAAACCTTAAGGTCGAAGCGACCGTGTTTTGCGAAAAGGGTTAACATATGGTCCATAAAGCCGTTGCCCGAATTTATTTCGCTTTTTCCCGTACCGTCTAAATTAAGGATAAGGGTTATGTCGGTTTCGGCAGTTTTTCTTTTGATTTCGGCTATTCTCATTTTTTAAACCTCGTTTAAAATTTCATCGGTTTTCTTAAGTAAGACGTCCATTTGCTCTTTTGTACCGATAGTTATTCTTACGTAATCTTTAATTTTTTCATTTTTAAAGTGGCGAACCAAAACGCCCTTCGATTTAAGCGCTGAATAATACTGTTCTCCGCCGATTTTTCCGCATTTTGCGAACAGGAAGTTGGCCTTTGAATTTGTTAAAGAAAATCCCCTTTTTTCGAGCTCGGTTTTTGTGTATTCACGCACTTCCATAGTATTTTTATTGCAGTTTTTATAATAATCAGCGTCTTCGAGCGAAGCAATACCTGCAACCATTGTAAGACGGTTTATGTTATAGGGGTTGGTTGAGTATTTAATGGTGTTAAGGTCGGAAATAAGGTCTTTATGAGCAATTGCAAAACCAAGACGTCCGCCTGCAAGACTGCGTGATTTGGAAAAGGTCATAACAACTATAAGGTTGTTATACTTCTGTGTGAGCGAAACTGCCGACTGTGCGCCAAAATCGACATAGGCTTCGTCTATAATAACCACGTCGTTTTGGTTGGCCTTTAAAATGCTTTCAATTTCAGCAAGCGTTAAGGCAAGGCCTGTTGGGGCATTGGGATTGGCAATTACAACCGTTTTTCCGCTTTCAAAATAGTCGGACGGGGTTATAGCGAAATCCTTCGTGAGCGGAACTTTTTTATAGTCAATTCCGTAAAGGTCTGCATAGACTTCATAAAAGCCGTAACTGATTTCGGGGAAAATTGCGCCCTTGTCTTTATCGCAAAAAGCCATAAAGGAAAAGTTCAAAATATCGTCGGAACCGTTAGACACAAAAACGTTTTCTTCGCCGACACCGTAGGTTTCGGCAAGCTTGGAAATAAGCGCTTTGCAGGTTGGGTCGGGGTAAAGGTTAAGTTTTTCAACCTCCAGACTGTTTACCGCTTCAATTACCTTTTTTGACGGCGGAAACGGCGATTCGTTGGTATTAAGTTTAACGTATTCCATATCGCGCGGTTGTTCGCCGGGTGTGTATGGCACCAATGACGAAAACCTGCTGCTTAAAAACTTACTCAATTATACTACCTTCTTTTATTTTTTAAAGCGTACTGTCGCACTTCTTGCGTGGGCCGAAAGGCCTTCTTTTTCGGCAAAGAATGCAACCTTATCGGCTACTTCACTTAATGCTTCGGGGGTATAGTAGCTGTATGCAGATTTTTTAACAAAATCGTCAACAGACAGCGGACTTGAGAATTTTGCAGTTCCGCTTGTTGGAAGTGTGTGGTTGGTGCCCGAAAAATAGTCGCCAAGTGCTTCGGGGCACATTTTGCCAAGGAATATAGAGCCAGCGTTTTCAATTTTATCGAGATACATAAAGGGCTCGTCTACACAAACTTCAAGATGTTCGGGTGCAATTTCGTTGCTGATTTCTATAGCCTGCTCTATGCTGTCTACTATAATTATTTTACCATTGTTGTCAATAGACGTACGGGCAATTTCT
Source organism: Clostridia bacterium (assembly GCA_017381035.1). Taxonomy (GTDB): domain Bacteria; phylum Bacillota; class Clostridia; order Oscillospirales; family Acutalibacteraceae; genus SFWF01. Next base: position 13,651 of record JAFOCW010000045.1, on the reverse strand, counting down.
TCACGCGGGAGTAATGCCACCTGACGTTCAAGCTCGTCCCTTACCTTTTCGGCTAAAGTTTTACTATCTGTAACAAGGACGGCGGATGCAAGCTTATCGTGCTCGGCCTGGCTTAAAAGGTCGGCCGCAACGAATTCGGGGTTACAGGTGCCGTCGGCAATTACTAAAATTTCACTGGGACCTGCTATCATATCAATTGACACAAGACCGTAAACCTGACGTTTGGCTTCGGCAACAAATACATTGCCGGGACCTACAATTTTATCTACCTTAGGAACGGTTTCGGTACCGTATGCCAAAGCGGCAATTGCCTGAGCGCCGCCAACCTTGAAAATTCTGTCGGCCCCTGCAATTTTAGCGGCCGCAAGAATTACGGGGTTTACCTTTCCGTTCTTAGACGGCGGTGTTGTGATGCACAGCTCTTTGACCCCTGCAATTTTGGCAGGAATACAGTCCATTAAAACGGTAGAGGGGTATGCTGCCGTGCCGCCGGGCACGTAAAGGCCTGCACGCTTAACGGGAAGCACCTTTTGACCTAAGATTATACCGTTTTCTTTTTTTATTTCGAAGCCTTTTTGCACCTGGTTTTTGTGGTATTCGGTAATATTATTGGCCGCTTCTTTAATAATTTCAATAAACTCGGGCTCTACAAGGCTCATAGCTTCTTCGATTTCTTCGATTGTTACTTCAAGTGAAGAAAGTTTTACCTTGTCGAACTTTTCGCAGTATTCATAAAGTGCAGCATCGCCATTTTTCTTAACATTAGCGATTATATCTGCAACTATTTCTTCTACACCCGAAGCAGAAGTTTCACGGGAAAGTATTTCTTCGAGTGTTAACTTGTTTATATCGTAAATTTTAATCATTATTAAATTTCCTTTTCAAGTTTGCTTTTCATTAGTTCTATTTCTTCGGTTTTAAAGCGGAAGCTTGTTTTATTGGCAATAAAACGTGCGCTTATATTAACGATTTCTTCAAAAACTTCAAGGTCGTTTTCTTTAAGGGTACTGCCCGTTTCAACAATATCGACTATTACGTCTGACATACCGAGAATGGGGGCCAATTCAATTGAACCGTTAAGCTTAATTATGTCAATTTCACGGCTTTTGGACGCAAAATATTTTTTTGCAATGGTGGGAAATTTTGTGGCAACCTTAATAGTTTTATCGAGCGGTAGTATTTCGCCTTTTTTGCCTGCAACGGCCATACGGCATTTGCCGAAGCCTAAATCTAAAAGCTCGTAGACGTCGGGATTTTGTTCAAGCAAAATATCTTTACCCACAACACCTACGTCGGCAACACCCGTTTCAACGTAAATTGCAACGTCGCTTGGCTTTACCCAAAAATAACGCACGCCGTTCTTTTCGTCTTCGAACACAAGCTTTCTGCTGTTTTCTAAAACGGCAGGACAGCCGTAACCGATATTTTCTAAAAGGTTATAAACCTTTTCACCAAGCCTGCCTTTAGGAAGAGCAATATTTATCATTTTACTCATATATTAGCCCTCCCCTTTTACAAAGCCCATTGTTATCATCTTTTTGTATTTAATATTTTTACAAACGGCTGATGAAACAAACACTCTGTTTCCCTTGGTTCTTAAATCATTTGCTACTTTAAACACCTCTTGTGCAGGGGTATTCTTATCGTAAACCAAAAGAATATCTGCATCGAAGCGGTCGTTATCTTTATTAAGGTATGAAAGCAGGTCCATATACACCGCAAAGCCAACTGCGCCCGAATTTTTACCGAGCTTGGTAAGCAGATTATCGTATCTGCCACCCGATAAAATGCTTCCGGGAACCTTTTCAATAAAGCCCCTGAAGGTGATGCCGTTATAGTAGCTGATGTCGCTTACAACCGAAAAGTCGATATTAATATTTTCTGCGTTACCGCTTGCTTTAAGCACACTACACACGGTTTTAAGCTCGTTTACGGCGTCGGCCGTGGTTTCGTTTACAATGAGTTTTTCGGCTTCGGGAATAATTTTATCTATACTGCCGTAAAGCGAAGCTAAGGTTGTAAGCTTTTGGCACAGTGTTTCGTCTACGCCGTTTTCACGACATACTCTGCGGATTTCGTGCGAATTTTTGGTGCCTATGTAGCCGCTTATTTCTTCCCTTACTTCATAAGAAAGACCGCTGCTTTCAAGCAGACCTATAAGAAGACCCATATGTGAAATATCGAGCACGTAGTTTTCACTTATTTCCTTAAGGCTTAGCTTTGCAATATTTAAAACTTCGCACAAAGAGTAGGTGTCGATATCACCGATAAGTTCAAGACCAATTTGATTAATTTCCTTGAACTCGTGCATATTACCCGAAACTCTGTAAACATTTTCGCTGTAGAACAGCTTACGGGGTTCGGTTTCGTTGTCGGCAGTATTTTTGGCAATTGAAAGAGTAACGTCGGGCTTTAGCGCCAAAAGTTTACCCGTAGGGTCGTTAAAAGCAATAATGTTTTCGCTTTTTAAGAAGCTTTTGTTTTCAATGTAAAGGTCGTACTCTTCGAACTTGCTCATTTTAAACTTTTTATAACCAAAGGAAGCAAAAAGCTGAGTAAGCTTCATTGAAACCTTTTCTTCAAAGCTTAAAACGGTATTTTCAGGCATAGTTATAGTCCTCTCGTATGATTTTAGGGTATTATACCACATATATTCACTTTAGTCAAGTAGTGTGCTAAAGAAATTTGCGGTTTTAAGGAAAAAATTTATACCCTTTAAAACGCAACAATTCCCTGCCCTTAAAAAAGAGCAGGGTTTAAGTTATTATGCTTCGCAAACGGTGAAACGCCAACCGAATTCATCGGGGAGTTTTCCGAGCTGAATACCTGTAACGGTATCGTAAATTTTTTGGCTGGTTTCGCCGATTTCGTTATTGTTAATAACCATAACGTCGTCTTTCCAGCGGAGTTTGCCAACCGGAGAAATAACTGCGGCGGTACCTGTGCCGAACACCTCTTCGAGCTTGCCGTTTTTGTGTGCTTCGGCCACTTCTTCAATAGAAATTCTTCTTTCTTCTACCTCCATACCCCAGCTTTTGCAAAGATTAATTACAGAATCTCTTGTAACGCCGGGAAGAATGGAACCGTTAAGCATAGGAGTAACAATTTTTCCGTCTATTTTGAAGAAGATGTTCATAGCGCCTACTTCTTCGATATATTTTCTTTCAACGCCGTCGAGCCAGAGCACCTGTGAATAGCCGTCTTCGTGGGCTTTAACCTGACCTGCAAGTGAGCAAGCGTAGTTTCCGCCCGTTTTAGCGAAGCCCATACCGCCCTTAACTGCACGCACGTACTCGTCTTCAATCCAGATACCAACGGGGTTGATTCCGCTTGCGTAGTAGGCGCCCGAAGGTGAAAGAATAACTATAAACTTATAGGTATCGGAAGGCTTTACACCTAAATATTCATCGGTTGCAATAATAAAGGGACGAATATAAAGCGAAGTGCCTTCATCACGGGGAATCCAATCTTTATCGACTTCAACTACTGTCTTAATAGCCTGAACGAAATCTTCTTCGGGAAGGCTTGGGATACAAAGGCGCTCGTTAGTTTTGTTGGTACGCTTTGCATTCATATCGGGACGGAACATATAAACCTTACCGTCTGCGCCGATATAGGCCTTAAGTCCTTCGAACATTTCCTGACCGTAATGGAAAACCATTGCCGCAGGCGACATTGAAAGATTTTCGAAGGGTACAACCCTTGGGTCGTGCCAACCTTTGCCTTCGGTATAGTCCATAACAAACATGTGGTCGGTAAAAATTTTACCGAAGCCTAAAGCCGCTCCCTTTTCGGGCTTTGCCTTAGGTGTGGTAGTTTTTGTAATTTTAATATCTAACATAATTTTAACCTCCAAACCGTGCGGTCGTCAAACAGATGGCCGTAGGTTAAATTAAATTTCCTTAAGTATTTTTTCGGTAATTTCGGTGCAGGAAAGGGTGGGAATATCTTTGCCCATAGCCAAATCTGCCGTTCTGTAGCCCTTATTAAGCACCTTATTAACTGCGGCTTCAATGCAGTCGGCTTCTTCCATTAACGAGAAGGAGTAGCGAAGCATCATAGCGCAAGAAAGAATGGTTGCTATGGGGTTTGCCTTGTTCTGACCTGCAATATCGGGCGCGGAGCCGTGAATAGGCTCGTAAAGGCCACGTGTAGTATCGCCAAGCGAAGCAGAAGCAAGCATACCTATTGAGCCGGTAATTTGAGAAGCTTCGTCGGACAGAATGTCGCCAAACATATTGGAAGTAACAACAACGTCGAACTGAGCAGGGTTGCGAACGATTTGCATTGCGGTATTATCTACAAGCATATCGGTACATTCAACGTCGGGGTAGTCTTTTGCGATGCGATGCACCGTTTCACGCCAAAGACGTGAAGACTCTAAAACATTGGCTTTATCTACACTGATTACCTTTTTATTTCTTTTACGTGCGGTTTCAAATGCTACCTTTGCAATACGTTCGATTTCCATTACGCTGTAGCTTTCGGTATCGTATGCTTCGGGGCCGTATTTGCCTTCTCGGCGGCCACGCTCGCCAAAATAGATGCCGCCCGTAAGCTCGCGCACCATCATAATATCGAAGCCTTTTTCAACTATATCGGCACGAAGGGGTGATGCATCTTTAAGTGCAGGGTAAAGCTTTGCAGGACGAAGGTTTGTGTAAAGTCCCATAGCGCTTCTAATGCCAAGAAGAGCTTTTTCGGGACGTTGATTACCTGGAAGCGTATCCCACTTAGGACCGCCAACTGCGCCAAGCAGAACGCTATCGGAATTAAGGCAACCGTCAACAGTTTCTTTTGGGAGCCCTTCCCCTACTGTATCTATTGCAATACCGCCAATAAGATAGTCGGTAAAGTTGAAGGTGTGGCCGTATTTGGCGCCAACCTTTTCTAAAACTTTTACGGCGGAAGATACTATTTCGGGACCTATTCCGTCGCCTTTAAGTAAAGCAATGTTATAATTCATTATTACACTTCCCTATTTGATTATACCTTTTTTAATGGATTCAACAAGTCCACCTGCGGTAATAATTTTTTGTACGAATTCGGGGAAAGGTTTGGTTTTAAACTCTGCCCCTGTTGTGCGGTTATAGATAACACCGTTATCGAGGTCGGCTTCTACCTTGTCGCCTTCGTTTATGCCGGCAACGGCTTCGGGACATTCCAAGATAGCAAGACCTATGTTAATTGAGTTTCTGTAGAAAATTCTTGCAAAACTGTTTGCTATAACCAAAGAAATTCCGCTTTCTTTAATAGCAATTGGAGCGTGCTCACGGGAAGAGCCGCAACCGAAGTTGTTGCCTGCAACCATAATATCGCCGTCTTTAACACGGGTAATAAAAGTTTTATCGAGGTCTTCCATACAGTGAGAAGCAAGCTCTTTTTTATCTATTGTATTAAGATAACGAGCCGGGATGATAACGTCGGTATCTACATTATCGCCGTATTTTATAGCGTTTCCTGTAAATTTCATAATTACATTACCTCCTTCGGGTCGGTTATTCTACCGGTTACGGCACTTGCTGCGGCAACTTCGGGGGATGCAAGGTAAATTTCGGAATCTACGTGTCCCATTCGGCCAACGAAGTTACGGTTGGTGGTTGCAACGGCTTTTTCGCCTGCGGCTAATATGCCCATATGTCCGCCAAGGCAAGGACCGCAGGTAGGTGTTGAAACTGCAGCGCCTGCTTCAACAAAGATTTTAAGAAGGCCCATTTCCATAGCGTCGAGATACACCTTTTGTGTAGCAGGAATAACTATGCAGCGAACGTTATTAGCAACCTTTTTACCCTTCATAATTTCGGCGGCGGCAATAAGGTCTTCAAGTCGGCCGTTTGTGCAGGAGCCGATAACTACCTGGTCGATTTTAATATTGCCCGATTCTTCCGCTAAATGAGTGTTTTCGGGAAGATGGGGGTAAGAAACCGTAGATTTAATTTCAGACAGGTCAATAACGTATTCTTCATCGTAAACGGCATCTTCGTCGGCCTTGAATACAACGGGTTTGCGGGTAGAGTGTTCGGCAACGTATTTTAAGGTTTCGTCGTCTACTTCGAAAATACCGTTTTTGGCGCCTGCTTCAATAGCCATATTTGCCATACAGAGCCTATCGGCCATAGAAAGACTGCGAACACCTTCACCTGTAAATTCCATTGAGCGATAAAGAGCGCCGTCAACACCGATTTTACCGATAATATGAAGAATTACGTCTTTACCCGAAACGTATTTATTCAGCTTACCTTTAAGTACGAACTTAATGGCAGAAGGCACCTTGAACCAGGCCTTACCCGTTGCCATTCCGCAAGCCATATCGGTAGAGCCGACACCGGTTGAAAAGGCACCGAGTGCACCGTAGGTGCAGGTGTGAGAATCGGCGCCGATTACAACGTCGCCCGACACCACAAGACCCTTTTCGGGAAGGAGTGCGTGTTCAATTCCCATTTGTCCAACATCGTAAAAATGTTCAATATTCTGCTGGCCGCAAAAGCTTCTGCACATTTTGCATTGCTCGGCGGCTTTAATATCTTTATTGGGGGCAAAATGGTCCATAACCATTGTTACCTTTTTACTATCAAAAACCTTGTCGATGCCAAGCTTATTGTATTCGGCTATGGCAACGGGAGAGGTAATATCGTTACCAAGTACAAGGTCGAGGTTTACAAGAATAAGCTCACCTGCTTCAACCTTTTCGGCGCCGCAGTGGGCTGCTAAGACCTTTTGGGTCATTGTCATTCCCATAGTGTTTCTCCTTTACTGCATAAGTTTATTTATGGCGTTAAGATAAGCCATAATACCTGCTTCGATAATGTCGGTTGAAAGGCCGCGACCCGAATAGGTTTTGCCGCCGCTTTGAAGCTTTAAGGTAACTTCACCGAGTGTATCTTGTCCTTCGGAAACTGCGCTGATATTAAACTTATCGAGCACGTGCTCGGGGGGTTGAACAATTTTATCTATTGCGGCATAAAGCGAATCTATAGCACCGTCGCCAAGGCTGTTTTGCTCTACAAATTCGTCTTCGTGTTTAAGGCAGATTGATGAGCAAACGCCAACTTTACCCATTGTTTTAACGTCGAAGGAAACAAGCTTGTATTTGCCGTCTATAATTTCGGTATTGTTTACAAGGGCTTCAATATCACCGTCGGTAACGGTTTTCTTTTTATCGCAAAGTTCTTTAAATTTAGCAAATGAATCTACAATCTGGTCGTCGGTAAGCTCGTAACCGAGTTCCTTAAGTCTTTCGGCAAAGGCGTGTTTGCCCGAGTGTTTGCCGAGCACCATCTGATTCTTTTGAATACCCACAGATTCGGGAGTCATAATTTCGTAGGTGGACTTATTTGCAAGAACACCGTGCTGATGTATACCCGATTCATGAGCGAAGGCATTTGCGCCGACAATTGGCTTATTGTTGGGCGCCGACTGACCGATGATGTTATAAACAAGCTTACTTGTTCTGTAAATTTGTTTGGTATCAATTCTTGGGAGTTCGCCGTAAAGGTCGGGGCGTGTATTCATTGCCATAACAACCTCTTCAAGCGAAGTGTTGCCTGCACGCTCGCCAAGGCCGTTAACGGTACATTCAATTTGAAGTGCGCCGCCAAGCACGCCGCCCAAAGCATTTGCAACCGCCATACCTAAATCGTTATGGCAGTGAACCGAAAACTCTACCTTGTCGCTGTTGGGAACGTTATTAATAAGGTATTCTATCATTGCACGCATTTCGTTGGGGGTTGTGTAACCAACGGTATCGGGAATGTTTAATACCTTTGCGCCGTTCTTTATTGCGGCATCGCACACACGAACCAAAAAGTCGGGGTCGCTTCTCATTGCATCTTCACAAGAAAACTCAATATTAGAAGTGTAACGAGATGCATATTTTACCATTGCGGCGGTGCGCTCTATAACCTGTTCGGGAGTCATTTTAAGCTTATACTCCATATGAACGGGAGAAGTTGCAATAAAGGTATGAATTCGGGGGTCTGCCGCATTTTTAACGGCTTCCCAAGCACAGTCAATATCTTTTTCAAGCGCACGGGAAAGCGATGCAACACTGCAGTTTTTAACAAGCTCTGCAATGCTTTTTACCGATTCGAAATCTCCGGGAGAAGAAATTGCAAAACCTGCTTCGATAATATCTACGCCAAGGCGTTCAAGCTGAGAAGCTACCTGAAGCTTTTCGGCAAGGTTCATACTGCAACCCGGCGACTGTTCGCCATCACGAAGTGTTGTATCGAAAATTTTAATTCTACTCATAAACTTTTCCTCTGTTAAATATCAATTATTGCGCCCTTATCTGCAGAGCTTACCATTTTTGAATATTTCTTTAAATAACCCTTAAGGTTTGTTTTAATTTTAAGGGTGGTTTCCGCTTTGCGCTTAGCCATTTCTTCGTCTGAAATATCAACCGAAATGGAATAATTAGGAATATCGATAGTTATCATATCGCCGTCTTTTACATAGGCAATTGGGCCGCCGTCTACCGCTTCGGGTGAAGTGTGGCCAATTGCGGCGCCACGTGTTGCGCCCGAAAAACGACCGTCGGTAATAAGGGCAACCTCTTTGTCGAGCCCCATACCTGCAATTGCCGACGTGGGCGAAAGCATTTCTCTCATACCCGGGCCGCCTGCGGGACCTTCGTAACGAATTACAACAACGTCGCCCGGCTTAATGCCGCCTGCATAGATTACCTTAATTGCTTCTTCTTCGCTGTCGAACACCTTTGCAGGACCGGTATGTGTAAGCATTTCAGGTGCTACTGCACTGCGCTTAACGATAGAACCGTTAGGTGCAAGCGAGCCATAAAGCACAGCGAGACCGCCCGTTTTGGAATAGGGCTCGGCTACGGTTTTGGCAACGTCGGTATTTTTAGAACGGCAACCCTTAATGTTTTCGGCAACGGTTTTGCCTGTAACGGTTATGGCATCGGTTTCAAGGAAGCCTGCCGCACTAAGCTCGCCCATTACGGCGTAAACACCGCCTGCCGCTTCTAAATCTTGCATGTGGTGGTGTCCTGCAGGGGCAAGATGGCAAAGATTAGGGGTTTTTTCGCTGATTTCGTTTATCATATGTAAATCGAAATCGATATTAGCTTCGTGGGCAATTGCCGCAAGGTGTAATGCCGAGTTGGTTGAACAACCAAGCGCCATATCTACTGTAAGGGCATTGCGAAGCGCCTTTTCGTTAATTATATCAAGGGGTTTGAGGTCCTTTTCAACAAGGGTCATAATTTGTTCGCCTGCGGCCTTTGCAAGACGCTGACGTGCGCCGTGAACGGCAGGAATTGTGCCGTTACCTTTAAGGGCAATACCTAAAGCTTCGCAAAGACAGTTCATAGAGTTTGCGGTAAACATACCCGAGCAGGAGCCGCAACCGGGGCAAGCATTGCCTTCAACGTAGGCAAGTTCTTCTTCGTCTATGGTGCCGTTTTTATATGCGCCTACCGCTTCGAATACAGAGTTTAAGTCCATATCTCTGCCACCGAACTGACAGGTAGAAAGCATTGGACCGCCCGACACGAAAATTGCAGGAATGTTAAGTCGGCAAGCCGCCATAACCATACCCGGAACAATTTTATCGCAGTTGGGAATGAACACAAGACCGTCGAGTGCGTGGGCTTTTGCCATACATTCAACACTGTCGGCAATAATTTCACGGGTTACAAGCGAATATTTCATACCTTCGTGTCCCATTGCAAGACCGTCGCAAACGGCAATTGTATTAAATTCCATGGGTGTTCCGCCTGCGGCTAAAACACCGTCTTTAACCGCACGGGAAATACGTTGCAAGTGAACGTGCCCGGGAACTATTTCATTAAATGAGTTTACTATACCGATAAGAGGTTTTTTAATTTCGTTATCGGAATAACCTGCCGCCTTTAAGAGTGAACGCTGTGGTGCTCTTTCGGGGCCTTTTTTCATAATATCGCTTTTCATAATATACCTCCGTTTATTTCAAGAGAAATATAAAACAAAAATAAAAATTTTATCTTTCTTTTATAGTTCCCTTGAAATGTGTGAGGCTTTCGCCTCACACATTTCCTAAAGTTTAAAATATTAGTTGTTAATGAACTTTTCTTCGTCGTTCCAGGTGTAGAGCTTACGAACGTCTTCGCCTACCTGTTCGCTGCAGTGTTCAGCTGCAAGCTTACGCATTGCCTTGAAGTGTGCCTGACCGCCTGCTTCGGACATATCGAGTAAGAATTCTTTTGCAAAAGAACCGTCCTGAATGTCGGAAAGGATTTGCTTCATAGCCTTTTTGGTTTCGGCAGTAATAATCTTGGGTCCGGTGATATAATCGCCGTATTCTGCGGTATTAGAGATGGAATATCTCATACCTGCGAAGCCCGACTGATAGATAAGGTCAACGATAAGCTTCATTTCGTGAATACATTCGAAGTAAGCGTTTCTGGGGTCGTAGCCTGCTTCAACAAGTGTTTCGAAGCCTGCCTGCATAAGAGCGCAAACGCCGCCGCAAAGAACTGCCTGTTCGCCGAAAAGGTCGGTTTCGGTTTCGGTGCGGAAGGTGGTTTCGAGCACGCCTGCACGGGCACCGCCAATACCGAGCGCATAAGCAAGACCAAGGTCAAGCGCATTGCCGGTTGCATCTTGATGAACGGCAACCAAGCAAGGAACGCCCTTGCCTACCTGATATTCGCTTCTAACGGTGTGTCCGGGACCCTTGGGGGCAACCATAATTACGTTGCAGTCGTCGCGAACAACGATTTGCTGGAAATGAATGTTGAAGCCGTGTGCAAATGCAATTGTCATGCCTGCCTTTAAGTTAGGTGCGATTTCGTTCTTGTAAACCTTTGCCTGATATTCGTCATTGATAAGAATCATAACGATATCGGCTTTTTTGGTAGCTTCTGCGGTATTGTAAACCTCGAAGCCGTCTGCCTTTGCCTTGATAGCGCTTTTTGAGCCTTCGTAAAGACCGATAATAACATTTAATCCGGAATCGCGAAGGTTTTTAGCGTGAGCGTGGCCCTGAGAGCCGTAGCCGATGATGGCAACGGTTTTGCCCTCTAAAAGAGCAAGATTACAATCTTCTTGATAAAACATTCTTTGGTTTGACATTTTGAATTTCTCCTTTAATTTATGATTAATATTTTTTATAAACGTTTAAGTAGCCCATGTCCATCTCTTTTAAAGAAGCTGAGCCTCTGCCTAAAGCAACTGCACCTGTGCGGCACATTTCAATAATTCCGAACTTCTTAGTAACACTTATGAAGGTATCGAGTTTGGAAGATTCGCCCGTAATTTCTATACAGAAGGAATCGGGCGCATAGTCGATAACCGAGCCTTTGAAGATGTTAACGGCATCCATAATTTCCTGATAATGCTCGCCCGAATTTTTAACCTTAACAAGCAAGAGTTCACGAATAAGCGAGTTTTCAAAAGGCATTTCGCTGATAGATATAACTTCGTGCAGACGGTTAAGCTGAAGAATGATTTGTTTTCTTGTGTATTCATCGCCCGTTGCGGTGATGGTCATTCTTGAAATGCCGTCGGTTTCGGTTGCAGATACCGTAAGACTGTCGATATTGAATCCCCTTCGGGAGAACATTGATGCAACACGGGAAAGCACGCCGAATTTGTTTAAAACACGAATTGAAATAACAAACTGTTTCATCTTTTTCTCCTTTCCTTAAAGGTTAATATCTTTTTTCTTAACTATCATCTGGTCTACGGTGCCACCGGGGGGTGTCATGGGAAGCACCATTTCGTCCATATCTATATGGCAGTCGATAACGGCAGGAGCGCCCTTTTCGAAGGCGGCCGAGAAGGCCTTTTCGAACTCTTCAAGGGTGTTGCACTCGTAACCGTCGGCTCCGAAGGCTTCGGCCAACTTTTTAAAGTTGGTTTTTCGGCCAAGGGTTGTATTTGAATAATGCTTTTGGTAGAAAATGCTTTGCCACTGACGAACCATACCAAGAACACCGTTATTCATTATGACAATAATTACCGGTACGTTAAAGCTTACTGCGGTAGCAAGCTCGTTAAGGTTCATACCAAAGGAGCCGTCGCCCGTGAACAGAACCGTTCTTTCGCCCGTACCTACCGCCGAGCCTATTGCGGCGCCAAGACCGTAACCCATTGTACCAAGGCCGCCCGACGTTACGAAGGTTTGAGGCTTTTTAAATGGGTAACGCTGAGCCGTCCACATTTGGTGCTGACCAACGTCGGTAGCAATTACAGTGTTTTCGGTTGTGTATTTACCAACACAGTCTATTATTTGGAAGGGGCGCATATCGCAGGGGTCGAAGTTGGGGTTTTCTTGCCTTGCTTTAAATTCGTTTACCTTTTTGCGCCATTCTTCGTTCTTCTTTTCCTTAACCGCATCTATTAAACGTGAAACGGTATCTTTTACGTCGGCAATAATGCCAAGGTAGGCAGGAATGTTTTTGCCAAGCTCGGCCGGCTCAATATCGACGTGAATGATTCTGGCACCCGAAGCAAATTTCTTTTTATTACCCGTTGCTCTGTCTGAAAAGCGGACACCAAGTGCAATTATAACGTCGGCTTCGGCCATTGCACGTGATGCGGCGAAGGTGCCGTGCATACCCTGCATACCGAGCGAATTTTTATGTTCGCGTGAAATTGCCGAAAGGCCCATCATTGAACAACCAACGGGAGCGTCGATTTTTTCGGAAAGGGCAACTACCTCTGCCGCCGCCTTGCCAAGAATTACGCCGCCGCCGCAATATATGTAAGGTCTTCTGGCTTCGGCAATAATTTCTGCGGCCGCTTTTATGTTTTCATCGCTTGCTTTTTCCTTTTCGTATGGCTCAACTACGCCTGTAGATTGGAACTCGCAGGAAGCAATTTGAACGTCTTTAGGTACGTCTATAAGCACGGGGCCGGGTCTGCCCGACTTTGCGATTTTGAAGGCTTCACGAATAGTATCGGCAAGCTCTTCTACGCTTTTAACAAAATAGTTGTGCTTGGTAATGGGAATTGTAATACCCATAATATCTACTTCTTGAAAGCTATCACGGCCGATTAAATCGGTAGAAACGTTGCCGGTAATGGCAACAAGCGGAACGCTGTCGAGCTGGGCGTTGGCAATACCTGTAACAAGGTTGGTAGCCCCGGGGCCTGAAGTTGCAATTACAACGCCAACTTCGCCCGTTGCTCTGGCATAGCCGTCGGCCGCATGAGCCGCCCCCTGCTCGTGAGCAGTAATTATATGATTAATTCTGTCGGCATTATTATATAGCTCGTCATAAATGTTAAGGACTGCGCCGCCCGGGTAACCGAAAGCGGTTTTACAGCCTTGCTCTATAAGAGTTTCAATAATAATTTGGGCGCCTGTGAGTTTCATAACTTTCTCCTTTGCAAAAAATCAATTAAAAAAGTCTATGGCACCAGTTGAGCCATAGACTTTTAAAAATACAATTTAACACACTAAACTACGCAGGATGCAAATTTTATTTTTGTCTTGAAGCACAACTGAACTGACCGTTATTCACCACTAGGACGAGGGTAATAACAGCTAGTAGAACTATGCTTAGTGTACCGAAAAAAGACATAACGATCTGCTCCTTTTAAGCTTACCGATATAGTTTAACACACTAAAGAGCTTTTGTCAATAGTTTTTTACATTATTTAAAGTTATATTTTAGGTCATCCTTGTCAATTCCGTTATACAAAAC
>JAFOCW010000044.1 GCA_017381035.1 Clostridia bacterium | reverse complement strand
TACCTCTTAGTTAGTTTTTTAGCAAATATATCATATATTATACTTGAAAAATGCTAAAAAATAAAGTATAAATTGTAAATAAGAGAAAAAAGTGTTATAATATTTTTAACGTTTCAAAATGAGGTGAACACTTTGGAATTTAAAGATTTTAAAAGAATAGTTATTAAGGTTGGCTCTTCAACCCTCACTTATGAAAACGGCAAGCCTAATCTTCGCCGTATTGAACAGCTTTGCAGAGTTGTATCTGACCTTAAAAACCGTGATATTGAAGTTATTATTGTTTCTTCGGGTGCGGTTGCAGTTGGTGTTAACCGACTTCGCCTTCCCTGCCGCCCAAGCGATACCAAGGGCAAGCAGGCTGCGGCGGCCGTAGGACAATGCGACCTTATGAGCATTTACGACAGAAACCTTGCCGAATACGGCTACGTTTCGGCGCAAATTCTTTTAAACCGTGACGTTATTGAGCACGAAGACCGCAAAACCAACATAATTAACACCTTCAGGGCCTTGCTCGATTTTGGCGCTATTCCCATTGTTAACGAAAACGACTCGGTTTCGGTTGAAGAATTAGTGTTTGGCGATAACGACAATTTGTCGGCCATTGTTGCCGCACTTGTGGAAGCCGAAGGGCTTATAATTCTTACCGACATAGACGGCTACTACAGCGACGACCCACGTGAAAACCCCGACGCACACCTTATACATAAGCTTGACTGCATTACCGACGATATGATTAATGCGGCAGGCGGTAACGGCACAAGCCGTGGCACCGGCGGTATGAGAACCAAGCTTGAAGCCGCAAAATACGCCGGCGAGCACGGTATTCAAACGGTTATAATGTCGGGCGACAACCCCAAAAAGATTTTCGATTTATTTGACGGACACACCGTTGGAACACTTATAAAGGTAAAATAGATATGAATTCACTAACCAATTTAGGAATTAAGGCTAAGGCCGCTTCAAAAGCGCTGGTTACAGCGTCGCCCGAGCTTAAGAATAAGGCGCTCAATGCTATTGCCTGCGCCCTTATAAATAATTCAGACAATATTATTAAAGCCAACGCCTTAGACCTTGAAGCCGCTAAGGAAAGCGGTATGAGCAAGGCAATGCTTGACCGTCTTACCCTAACCCAAGACCGAATTAAAGGTATGGCAGACGGCGTTCTTGCCCTATGCAGTCTTCCCGACCCTGTTGGCAAGGTTTTAGACCAAACGGTGCGCCCGAACGGCATTAAAATTAAAAAAGTAAGCGTTCCAATGGGCGTTATAGGAATTATTTACGAAGCCAGACCCAACGTTACGTCGGATGCGGCGGCAATTTCACTTAAAGCCGGAAGCGCAGTAATTTTGCGTGGTGGCAAGGAAGCAATTAATTCCAACAAAAAAACATGTGAAATTATGCGAAAAGCAATTAGTGAGGCAGGGCTTCCCGAAGATTTAATTCAGCTGGTTGAAGACACTTCACGTCAGTCGGCAACCGACCTTATGACCTTAAACGGCTACCTTGACGTGCTTATTCCAAGGGGAGGCGCAGGGCTTATTAAGGCGGCGGTTGAAAATTCCACAGTACCCGTAATTGAAACGGGAACGGGCAACTGCCACGCTTTTGTAGACAGCACCGCCAATATTGAAATGGCCGCCGACATTGTATTTAACGGCAAGGTGCAAAGACCTTCGGTTTGCAATGCTCTTGAGAGTTTACTTGTTCACAAAGATATTGCCAATAAGGCTTTACCCGTAATCTCAGAAAGGCTTAAAAATGCCGGAGTGGAAATTAAGGGTTGCCAAAAGGTGTGCGACCTTCTTCCCTATGCGGTGCCTGCAAACGAAGAAGATTTTAAAAAAGAATTTTTAGGTTATACTATTTCGGTAAAGGTTGTAGATGATGTTTATGCCGCAGTAGAGCATATTGATAAATACTCTACACACCACAGCGAAGTTATTATTACCGAAAACAGTGATAACGCAAATTATTTTGTATCGGCAGTAGATTCTGCGGCGGTTTACGTTAACGCTTCAACCCGTTTTACCGACGGCGGAGAGTTCGGGCTTGGTGCAGAAATTGGAATTTCTACCCAGAAGCTTCACGCAAGAGGACCAATGGGACTTAGCGAAATAACCTCTTACAAATATATTATTAGCGGAAACGGCCAAATTAGATAATTTTTTAAAAAATAGAATAATTTATAAAAAATAAAACCCTCTCTTTCGCAAACACTATTAGTGAGAAAGAGAGGGATTTTTTATGAAAGATGCAAAAGGTTTTGCAAAGGGCGCTTTAATGGGAATCGCTGCAGGGGCAGTTATGACGACGGTAGGTAAAATGGTAATGAGTGGTAAAAAACATCATGTCCAAAAAGGGTCTACCAAAGCGGTAAAGGCGGTCAGCGATTTTGTAGACGGAATTCAGACAATGATTAGGTAAAGCAAAGCGCCAAAAACGCACCTCGAACGAGGTGCGTTTTGTTTTTACAGCTTAGCGCCTTTCCTAAGCGCCTCGTCTATATGCTCGCAGAAGTTGTCGGCTCCGACGGCATCGTAAAAGCCTGATTTTTTCATAACTTCTAAGGGTTGTTCGTTTACGTGGGAAAGAATTAGCGTTACACCGTGCTTTTGGCATTTTTCGAAAACTCGTTCAAGCGAATTCAGAGCTGTGGTATCAAGCGCAGGAACGGCACGCATACGAAGAATTAGACAGTGGGTATAATCTTTAAGCTTTATATCAAGAATTTTATCGGCCGCACCGAAGAACATAGGTCCGCTGATTTCGTAAACACGAACGTTTTTAGGCACTTCACGAAGGTCTATGCTGTCGGGGTCGGTTTCGGGGTCGATATATTTCCAGCCTACCACCGAAGACTCTTCGCTCATACGCTTCATAAACAGCATTGCGGCAAGCACCATACCAACTTCTATTGCTACAACTAAATCGAACACAACGGTTAAAACAAAGGTTATTACCATTACAATAATATCACTTTTGGGGGCGCTTTTTACAACTTTTACGAAGTGGCGCCATTCGCTCATATTATAAGCAACCACAAAAAGTATTGCGGCAATTGCAGGCATTGGAATAAGCTCTGCATAAGGCATAAGGAAAAGTATTACAAGCAGTAAAACTACCGCATGCACCATACCCGCAATTGGTGTTCTGCCGCCGTTTTTGGCATTTGCGGCGGTACGTGCAATAGCGCCCGTTGCAGGAATTCCGCCAAACAAAACAGACGCTATATTACCTGCGCCCTGCGCTACAAGCTCGGCATTAGAGTTGTGGCGAGAGTTTACCATACTGTCGGCCACAACGCAGGAGAGAAGCGATTCAATAGCCGCTAAAATGGCAATTGTAAAGGCATCGGGCAAAAGAGAAGCGATATTTGAAAGGCTGAAATCTACCCCTTCGAAAGAAACGGCAGGAAGCCCTTTTGGAATGGTATAAAGGTCGCCTATAGTGAACACGGTTTCTTCAAAACCGGGTATAAACTTAACCATTAATGCGCCTATAACAACCGCTATTAAGGATGCAGGCAAACGTTTTTCTATTTTAGGGTAAAGTATTAAAACCGCAAGGCAAACGGCGCCAACAGTGAGCGACTGCCAGGAAAAAGTAGCGGCGGCATCTATATTTGCCTTTATTTTTTCGAAGGTTTCAATAGGTTTTACACCCTCGGCATAGGTAAGACCTAAAAAGTCTTTAATTTGACCCACAAAAATTGTTACGGCAATGCCTGCGGTAAAGCCGGTTGTTATTGTATAGGGTATGAACTTAACGAGCGAGCCCATTTTGCAAAGGCCTAAGACAATAAGAATTATACCTGCAAGTATTGTGGCAACAAAAAGTCCGCCCATTCCCTTTGCAGCAACAATACCTGCAACTATGGTAGCGAATGCGGCGGTGGGGCCTGCAATTTGCACACGGCTTCCGCCAAGAAAGGCGCACACAAAGCCTGCCGCTATTGCGGTATAAACACCTGCCGCAGGCTCAACACCCGAAGCAATTGCAAGGGCAATAGAAAGGGGCAGCGCAATTATTGCAACAATAACACCTGCAATAACATCTTTTAAAAACTGTTGTTTTGAATAATTTTTCATTACCGAAAAAAGCTTCGGCTTAATATAACATTTACTCACTTTTTACACTTCTTTTTTTAATATTTGCAAATAACTTATACCACAAACTTTATTATAAGTAAATGAAAAAACTGACGAAAAATAAATTTCGTCAGTTCCTACAGTTTTACTATGCATTTTTAAAGATTATTTATTTTAGATTAACCCAAACCGCTTTAGTATTGCACCGAGTTTTTTACCCATTGGAAGCGATTCCAAGTCTTCGGAGTTTAAGTTTTTGGTTAGTATTACAAGTGCCCCGTAAACTATAACACCCACTAAAACAGATATAAGTGTTGCGGCTGTATTACCGAGCGCACCGCTTAAAAGCTTGTAGGTAAAGAAAACTATAACGCCCATAACCGCCGAAGAGAAAATGGGTTTTATAAAGCAACGCATAACATCTATTTGCAGTTTTACCGAACGGCGTACAACCAAAAATTCAATAATGAAAATTAAAACGTTATACACAACGGTACTGAAAACTGCGCCGTAAATATTAACGTTCGGAATATTTACAAGCCAAATATTAAGCCCTAACTTTACGGCCGAGCCAACCGTTAGCGCTACCGCCGGAACAAAGGTTTTACCCACACCGTAAAGCACGCCGTTTAAAATAAAGTTTATTGAAGAAAACGGCAAAGACACGGTTAAAAGGGTTAACACCAGCGCTCCTTCGGGCGCATTTGGGTAAAGGAAGGCTAAAATTGGGCCCGAAAGCACAAAAAAGCCTGCCATACAAGGAAAAATGAAAAGTGAATTTATAAAAAAGGACGAAGAAATTTTGCGGTTTGCTTCCTGCTCGTCTGACCTTGCGATTGCGGCCGAAATGACCGGAACAATGGCGGTGCAGAAGGTTGCGCTAATGGCAAGCGGAAGGTGTGTAATGGTTTCGGCCTTTTGAAGTATTCCGTAAAGCTCCATTGCCGTTTCTTCAAGGTTTTGGGCCACTGCACCTACGGTATTAAAGGCATTTTGAATGCCGCGGCTGACCGTTACGGTATCTATAGCAGAGCCGAGCACCGAAATTAAAGAACTGAAGGAAATGGGAATTGAAATGGCAAGAATGGTTTTTACCATATTCTTTTTTGTTTTGGTTTCGGTTGGCACCGTTTGGGCCAGACATTCTGCCTTTAGTTCCCCTTTTCTTCGGCCGAAGAAAATTACAAGATACAAAAATGCAATAATGCAGGCGCAAGAAGTGGAAAGGTTGCCGGCCGCCGCCATAATTGCGGTATCCCTACCAACGCAGGCGTAAACAAAGCCAATTGAAAGAACACAGTTAAAGAACTGTTCTACAACAAGGGTGGTTGAGGTTGCTTTAAGACTGCCAAGACCTGTGAAATAGCCTCGCATAACGGCATTGGGCGGTACAACCAACAACGCAGGCGCCAATGCCATGAGGGTGTATTTAACACCACTTGCCTTTAAAATTACGGTTGCTATAAACTCGGCACCGAAAAACAGCAGAGCCGAAAAAGCAACACCGAGAGATGTGAAAATTACAATACAGAAACGAAAAACACGGTGGGCTGCTATAAAATCTTTTTTAGCAACACGTTCGGAAACAAGCTTAGATACAACGTTGGGAATGCCCATTGAAGAAAGGGCAAGAAGTATCATATAAATTTGGTAGCCGGTGGAATAATAGCCGTTACCCGTGTTACCGAAGCCTTCAACGTCTACAATAACTACCCTATATATTAACCCGAGCAGTTTAATAACAACCTGGGAAAACATAAGCATAAGTACGTTTTGAAGGAAGGACACCTTGTTTTCTTTTTTAAGTTTTGAGGACATTTTATTCCCCCTTTTAACTACTCGTCGAGTTTTAACACTGCCATAAAGGCTTCCTGCGGTACTTCTACCGAGCCTAACTGGCGCATACGTTTTTTACCTTCTTTTTGTTTTTCAAGAAGTTTTTTCTTACGGGTTATATCACCGCCGTAGCACTTTGCGAGCACGTCTTTACGCATTGCCTTTACGGTTTCACGGGCAATAATTTTGCCGCCTACGGCCACCTGAATTGGAACTTCGAAAAGCTGACGGGGTATATAATATTTAAGCTTTTCGGCAATTCGGCGTGCCCTTGGGTATGCGTTATCTACGAAGACGATAAACGAAAGAGCGTCTACAACGTCGCCTGCAAGCATAACGTCGAGCTTTACAAGCTTAGACGGACTATAACCCTTGGGCTCGTAATCGTAGCTTGCGTAGCCCTTGGTGCGAGATTTCAGTGCATCGAAAAAGTCGTAAACAATTTCGCCCATTGGCATAATATAGTGAATGTCAACACGGTCGCCCATATACTTCATATCGGTATATTCGCCACGGCGTTGCTGACACAAATCCATTATTGCGCCAACGTATTCGCTTGGGCTGTATATATGAACGTCGGCAACCGGCTCGTAGGCCTGCTGAATAACGGCAGGGTCGGGGTAGTTTGTGGGGTTATCTACGTAGACAGTTTCGCCTGTGTTAAGTTCGAACTTATAAATAACGCTTGGCGCTGTGGTTACAAGGTCTAAATTATACTCTCGCTCGAGCCTTTCTTGTATGATTTCCATATGAAGAAGACCTAAGAAGCCGCAACGGAAGCCGAAGCCCAAAGCCGAAGACGTTTCGGGCTCGTAAAGGAGTGAAGCATCGTTAAGCTGAAGCTTTTCGAGCGCTTCGCGAAGGTCGGTATAACGGGCACCGTCGGCAGGGTAAATACCGCAGAAAACCACGGGGTTTACCTTGCGGTAGCCGCTAAGCGGCTCGCTGCAGGGGGCGTCTGCCAGGGTGATGGTATCGCCCACACGGGCTTCGCCTACGGTTTTAATGGATGCGGCAAGATAGCCTACTTCACCAGCTTCTAAGCAGTCGCAGATTTCAAGTGAAGTGGCGCCCTTTCTGCCCACTTCAACAACATCGAAGGTGGCGCCGGTTGCCATCATTTTAATTTTGTCGCCTGCTTTTATTTTACCGCTAACAACCCTGAAATAAACTATAACTCCCTTATACGCATCGTAATAAGAGTCGAAAATAAGGGCCGAAAGGGGTGCGTTTCTGTCGCCTTCGGGGGCAGGAATATCGGTTACAATGCGTTCAAGTACCTCTTCTATATTTATGCCCGTTTTAGCCGAAATTTTAGGTGCATCCTGCGCAGGAATACCAATTATATCTTCTATTTCGGCAATTACTCTGTCGGGGTCGGCAGAGGGTAGGTCAATTTTATTAACAACCGGTAAAAGTTCAAGCCCGTGGTCTACTGCAAGGTAGGTATTGGCTAAAGTTTGCGCTTCTATACCTTGTGATGCATCTACAACAAGGACTGCGCCTTCGCAAGCAGCAAGAGAACGGGAAACTTCGTAGTTAAAGTCTACGTGGCCGGGGGTGTCTATAAGGTTGAGTTCGTATTCTTCGCCGTCGGACGCTTTATAATAAAGGGTAACGGCATGCGCCTTAATGGTAATACCACGTTCACGCTCTAAATCCATACTATCAAGCAATTGTTCTTCCATATCACGCTCACTTACAGTTTGGGTAAGCTCTAAAAGTCGGTCGGCAAGGGTTGACTTACCGTGGTCGATATGGGCTACAATACAAAAGTTTCTTATTTTATCAAGAGGATGGGACACTTGTTTCTCTCCTTAAAAACAAAAATATCTATAATCAATTTATTTTACCATATTGTTTGTAAATTTTCAATTACTATTTAACAAAGCACCCCTTTGCAAAAGCAAAGAGGTGCTTAAATTAATACTTTTTATAACTGCTACGGTATTTCCTTTATTTGGTATAAAGTTCCTGACCGTCAAGCTGATATACTCGGCAGTAATCTATAAGATAGTCGGCCGATTTGAAGTCAGGGTTGCTGATATTGATGTACTGGTTTGCATTTGAAACACCTTCATAGAAAAGGTGGTTATTGAAAATAAGGTACTGCGGGTCGCTGAAGCAGGACATATCGTAACCCGTTTCGTCGGCGTTAATATAGGTCCAGCCGTCTTTACCCTTTCCGTATTCACCGGGGTTTGTCCAGGGTTCAGTAATATCGAAACGTGCATAAAGCACACCGTCGCAGTAATAATTAAGTTCTGTCGGGGTCCATTCGTAGCCGAACACGTGAAAGTCGTTATCTTTAAGCACCATTCGTTGTGTACCGTCCTTGCTTCTTGGGTACCAGGAATTATCGGCCCACTTAATTATGGTGCCGCAGACTTCGTTTGTATTGAAAACTTCGAAAATATCAATTTCGGCAACATTCTGGCATTTAGGGGTAGCAAGTCTGCCAATTGATGCGTTGTCTGCAACGGTGAGCGCCCAGAAGGAAGACCATACACCCGTTTGTATAGGTAGACTTGCACGGATTTCAACGTAACCGTAGGCGAAATTCATTGTATCACGGGTAAGAACCGATGTTGGAACGTGGTATTCACCATTTTCGTCCTTATACGCAGTAAGACGAAGGCTTCCGTTTTCTACTCCAATAACCTTTTCGTCCTTATCATTATGAAAACCCTTTGAAGGATTAGAGCCCATTTTGGCATAGACCGTCCACTTGTCCGAATCGAGATAACCTTCTTCGAACTCGTCGCCCCAGACATAATCGTATTTACTTGAAATATTGCTGTAAGGCGTAAATCTTTTAGGCTTAACCGAATAATCGGTTTCGCCTATTAAAGATTTGCGAAGAAGGGTAATATCGAAGGTTGTGGTTTCGGTATCGCCGTCCAAATTGAGTGTATCTTTGCCGAAATTAAACTTTTTGGTTGCAAAAACAAGGTCGCATATATTGCTTTCGCTATCGCCGTTTACGTCAACTTCATTGTAACGCCAGAATGTAGCGGTTAAATCTTCGGTGGTAAAATATTTGCAATTTTCCGAATATTCGTAACCTATATAGTTGACGCCGTTTTTAGTTTCGGTGTACTTAAAGAAGCATTTTAAAACGGGAACTTTATTTTTGGTCGCAACAAAAACGTCGTTCGGGAGCGACATTGTATCTACTGCAGAAAGACCAAACATTTGCTGTCTTGTTAAAACCTTAACTTCCGAAGTATATTCACCTGCATCTGTAGCATAAACGTTGTTTAAGTTTTTACCAATATTGTCCCAACTGTAAACGTCGGAAGTAATGGCGCCGTTTGCATTAAAGCAATTTTCGGCCGTAAGCGTAGCGTCCCAGGTGTTTCCGATAAGGCCGTTTGTAGAAGTGCCGTTTAAGGTGGCAGCCGAACAAGAGTTGGCAAGTACGGTATCAGAGTTATAGGTGCCGCCACGAAACGCACCTACGTCGTTACCTTTAAGGGTTACGTTTTCGCCAACATAGCATTTATTTATGGTAACGGTGGCCTTCTCTGTTGCTTCTTTATCACCTGCAAAGCCAACAAACGCCGAAGCGCCGTTAGTGCTGTAAACGTAGGCGTTATTAACGCCAAGCGACGTAATGGTTACACTTGTACCGGCATTTACTCTGGGAATGAGTCCTGCGCCGTAAAAGCCCCAGTCGGTAGTTTGGTTAGGCGTGATGAAATAAAGGCCGTAAACAGTATGACCGTCGCCGTCTATAGTGCCGCTGAAGGCTACGTTATCGGGCCAGGAATTAGGTGTGTAGCCGACTTTTGCTTCGCCGGTTTTCCAGTTGATTTTATTAATATCGTTAAGGTAAATATCATCTGTTAATTTATAGTATTTATTATCTGCGCCGCCGCTTACCGCAAAGGCTAATTCCGAGCCGTTTGAAATAAGATAAGGTGAAGATTCGGTTCCGTTTCCGTTTAGTTTTTCGGCCACGGTGCCGTCCCAGACTTTAAGGTTAGGCAATTCTGTAATATCGTCGTATGCGTCCTTTGCAAATGCTTTAAGAATTGGGTAACCTTCGGTTGCAAGGTATTCGTCGTTTGTGTTAAGATAAGACATTTTTTGTGCACTTATTAAGGCGTCAGTTCCCTGCATTCTTTCCATTGTTAAAGGCACGTCGCCCGAAACCGAATACCATACCGATTCGGCAACTCCGTCGCCGTCTTTATCTTGTGTAAGACCTGCGGCATAGCAGTTTGTAATTTTACCGGCAAAGGTAGCCCAATGGTCGCGGTACAAGGCCCCTGTGGCATTATAGCAGCAATCTATGTAAAGTTCTTGATTTATTCCCCAACCGTTGCCTACAAACCAGGAAAATCTGTAATCGTAAGTGCCACCGTCTATATGGTTTTTCTTGTCGGCATTAGAGTGGAATTTACCAAGATTATAGGAATTTGATATATAAATACCGTTATTTCTTGAATAACCACGGAAAACACCTGCACAGAACGCAGTTACATCTACATCTTCACCGACAAAGCATTTATCAATATGTATTATTGTTCGGGATGCATCGGTAGTGGCGCTGCTGTTCCCTGCACGGCCAATAAAAGCCGAAGCGGTATATTTGGCGTTTATAAACATTTTATTGACGCCAAGTTTTTCTACCGAAACGGTGGCGCCGTTTTTAACTGCGGGAATAAGGCCAACGGGGGTTCCGAAGCCTTCCGCCATTTCGGACGTGGCAAGCCCTGCGTTATAATAAATACCATAAACAATATGTCCGTTGCCGTTTATGTTGCCTTGAAACTCTACGCTATCGTACCAAGGGCGAGGAGAATAGTTACCTACTGTTTCGCCTGTTTGCCAATTGACCTTATCTATTTCATTAAGGTAAATGTCTGCCATTAATTGATATTTTGCGCCTGCTGCGCCACCTGTTGAAACGATATAAGCTAATTCTTCGGCTGTATTAATTTCATAAACACCGTCGGAATTTTGGTCTTTAGGCGCAACGGTAGAACCGTTCCAAACACTTACTCCCGTTGGTGTATTGGCAGCCACAGTATTAGAAGTAACCAGAGACAGCATTAAAACTATAATAAGGAATATAGAAATTAATCTATTAATTCTACTCATATTATATATTCTCACTTTATGTTTTATTTTGTATAAAGCTCTTGACCGTTAAGCTGATATACCCTGCAATAGTCTATTACATAATCGGCCGAAGTGTATTCTTCGTTTTCGGTAACTGAGGTTGAAGCTAAGAAGCCGTCTTTATGGTGCAAATGGTGATTAAAAATAAGATACTGTGCTTCGGTAAAGCAGACCATATCGGTACCCGATTTATCGACAAATTTCGTGGTATCTTTATTCCAACCGTCAAGACCCTTGCCTTCGGTAGAAGTGCCCGTCCAGGAAGTGCGCATATCGAAATGGGCATAAATTTCGCCATCGAAATATAAATTAATTTCTTGGGGTGTCCATTCGTAACCGTAGATATGATATTCTTCGTCGGGCAGGACTACCTGCTGTGTCCAGTCCATTGGTGTTGCATACCAATTCTTTTCGGGGTGGCCGGGGAAATTTTTAAGAATATTTCCGCCAACACATTGTTTGCCACCATTCTGAAAAACTTCGAACATATCGACTTCGGCATAGTGGTCGAGTGTGCCGGGCGCTAAAGATGTTGAGGCATTGTCGGACACGCCACGGGTCCAAAAGGAAGCAAAACAACCCACACCTAAAGGCAGTTTTGCTTTTATTTCGGCATAGCCGTACAAATAGTTCATTGTTGTTTTTGTATGTACGGAATTGGGAACGTGGTATTTGCCTTCTTGGTCTTTAAAGGCGGTAAGCTTTAACACACCGTCCTTTACGCTAATGGTAGCTTCGGTGTTTTCAACAATAAGGACGTCTCTGCCGCCCATTTTGGTAACTTCGGGCGACCATTTATTAAGGTCGAGTGCATTCCCGTCAAATTCGTCGTTCCAGACAAGCTTATAGTCGCCTTTAAGTAAATTTTTAGGGTTATATGGTGTATACGTCATAATATATGCCACGCTCCTACAATAAAGTTTATGGTATAATTTTACCTTTTTATATTATAGGTGTCAAGGTACAATATAAATTGCAAAAACAAATACCCCCTATACCGAAGCATAGGGGGCCAATTTGTTTAAGTTATTTTGTAACTATATCGCTTGAGCCGGGTTTCTGATATACACGACAATAATCAATAAGGAAATCTGCTGATGTGAAGTCGGTATTTTCGGTTATAAACATTCCGGCGGAAGAAACTGTGGGATAGAAAAGATGGTTGTTAAAGATAATGAACTGATGAGCATCGAAGCATTCCATATCGGTACCCGAAGTATCGACTATGTAGTTGCGTCCGTCAACCTTTTCTGTATAGGCTTCAGATACGTCATATTCGCCGTAAAGAACGCCGTCGCAGTACATTTTGAGCTTATCGTCTTCTGTCCATTCGTAACCAAAGACATAATATCTGTCGTTGGTTATTTCTTGTCTGAATGCATGAGGAGCATCGTTGGGATACCAAGAGCCGAAACGACCGTCTTTGTTTTCCCACCACTTAATGATGTTGAAGGTTGCCTGATTGGTATCGAATACCTCAATCATATCAACTTCGGCACCAACGTTTGTTTCGGGGTATGCAAGGCAATTGGTATCGGACTTATCGAATACGGATTTTGTCCACCAGGAGCTCCAGATTCCGTCTTCAACGGGGAACTTAGCTCTGATTTCAACGTAACCATACTTGAAGTTCATTGTATTCTGGGTTACTACAGAAGTAGGTACAACATAGGTGCCGTCTTCTGCCTTATAGGCGGTAAGTCTTAAGTTACCGTCTGCTACGCCGACAGCGTCTTCGCCGCCCGAGCAGATAACGTCGCCGGTGTAATCTACCACTTCGTCGGTAAATTCGTAACTACCGTTTTCACCTGTGTAGCCGTAACCCATACCTGAACCGTTCATTTTTCCGTAGATTCCCCACTTTTGAGTGTTAAGAGAATCTCCGTCGAACTCGTCGCCCCAAACGAACTGATAGTCGGAGCTGAGTTCGGTAACGGGGGCGTAGTCGCCAACGCTATATAAGGGGTTTTCCATATAATCTGTTCTGCCCATGAGAGCTTTACGGAGAATCTTCATATCGTCGGTTGTGCTGTTGCCGTCGCCGTCGATGTCTGCCTTAGCTGTTCCTGCATTGTACTGAAGTGTCATAAGAACAAGGTCAGAAATGTCCATAGAGCTGTCTTCGTTTACTAAGATGTTGTTATAACGCCAGAAATACTGTTCGCCGCTTGCGGTCATGCAGAAATCTACTGCATCGTTCAAGGAAGTAACATAATATAATCTGTTGTTCTTAACAAGTGTGTTTTCAGAGAACTTAGTTAAAACGGGGTAATAACCGGGAATAGCCTTGAAGGTATCGGTGCTAAGACCGTTCATAACGTCGAGCGCATTTTCACCAATCATTTCATTTTTGGTGAGAATATTTACTCCTGTAGAGAAGCCTGTATTGTCGGTTGCATAAACGTTAGAAACAGAAAGGTTTCCTGTTGTTGCTGCTTCGTCTGTGGCAACAGCGCCATTAGCGTTATATACGTTAGAAAGGCTAACGGTTGAGGACCAGAAGTTACCTACAAGACCGTCGTATTTGTTGCCAACGGTATTAGCAAGAGAGTAAGAGTTGGTAACTACAGTGTTGGAACCTCTTTCACCGCCACGGAATACACCGGTGTTTCCGCCTTCAAGGTAAACCTTAGCGCCTGCATAACAGTTATTAATGGTTACCTGAGCTTTTACTTCGGGAGCATAGTTGCCTGTAGCGCCTGCGAAGCCTACAAATGCAGAAGCGCCCTGTGCTGAGTGAACGAATGCGTTATCGATACCAAGGTTGGTAACGGAAACGGAAGTATTATCGTTAACTCTGGGGATGAGACCCGAGTTATAGTAGTAGCCGAAGGCTGCAAGGTCAGCACCATCGTTATAATAGAGACCGTAAACTGTGTGGCCGTCGCCGTCGATGTTACCCTGGAAGGGTAAGTTTTCAAACCAGGTGTTAGGTGTGTAACCGTCGGTTGCTTCACCGGTTGCCCAATCTATCATATAAATATTGTTAAGATAGATATCGTTTGTAAGTTTATAATATGTGTTAGCTGCGCCGCCATTATAAATAATGTAAGCAAGCTCGGATGCGTAGGAAATGAGATACGGGTCGGTATCTGTACCGCTACCGTTTGTAGGTTCCATTTTAGAACCGTCCCAAACTCTGAAGGCGTCGGAGTTACCACGTTTAATGAAGATGGTAAGTTCGGGGTAGCCCTTGGTTGCGGTGTAAACAGAATCGGCATTAAGCTTCCACATTTTCTCTCCGCTGGTGAACACATCAAGACCCTGCATATTAGCTGCGTCAAGCATTACTGCATAATAAGCTTCACGTTCGCCGCCTGTTGCGGTTTTATCGATATCGTAACCGGTAGCATAGTTATTTTTGCTGTTTGAAGATGTGGTGCCGTCCCACCAGCCCTGAAGGGTTCCCTTAGCGTTATAAGAGTTGTTTACAGTGAAATCTACGTTCCAGTCGTTACCAACAAAGCCACTGGGAGCAAAGTCAACTGCGCAATCTTTATAGTCAACACTGTTAATTTCAGCTAAAGAATAAGCGTTCTTAACGTCAATAACTGCTCCACGTCCTGCGCCTACAAAAGCGCCTGCGTTGTTTGCGTTAATACTTGCATTTTCGCCAATAAAGCACTGCTCGATATTAACGTTTGCGGTTTCGGTATAAGCATCACTGTTTCTGGTGCCTACAAAACCAACAAGCGCACCGCCTGCATTGGTTGCATTTATAAATACGTTGTCCATACCAAGATTTTTGATAGTTACGGTTACGCCGTTATCAACTCTTGGAACAAGTCCCTGACCCCAGTAGCCCCAAGCGTAAGCGTCTGCTACATTAGAGTACAGACCGTAAACGATATGTCCATCGCCGTCGATATTACCCTGGAATGAGATGTTTTCGTACCAAGTGTTAGGTACGTAGTCGCCTATGGGTTCACCTGTTGCCCAGTTAATTTTATTAACATCGTTAAGGTAGATGTTTGTTGTGAGCTTATAAGTTGCACCGGCAGCGCCGCCGTTTTCAATAATATAAGCAAGTTCTTCTGCGCTGGTGATAAGGATATTGCCTAATGCGTCTACCTTAGTAGGCTCGGTGTCGACACCGGTGCCTTCCCAGATTTTAACCGCAGAGGTTTCGGGAACTTCTACCACGTCTTTAATGAAGGCAACAAGAATGGGATAGCCTGTTGTTGCTTCGAAAGCGTTGTCGGAATTGAGTTCGTAAAGCTTTTGGGGGCTTTCAAGAGCATCTCTGCCCTTCATATTGTTAGGAGTTAAAACTGTAAATGCTTCGGGTACGTATTCATTACCGTCGCCTGCAAGCCTATTGGTTGCATAAACACCCGAGAAATTCTTGCCTGCAAGTGCACGGTCCTGACCGCCTACACCGCCGTTTGCGTTGAACGCGTTTCTGACGGTTACGTTGGAAGTCCATTCGTTACCGAAGATACCTGCAGCACCGCCTTCAGCCGAAAGGGTAACAGCTGTAGCAAGGGTGTAGCAGTTTTTAATGGTTGTATTTGCACGGTAGGTTGCACCACGGAATACGCCTGCGTGGTGGCCCTTAAGGGTTACGTTTTTGCCTGCATAGCAGTTTTCGATGGTTGCATTTGCATATTCTGCGTCTTCCTGATGGGAAGTAGGACCAACAATGCCCACGAAAGCAGAAACACCGTTTGCAGCGCAGACATAAGCGTTATCAACTGCAAGGTTGGTAATTGTAACCGAATAACCGTTGTTTACACGGGGAATAAGACCAACGCCCTGGTAGCCCCACTTTGTTGCTTCGGGAACGTTGTAATAAAGGCCGTAAACTGTGTGGCCGTCGCCGTCGATGCTACCGCTGAAGGTAGTGTTGTAATACCAAGACTTAGCGGCATAACCACGGGTTACTTCACCGGTTTGCCAGTCGATATAATCGATAGCGTTAAGATAAATGTCGTTTGTAAGTTTATAGTTGTTTCCGCCGCCGTTTTCAACGATAAAGGCAAGCTCTTCGGCAGTGCCGATTTCGTAAACGCCGTCGCCGTCAGTATCGGAAGGAGCAGAAGTGGTTCCGTCCCAAACTTCTTCGCCAACAATTATGTCGTAGCCAAGGAAAGCAACTAAAGAGGGATACTCTTCGTTTGTAACAAACTTGCCGGTAGTGTTGAGTGTGGGCATTTTTCCTTGGTTTGTGAATACGTCTGTGCCCTTCATATTGTCGGCAGTAAGCTCGGTTATTTCACCGGGGTAGTTACCGGCATTTGTAGCATAAACGTTCTTTAAGTTTGCTGCGATGTCAGCCGCACTGTAACCTTCGGTAAGAATGGCACCGTTTGCGTTGAAGCTGTTTTCAACGGCAACTACAGCGTTCCAGGTGTTACCGATAAAGCCGCTTGTAGAATTAGCGTTTAAGGTTGCTAAAGAATAGGAATTGGTGATGGTGGTAACAGAGTTATATGTACCGCCACGGAACGCACCAACGTCGTTACCCTTAAGGGTTACGTTTGCACCAACATAGCACTGGTCGATGGTTACGTTTGCTTTTGTTGTGGAGTTTTGTGTACCTGCAAAACCAACAAAGGCAGATGCACCGTTGGGAGATACAACGTAAGCGTAATCGATACCGAGTTCGGAAACAGAAACGCTTGTGCCTGCAGCTACACGTGGAATAAGGCCTTCGCCGTAGAAGCCCCAGCCGTAAGATGCGGAATGTGTGAAGTAAAGACCGTAAACTACGTGGCCGTCGCCGTTAATGGTGCCTTGGAAAGCTTTGTTATCTTCCCAAGAGTTGGGAGTATAGCCTGTAGCGGCTACACCGGTTTCCCAGTTAATTTTTTCAAGGTTGTTAAGATAAATATCGGAAGTAAGCTTATAGTTAGCGCCTGCAGCACCGCCGTTTCTGATAATGTAAGCGAGCTCTTTAGCGTTGTTAATAAGAATATTTCCTTCTTCGTCGGTTTCGGTGGGTACGGAAACGGTTCCGTTCCAGAACTCTTTAATTTCTATGCCCTTAAATATGGAAAGAGCAGGGTACTTTTCGGTTGCTACATAGTAGTTACCGTAGTTGTTAAGGGTGCTCATATTGGCTAAAGCATTTTCGCCCTGCATAGCGGTATCGGAAAGAAGGGTGTTGCCTTCACTGAATGCGCTGGCTACCGTTTCGTAGTTGCCTTCAATAATGCCATAGTAGCTGGTGTCGCCCATATTTGAAACAGGGCCCTTTGCGTTATAGCAGTTGCTGATGGTAAGTACGTCTCTGCCATTATCATAGTTAAAAGCAAGAAGACCGGAATAGTTAACTCCGTCTAAGGTAGCAAGAGAGTAGCAGTTGATAATTACACCGCCGCCTGCGTTGCTTGCAAAAGCACGGAAAGCGCCTGTTGAACCAGCCTTAAGGTAAACGTTTTCGCCAACATAGCAGCTGTCCATATTAAGAACAGAGCCTGCAGGAGCAGCAGCTACGAATGCAGAAACGCTTGCTTCCTGATGGATGTAAGAATTATCTACGCCAAGGTTTTTAATGGTTGCGTTGGTAGCCTTGGGAATAAGGCCAACACCACCGCAGTAGTTGGTGTATTCTTTAGCCGCATCTTTTTCGTAATACAGACCGTTAATAATATGGCCTGCACCGTCGATGGTTCCCTGGAAAGCAGTAACGTTCCAGTCGCCATACCAGGAATTAGCGGTGTAACCGTCAGATACAGCACCGGTTAACCAATTTACCTTAGTAATGTCGTTAAGGTAAATGTCGGCAGTAAGCTTGTAGCTTCTGCCCGAGCCGCCGGTTTTAATAACGTAGGCAAGCTCTGCTCCGTTGGTGATTTCGTAGATGCCGTCTGCATCGGTATCTGCGGGTGCGGTTGTGGTCCAGCCGTCCCAAACCTGAACGGAAGCTGTTTCATCTGCGCTTGCTGTGAAACCGCCGATAGCAACCATAGACAGCAACATGGTAAGCGCAAGAACAACAGAAATAATTCTGTTTGTTCCTATGAGTTTTGCTTTTTTCATAGTTTTCTCTCCCTTTCTAATCTTTTTACCACAATAAAAACCTGAATTTTTTTGCAATCAAGGTTTTAATGTTAGTAAAATACATTTATTCATTATTATTATATCATATAAAGATTTGAAATTCAACCACAATTTAACAAAAAACAAGCGTTTTAACGTGCTGAAATCACAAAAGAGATTTTTTGATTTTGAAATATTAAAAAAGCCACGGTAATGCTGACGCATACCGTGGCTTTATAACCTTTTATTCCGCTAAAATTTAAGCGTTTTTTTAAGCTTTAAGTTTAACTATTTAGTATAAATTTCACCTTGACCTTCAAGCTGATATACTCGACAATAGTCTATTAAATAATCGGCCGAAACAAAGTCGGGGTTGCTGATGTTTATATGCTGGTTGGCATTTGAAACACCTTCATAGAAGAGATGGTTGTTAAAGATTAAATACTGCGGGTCTTGGTAGCAAGACATATCGGAGCCTGTTTCATCTTTAATATTGTACTCATAACCTTCTTTGCCCTTGCCGTCTTCACCCGGGTTGAGCCAAGGCTCTGTGATATCGAAGCGAGCATACACAACACCGTCGTAGTAGAACTTCAATTCGGTAGGAGTCCATTCATAAGCATAGATATGGAATTGACCGTCATCGGGAGGTACCACGTGCTGTGCACTGTTCATGGCAGTGGGGTACCAAGAGGTTGTTTCACCTTCATTTACATCGGGGTCCCACTTAATAATGTTGCCACAAACACGGTTTCTGTCGAAAACTTCGAAGATGTCAACTTCGGCAACAACACGATTACTGGTGGAAACCACACTCTTAACGTCGGATGCATCTGCTACAGACTTAGCCCAGAAAGAAGACCAAACGCCTGTTTGAAGCGGAAGCTTTGCACGGATTTCAACATAGCCGTACTTGAAGTTCATTGTATTCTGTGTAACTACAGAAGTGGGACTATGATAATTGCCGTCGGCATCTTTATAAGCAGTGAGCTTAAGATTACCGTCTACTACGTCAATAACGTTTTCATCTTTATCATTCAAATAGCCAAGCTCGGGATTGGTTTCCATTTTGGAGTATACGCCCCATTTGGTTGCATCAAGATAGTTACCGTTAAACTCATCGCTCCATACAAGATTATATGTGCCGGTAAGGTTGTCATTGTAGGGTCTGGGTTTTACGGGCTGCTGTTCGTAATCGTAATCGCCGATTAACGCCTTGCGAAGAACGTCAATATCGAACTGAGTTGCTTCGCCGTCATTATCGACATCTAATCCGCCGTAACCGCCGTTATAGCTTATTGTAGTATAAACAAGGTCGCAGATATTCATTACTTCGTCGCCGTTAACGTCAATATGACTATAACGCCAGAAGTATTCGGACGCATCTGCCGTTGTGTAGTAATCGGCAAATTCAGAATAAGTGTAACCTAAATAATTGATATCGTCCTTTGTTTCTGTCTGCTTTAAGAAGTCCTTAATTGCGGGAACTTTTCCTACAACAGGTACAAAAACATCACTTGAAAGACCTGCAAGGTTGGTAAGCGCCGAAAGGCCCTGCATTTGTCCCAGTGTAAGAAGCTTAACTTCACCGTTATACATCGCATTATCGGTAGCGTAAACGTTCTTGAAGTTTTTACCAACGTTATTCCAGTCGTACGATTCATTAGCGATAGGACCGTTTGCATTAAAGCTGTTTTCAACAACTACTGTTACACCCCAAAGGTTACCAACAAGGCCGCTTGAAGAAGCGCCGTTTACGGTTGCTAACGAATAGGAGTTGGTAATGGTTGTGTTTGAACCGTAGGTTGTGCCACGGAAAGCACCTGCATCGTGAGCTTTAATGGTTGCATTTGCACCAACGAAACAGCGGTCGATGGTTACGTTTGCCCTTGAAGATACGTCGTCTCCACCAGACCTGGCGCCTGCTGCTCCTACGAATGCCGACGCACCGTTCGGGCTTGTAACAAAGGCATAATCTATACCAAGAGCGGTAACTGTTACGCTTGCGCCAAGCTCTACTCTGGGAATAAGTCCTTCGCCCATATAACCGAATGCGGTATTTTCGTTTTCAGCCTTGAAGTAAAGACCGTAAACAACATAACCGTTACCGTCGATATTACCCTGGAAGGACACGTTGTTGAGCCATGCTTTAGGTGTGTAACCTTCTGTGGCTTCGCCTGTTGTCCAGTTGATTTTGTTAAGCTCGTTAAGATAAATGTCTGCCGTTAACTTATAATACTTATCGGCTCCGCCACCGCTTGCAATAGCGTATGCAAGCTCTGCACCGTTAGTAATAAGATAAGGTGAAGCTTCTGTTCCTTCGCCTGCAGGTTGAGTTTTGGTTGTTCCGTCCCAATACTTGAAGAGTTCGGGACGTGTTCTTTTAGCAAATACGCTGAGCATAGGATAGCCTTCGGTTGCAACATACATACCTGTAGTGTTGAGGTTGGGCATTTTGGCAGAGTTTGTGAATACATCAAAGCCCTGCATATTAGCAGCGTCTATTTTGCCTGCACGGTATGCTACTAAGCCTTCGCCTGTAGCAGTTTTATCTTCGTCCCAACCGGTAGCATAGTTGTTGGAACCGCCGGTAAATGATGACCACTCATAGCAAAGTGTGCCGT
The DNA here is from genome assembly GCA_017381035.1 of Clostridia bacterium. Taxonomy (GTDB): domain Bacteria; phylum Bacillota; class Clostridia; order Oscillospirales; family Acutalibacteraceae; genus SFWF01. The sequence goes on along the minus strand of JAFOCW010000044.1, from coordinate 29,226 downwards.
TGGCATTAAAGGAGTTGTATACGGTAACCCCTGCAAACCAAAGTCCGCCAACAAAGCAGTCTGTTCCCTTTTCGCTGCTGACAACAGTGCCGAGCGAATAGGAGTTTGTAATATTAGTGTTTGCTTTGTAGTTGCCGCCACGGAAAGCACCTGCACAGAAGGCTTCCATATAAACGTCTTCGCCAACATAGCACTGGTCTATGTTAACTGTTGCATATTCTACTGCTTCGTCATACGAAGTGGGTCCTGCAAAGCCTACAAAAGCAGATGCAGCGTTGGAACCTGAAATATAAGCGTTATCTACACCTAAACCAATAACGTTAGCAGTTGTGCCGTTATTTACTCTGGGAATAAGACCCTGGCCCCAATAGCCATATTCAAATGACTCATAATTTCCTTTAGAATAGAGTCCGTAAACCACAAAGCCGTTACCGTTAAGGGTTCCTTCGAAGGACTCGTTCTGACCCCACTGGTTAGGTGTATAGCCTTCTACCGCTTCACCTGTTGCCCAGTTAACCTTGGAAACATCGTTAAGATAGATGTCGTTTGTTAACTTATAGGTTTTATCAGCTCCGCCGCCGTTTTCAATAACCCAGGCGAGCTCTGCGCCATCAGAAACAAGAATGCTTCCGTCGGTATCGGTAGCGGTGGGCTCGGTTCTTGTTTTACCGTCCCAGATTGTGATGGCGGGCTGTACTGTTTCGCCGCCTTCGCCTTCACCCGACTGAGCCTTAACGAACGTGCGAAGTATGGGGTAGCCTTCGGTAGCTACAAACAGGTTGTTGACGTCGAGATAAGGCATTTTAAGCACGTTTTTAAGCACGTCTGTTCCCTGCATTTTATCGGCAGGAACAACCACAACTTTGTCGCCGTAATTTCCTGCGTCTGTTGCATAGGCGCCGCTAAAAGAGAAGCATCCGCTCATATAATCGTCGGAAGTGATAGGACCTGCCGCATTATAAGAATTTTTAACGATAAGGTAAGAAATCCAAAGGTTAGCGGCAAGACCGTTTGTAGCATTAGCGCCAATGGCTGTAATCTGTGCTAAAGAATAACAGTTTGTAATGGTTGTGTTTGCACCCTTGGCACCGCCACGGAAAGCGCCTGACTGGTTACCTATAACAGCAACATCTGCGCCAACGTAACACTGGTCAAGCACTACGTTTGCCATATTTTCTATAGATTCAGCGTCGCTTCTTGCTCCGGCAAAGCCTACAAAAGCAGAAGCACCGTTTTGAGCCGAGATGTAAGATTTATCTACGCCAAGTCTTTTAATCGTTACAGTGGTATTAACATTAACACGGGGAATAAGGCCTTTGCCGTTATAGCCCCAAGTCATACCTTCTTGTTCATCGTAGTAGTAAAGACCGTATACTACGTGTCCGCAACCATCGATATTACCCTGGAAAGCGATATTGTTATACCAACTGTTAGGAGCATAATCTTCAGCTATTTCACCTGTGAGCCAATCGATTTTAGAAACGTCGTTAAGATATATGTCTGCAGTAAGCTTGTAATATTTATCTGCGGCTCCGCCGGTTGAGATAACGTAAGCAAGCTCTGCGGGAGTTGCAATAAGATAAGGACTTTGTTCGGTTCCCTTTCCTATGGGTTTAGCTGTGCTATAGCCATCCCAAACGCCGTCGGGCATTTGTGTAGCTTCGCCTGCAAACACCTTAAGTTCGGGGTAGCCTGCACGTGCTACGTATGTACCCTTAGAGTTAAGTAAAGGCATCTTAGAAGAATTAGAGAAAACGTCTTTACCCTTCATACTGTCTTCGGTAAGCGGGGTGTTTCCTGCTGCAGAGTACCAAACTTCTTCTGCAACGCCGTCGCCGTCCTTATCTTGAGTAAGGCCTGCGGCATAGCAGTTTATAATTTGTGAATGAAGAGCGGTCCAATCGCCCTTAAATATAGCACCGGTAGCATTGTAACAATTTTCAATGAAAATTTCATTTTTTGTTCCCCAAGAGTTTGCTATAAACCAAGAAAACCTGTGGTCGTAAGTGCCGGCATCAATATCGTTTTTCTTGTCGGCGTTGGAGCGGAACTTACCAAGGTTGTAGGAGTTGTATATGTACATTGCATTATTCTTGGAAAAACCACGGAATACACCGGCGGCAAATGCAGTTACATCTACGTGTGAGCCAACAAAGCACTGGTCAATGGTGATAGTGGTTCTGTCTGCATCGGTATTGGCACTGCTGTTACCTGCCGCACCTACAAATGCAGAAGCGGTGTTCTTGGCATTGATATACATATGGTCGATACCAAGGTTTTTAATAGTAACGTTAGCACCGTTTGCAACACTTGGAATAAGGCCTGCGGGAGTTCCCCAACCTTCGCTCATTTGGTCTGTGGTAAGCGCTGCGTTATAGTAAACGCCGTGAACGCTATGTACATCACCGTCAATATTTCCGTTAAAGGCAACGTCTGTAAGCCAGGTGTTTGGCATATAACCTTCGTTGACTTCACCGGTTGCCCAGTTTACCTTATCGAGCAGGTTAAGATAGATGTCTGCGGTTAACTTAATGTATTCGCCTGCAGTACAGTTGGAAATTACCCAAGCAAGCTCTGCGCCGTTTGATACAAGATAGGGAGTTGCTTCTTTTCCCTCTCCTTCAGGCTGTGTTTTAGACGCACCGTCCCAAACTTTTAAAAGTTCGGGATTGGTTTTTGCGAGGAATACACGAAGCACGGGGTAACCTTCGGTTGCATAGAATGCGCCGTCTGCATTAAGACCGGACATTTTAGAAGCATTTGTCAGTGCATCGTAGCCCTGCATATTTTCAGCAGTAATCTGTTTTACTTCGCCGGTGTAATTGCCGGCATCGGTAGCATAAACGTTTTTAAGGTTAGCGGCAATATTTGCCCATTCGTAACCGTCGCTGGTTATAGTGCCGTTTGCGTTAAAGCTGTTTTCAACAGCAACGTTTACGCTCCAATGGTTACCTATAAGACCTTGGGTGGTTTTACCTTCTAAGGTTGCCAAAGAATAAGAATTTGTTATGGTGGTGTTGGAATTTAAGGTACCGCCGCGGAATGCGCCGACATCATTACCCTTAAGTGTTACGTTTTCACCAACATAGCACCTGTCTATATTAACGTTAGCAAAAGCCACAGTTTCATCATAAACAGCGGGACCTGCAAAACCTACGAATGCCGATGCGCCGTTTGCGCCTGCAACGTAGGCATAGTCAACACCGAGAGCGGTAATGCTTGCGCTTGTTCCGTTAGCAACTCGGGGAATAAGGCCCTGACCCGTGTAGCCCCAGCCGGCTGTGCCGTTTTTCTTGATGTAAAGGCCGTAAACAACGAAGCCGTCGCCGTCGATGTTACCCTGGAATTCTACACTGTCGTACCAAGAGTTTATGTGGTAGGAGCCGATAGCACTACCCGTAGACCAGTCGACCTTATTAAGATAGTTAAGGTAGATATCGGTTGTGAGTTTATAGTTTTTGCCTGCTCCGCCTCCGTTTTTAACGATATATGCAAGTTCTTCGGCGCTGCCGATAAGAATGTTGCCTTCTTCGTCGGTTTCGGTGGGCTGTGTTTCATTTCCGCTCCAGACTTCATATTCAGGCTCTTCAGGGGTTTCGGGCTCTTCGGGAGCTTCACCTGTGAAAGCCTTAAGAACAGGATAAGTTTCTGTGGCAGAGTATTTATTATTGCTGTTAAGATTGGGCATTTTATTTTCGCTTGTGAATACGTCTGTGCCCTGCATATTAGCAGCGTCGGTTAAGGTGGTAACACCTTCTGTTAATGCGCCTGCTACCGATTCATAGTTGTTTTCGGAAGCAACGTAGTAAGGATTATCGTGTGTGGAAATAGGTCCGTTTGCATTATAGCAGTTGGCAAGCAAAAGTTGGTCGCCGGCTGTTTCCCAAATGTAAGCAAGAAGACCCGAAGAGTTTGTTCCTACAGTTGTAGCAAAAGAATAGCAGTTGGTTATAGAACCGCCGAGCGCATTTCTGCCGTAACCGCGGAACGCACCGGCATTTGCCGATTTAATAGTTGCGTTAGCACCTACGTAGCAGCTGTCAATATTAACCGATGCACCGTCGGCAACTGCAACGAATGCGGCCGCTGTTGAATCGTCGTCAACATACACGTAATCCATTCCAAGATTAGTAATGGAAACGTCGCCGCCGCTTAAAACCTTGGGTATAAGCGCAGCGCCTGCCTGATAGCTTGCATAGTTTGCAGGTGCTTCGTTGTAATACAAACCGTAAATAACGTGTCCGTTACCGTCGATTATACCCTGGAAGTCTGCACCGGATAAGCGATTTTTGATATACCAGTCTTCATACCAGGAATTAGGGGTGTAGCCATCGGCTACAACACCTGTAGACCAATTGATTTTATCTACATCGTTAAGATAAATATCTGCGGTCAGTTTATAATAGACGTTTGCTCCGCCGCCCGATGCGATAACGTATGCAAGCTCGGCACCGTTTGTAATTTTATACGGGTCGATTGCGGTACCACTACCACCGGTGGGAGCTGTTCTTGAACCGTCCCAAATTTCAGGCTCTGCGTTAGCCGAAACAAACATGTTTACGGTGAACATAGAGAGCATTAAGGACAGCGCAAGAATAAGAGAAATGATTTTATTTGCTCTAAATTTCCTCATAATCTTCTCCTTTTTATTTTTTTACTGCAAAATCACCTATCCCGTCCTTCATAAACACTCTGCAATACTCTATTGAATAGACCGCAGAAGTAAAATTCGGGAACTGGGTGATGGAAGTGTTGGCTGTTGATACCCCTTCATCGAATAAATGGTTGTTGAAAATGAGATATTGCGGGTCGTGGAAGCAGCTCATATCGCTTCCCGTTCTATCGTTATAAATGGGAACGGTGTCTTCGAAATATTCGTCATCGTTTCCTTTTGTGTAGTTTTCTTTAATTTGGAACTCGGCATAAACTTCGCCGTCGAAATACATTTTTACGAAATCTTCGGTCCATTCGTAACCGTAGATATGATATTCGTCGTTAATGGTTTTAAACTCTTCTTCGGTGAAGATTTTTGCCTGAGTGCGAAACGCATTGGCATAATACCAGGTACGAGGTTTTTCGGGATTTTTTTCATCCTTGTCGAGCACCCATTTTATGTAGTTTGCGGCAACACGGTTGTTTGCAAAAATTTCAAATACATCGACTTCTGCCATAACAGCCTTTTCTTTAGGCTCAAGAAGCGAAGCCATGTGTCTGTTGGCAGTTGACTGTGTCCAATAAGATGGCCACACACCGTCCATATAAGGAACCTTTGCCTTTATTTCGGCATAGCCATACTTATAATTCATTGTATCTTGGGTTATTACCGATTTAGGCACTTTATAATTACCGTCTTCGGTTTTTTGGGCAACTAAATGAAGCTTACCGTCTTTAACATAAATTGTGTCGGGGTCGGATGAAAGCTTAACCCTTTCGTTGCCACCCATTTTGGGGGCTATTGTCCATTTTTCAGGGTTTAGAGTGTCGCCGTCGAACTCATCTCCCCAAACAAATTTATAATCGGGGCTTAGATTTTTGCCGTATGGTTTATAACTCATAATTTTGCCTCTCTTTCACAACGTGTTGCAGTTGAGCATTGTATTAAATATAATATTTTTACTCAATTAACAGTATTATACCATATACGTTTGCAAGAAAAAAGAGGCCATATTCCGTGTTTTTGTAACTATATTCCTTTTTGCATGTGCACTCAAAAAACAAAACCGACCTGCTTATGAAAAAACACACCAAAATTTTTTTCTATTGACTTTTTGTGATTTTGGGAGTATCATTTATAAGAACATTTGTTCTTTTTATGTGATTTTTTCAAGGGGAGTTGAAACTTTGGACAGGGTTATTTTGCACGTTGATTGCAACAAGTTTTTTGCATCGGTCGAGTGCCTGCACAGACCCGAAATAAGACACCTTCCCGTAGCGGTTGGCGGTAGTGTTGAAAAGCGACACGGAATAGTGCTTACGGCCAACGGGCTCGCATCTGCAAGGGGTGTTAAAACGGCCATGCCTTTATGGCAGGCGCTAAACCGTTGTCCCGACCTTGTGGTAGTTCCCCCTAACTACCCCCTTTACGTCAGGTTTTCGGGTTTGGCAAAAAGCATTTACTGCCGTTATACCGATATGGTAGAGCCCTTTGGTCTTGACGAATGTTGGCTTGACGTTACCGACAATGTAAAAGATATTGAAGAAGGCCGACTTTTAGCCGAAGAAATAAGGCAAACCATAAAGGACGAGCTTGGAATTACCGTTTCAATAGGCGTTTCGTGGAACAAGGTTTTTTCTAAGCTTGGCTCGGACTATAAAAAACCCGATGCCGTTACGGTTTTTACAAGAGAAAATTACAAAAATCTTATATACCCCCTGCCCGTTCGGGACCTGCTTTACATTGGCCCCGCAACCGAAAAGAAGCTGCTTGCAAGGGGCTTGTTTTCCATTGGAGATATTGCGGAATCTACCCCCGAAGAGCTTTGCTCTTTTCTTGGAATAAACGGCTATATGCTGCATTCCTTTGCAAGTGGAAGTGAAGACAGTCCGGTTAAAAACTGCGAGCATAAAAGGGGCATAAAATCCATTGGAAACTCGGTAACCGCACCAAGAGATTTGGTGTGTTTTGAAGACGTGAAATTAACATTTTCGGTGCTATCGGAAACGGTCGCAAGAAGGCTTAGAGACAGTGGTTTAAAGGCGAAAAGTATTGGAATTTCGATGCGGAATTCAGAGCTTAAAACCATAACCCGACAGCTTTCCCTCAGCTTTGCAACAGCATCGGAAAGGGTGCTTCTTCACGCCGCTATGGAGCTTTTTGAAAACAACACCGACAAGCCGTTTAAAATAAGAAGCATTGGTATTTGCGCCTTTAATCTGGAAGACGAAAACGGCACGGTACAGTTCGACCTTTTTGGCGAAGTTAAGGAGAATATAAAATACGAAAGATTAGAAAAAACAGTTGACCGACTTCGTTGTCGTTTTGGAAACAACTGCGTTAAAAAAGCGTCGCAGATGACCGATATGAATCTTACCGATTTTGACCCGTACGAAGAACACAAAGTGCATCCTGAAGGGTGGTTCAGACTTTAATGAAATACAAAAAAACATACGTTGAGGTTACGGCAAAATTTACACAAGACGGCGCCATTATTCCCCTTAAAATTTTATGGAATGACGGCACTTCTTTTTTTGTTGACAAGGTGCTTGACGTGCGCCCTGCGGCATCGCTTAAGGCAGGCGGTGCCGGAATTCGATATACCTGCAGAATAAATATGCTTGAAACCTACTTGTTTTTAGAAGAAAACCGATGGTTTGTCGAAGAAAAATGCATATAAACTTGTTGTAAATTCTATTATTATTTGATATAATAGTGTAGTTGAAATTTTTCGAGGTGAAAAAAATGAGTTTTTTAGAAAAATATAACTACTGGTTAGAAAATTCGGACGAAGCTACCGCAAACGAGCTTAAAGCCATAAGCGGCAACGAAGCCGAAATAAAAGACAGATTTTATAAAGATTTAGAGTTTGGCACCGCAGGCCTTCGCGGTGTTATTGGTGCCGGCAGCAACAGAATGAACATTTATACTGTTGCCAAGGCTTCAAAGGGCTTTGCCGATTACATACTTTCCAAGGGCAAAAAGGCTAAAGAAGAAGGAATTGTTATTGCCCACGACAACCGCAGAATGAGCCGTGAGTTTGCCGAAATTACGGCAGGCGTACTTGCCGCAAACGGCATTAAGTCCTACCTTTTTGAAAGCCTCAGAACTACACCCGAGCTTTCCTTTTCGGTAAGATACCTTGGCTGCTTCGGCGGCGTTGTTATAACCGCTTCACACAACCCACCCGAATATAACGGCTACAAGCTTTACGACGAAATGGGTTGTCAGCTTGTTCCCCACCTTGCCGACGAAGTAACAGGTTTTGTAAACGCCGTTCCCGACGAGCTTAACGTTAAATTCTTATCTTTAGAAGAAGCCGGAGAGCTTATTGAAATTGTGGGCGAAGAAATTGACGAAACCTATTATGAAGAAGTTTTATCTTTACAGTTCGATTTTGACGCAGACCGCAACATAAAGGTTGTTTATACCCCACAGCACGGAACAGGTAACATTCCCGTTCGCGACGTATTAGACGAAGCGGGCTATATGGTGCTACCCGTACTTTCACAGTGCGACCCCGACCCCGATTTCAGCGGAACCAAAAGCCCCAACCCCGAAGTTCCTGCCGCATACGATGCCGCTATTGAGCTTATGAAAGAGCATGGCGCCGATATTGCCATTGCTACCGACCCCGACTGCGACCGTCTTGGTGCCGTTATAAACTGCGGCGACGACTTTAAGCTTATTACGGGTAACCAATCGGGTGCTGTTTTGCTTAACTATATACTTACACGTATGAGCGAACAAGGCTGTATGCCCGAAAATCCCGTTATGATAAACACAATTGTTACTTCTACCCTTGGCGACCGTGTTGCCGAAAGTTTTGGCGTGGAAGTTGAAAAGACTCTTACCGGTTTTAAATTCATAGGTGATAAAATTAAAGAGCACAATGCCAAGGGCGACAAAAATTACGTTTTCGGTTACGAAGAAAGCTACGGTTGTCTTATTGGTGATTTTGCCCGAGATAAAGATGCCGTTCAGGCTTCACTTATGTTCTGCGAAGCGGCCGATTACTACAAAAAGCAGGGCAAAACCCTTGTTGACGTATTAGACGATTTGGCAAACAAGTTCGGTTACTACCTTGACAGTCAGTCTTCCACCTTCTTCAGAGGGGCCGACGGAAGCGATAAAATGAACGCTTTGCTTCAAGATATGCGAAACAACCCTATAAAAGAAGTGGCAGGAATTAAGGTTACTTCTATGGACGATTTCCTTTTAAATCCGCCCGAAAACTTTGTTCCTTCCAACGTGCTTCGCTTCAATTTTGAAGACGGAAGTTTTGTTGCCGTAAGACCTTCGGGCACAGAACCCAAGTGCAAGGTTTACTACTGCGTCAGGGGCGAAAACAAGGCCGATGCCGAAGCCAAGCTTATAAAACTTCGTGAAGTATTTGACATAAAGGCTTAAATTATGATACACCCCATAAAACATTTATCGGTTATACTAAAACATCGCCACATGGTGCTTAAACACTGTATTAAGGCGGGAATATTCTACAGAGGTCTTCTTCACGACCTTTCTAAGTTTTCGCCCACAGAGTTTATTCCGGGAATAAAGTATTACCAGGGAACCAGAAGTCCCAACGAAAAGGAACGGGACCTTTTCGGGTATTCTAAGGCCTGGATGCACCACAAGGGCAGAAACCGCCACCACTTTGAATACTGGACCGACGTCAACCCCGAAACCAAGATGTACGAGCCGGTTAAAATGCCAACGGTATTTTTTAAGGAAATGTTTTGCGACAGGGTTGCCGCAAGTAAAATATACCAAGGCGAAAAATATACCGATTCCCACCCTATTGATTATTTTAAAAGGGGCAGGGCCGGAGATAAAATGCACAAGGAAACGGCGGACAAGCTTGAAGAACTGCTTATTATGCTTCGAGATAAGGGCGAAAAAGAAACCTTTAAGTACATTAAAAATATGAAAGATTATTAAAAAAGGAAGGGTTCGCCCTTCCTTTTTATATGCACAAATGTTTGAAAAACAAGGCGTATTTGTCAAAACATACAAAACGCTTGTTAAAAAAATGTCAATATTTTGTTAATATACTGTTGACTTTTTTCGGCAAAAATCGTATCATATATATAAATATTATTATAATGCGTTAATATGGTTTTTTCATATTAATACATTAAAGAAAGGTTTTGGTTATGGAATTATTTATCGCACTTTTAATCCTTTTCCCCTTCCTTGCCGCTGTGTGTCAGGCTTTTGTGAAGAATAATACCGTTCGCAAAATTTCCGTGTACATAAGCAGCGCCGTTATTATTGCAGCAACAATTGTTTTTGCTGTACTTAATTTCGGCAAGGAACAAAACTTCGTTCCGGCAGGCTTTACGCTTGGCGGTTTCGACATCGTTGGCTCTATCAATTACGGTATGCTGGCTATTGAATTTATACTAATGGGTATAATTACATATCTTAGCTTTAAGTATAAAAAATACTACGCCGCACTTCTTTCAATTGTTCAGACCTGTTTTGTTGCCTGGCTTGAGCTTTCGGGCAATGCACACGCTGTAAACGACTATCTTTTCTGCGACAATCTGACCCTTATTCTTTGTCTTATGATAGCGGTTGTAGGCGGTCTTATTTGCGTTTATGCGGTTGGTTACCTTAAAGACTATCACCATCACCACGGCGCAGAGGTTAAAGACAGACGCTCCTTCTTCTGTTCAATGCTCTTTGTATTCCTTGGCGCTATGTTCGGTATAGTATTCTCCGCTAACCTTATTTGGATGTACTTCTTCTGGGAAATTACATCGGTTGTATCTTTCCTTCTTATCGGTTACACAAAAACTAAAGAAGCTGTTGACAATTCCTTCCGCGCTTTGTGGATGAACCTGCTTGGCGGTGTTGGTTTTGCGGCTGCTATAGGTTATGCGGCACTTAAGCTTCACGTGTTCAACCTTCAGGACCTTGTGTCTTCGGCCGACCCTACAATAGTAATTCCCCTTATTTGCCTTGCACTTGCCGCTCTTACAAAATCAGCTCAGCTTCCCTTCTCTCGCTGGCTTATGGGCGCAATGGTGGCCCCCACACCGTCTTCTGCACTTCTTCACTCTGCAACAATGGTTAAGGCAGGTATCTATCTGCTTATACGTATAGCTCCCGCAATGACCGGTAACCTTGTTGGTCTTACGGTTGCACTTATTGGTGGTTTCACCTTCTTTGTTGCTTCCATTCGTGCAATTATTCACACCGACGGCAAAAAGGTTCTTGCTTACTCTACAATTTCAAACCTTGGCCTTATTGTTGCCTGCTGCGGCGTTGGTATTAACGAAACCATTTGGGCAGCGATATTCCTTATGATGTTCCACTGCGTTTCTAAATCTCTGCTCTTCCAGACAGTTGGTTCTGTTGAGCACGCAACCGGAAGCCGTAACATTGAAGATATGCACGGTCTTATTAAAAGATACCCCTTCCTTGCAATTGCTATGACAATTGGTATTGCAGGAATGTACCTTGCTCCTTTCGGAATGCTTATTTCTAAGTGGAGCGCACTTCAGGCATTTGTAGACGCAGGAAACATTATTCTTGTGCTTCTTCTTGCCTTCGGTTCGGCTACTACCCTTTTCTACTGGACCAAATGGATTAGTAAGCTTTTGGCTTATGCACGTCCAACCATCAAAAGAAAAGACACCACCAGCCTTGACCAATGGATTTCAATTGGCGGCCATACCGTTATGATGGTAGCACTTTGTCTTGTGTTCCCCTTCCTTTCGGGCAGCCTTGTTACACCAATTGTAAATTCACTTTACGGCACTGTGGACTTTAAGCCCGTGCTTTCGGATGAAAACCTTTTCATTCTTATTCTTATGATTATTGTTCTTGCTCTTGTGCTTGTGGCAGGCTTCGTTGTTACACGTTTTATGAAAACCAAGCAAACAACAATTTATATGTCGGGTATCGATACCGGCGACGAGCGCCACTACGTAGGCGCATTCGACGAAGAGCGTACAATGTACCACGCTAACTGGTATCTTTCCGACCTTATCGGTACCGACCGTCTTATGAACGTTGCAACCGCTATTGCGGCAGCAGGCTTTATAATCGGTGCAGTTCTTACAATAGGAGGTGTTCTGTAATGACAACTATAAGAGCTTTAGCTGCTATAATTTATATTGTTCTCGGCGCCCTTGTCGCAGGACTCCTTGCAGGACTTGACCGCAAATTTTCTGCCCGTATGCAAGGCAGACGCGGACCTTCGGTTTTCCAGCCTTTTTATGACGTTGCAAAGCTGTTTTCTAAAGAAACCTTAGCCCTTAACGGCGGACAGTTTGTAATCGCCTTCAGTTTCTTAATTTTAATGGTGCTTACCGGCGCACTTTTCTTTGCAGGCGTTGACATTCTTCTTGTTTTCCTTGCACTTTCAACTGCTGCTATGTTCTTAGTATTTGCCGCAACTTCTTCAAACTCGGCAATGTCTACAATGGGTGCTCAGCGTGAAATGATGCAGATGTTAGCTTACGAGCCTATGGTACTTATTACCGCCGTTGGTTTTTATATGTCCACACAAATTATGAACGGCGGACAAGGAAGCTTTAAGATTGTTGATATTGCTTCGGGCGATATTCCTTCCATTGTATACCTTCCCGGTATCTTTATTGGCTTCTTATTCATTCTTACAATTAAGTTCAGAAAATCGCCCTTCGATATTTCTACTTCACACCACGCTCACCAAGAGCTTGTTAAGGGTGTTACCACCGACTTATCGGGCAGAAACCTTGGTATGATTGAGGTTGCACACTGGTATGAAAACACCTTCTTGCTTGGTGTTGTAGCATTATTCTTCTTATCGAACGATTGGTGGAGCATTCCCTTAGCCGTAGGTGCTGCAATAGTTGTTTATTTCCTTGAAACAATTATTGATAACATAAGCGCACGTGTTAAGTGGGAGCTTATGGTAAAACTCGCCTGGGGTGTTACCATTGTTTGCGGCGGACTTAATCTGCTTGTATTGGAATACATTTTTTAAGGGAGGACAAAGATATGGCTAAAATTACAAAATCACCTTGGCTTCTTCATTACGACGGCTCCAGCTGTAACGGATGCGATATTGAAGTTCTTGCTTGTCTTACCCCTGTTTACGACGTTGAACGTTTTGGTATTATTAACACAGGTAACCCCAAGCACGCCGACATTTTCCTTGTTACCGGCGGTATAAACGAAAAGAACAAGGCAGTTGTTAAACAGCTTTACGACCAAATGCCCGAGCCTAAGGTTGTTGTTGCAGTTGGAATTTGCGCCTGCAACGGCGGCGTTTTCAAAGATGCATACAACATTATAGGTGGCGTTGACAAGGCTATTCCGGTTGACGTGTACGTTCCCGGCTGTGCCGCACGCCCCGAAGCAATTATCGACGGTGTTGTTAAGGCACTTGGCGTTTTAGATGAAAAACAGAAGGCTTTCAAGGAAGCTAAGAAAAAGAAAGGGGCGGAAAAATAATGAGAGAAGATTATAAATTAACAACTATCGATTTTTCAAATCTTTCCCTCATGGCTCTTGATATGAAGGGCATTGGAGCACGTTTATCTCAAATTTGCTCTGTTCGCACTAAGGACGGATTTGATTTGCTTTATTCCTTCGTAAAGGATTATGAATTTATCAACTACAAAATTTCCATAAATGAAGATACCGAAATCGAAAGTATTACCGCTATCTTCCCCAATGCTTTCCTTTATGAAAACGAAATGAGCGAGCTTTTCGGAATTAAGATAAAGTACATTGCACTCGACTATAAAAACAAACTTTACGACATTGCTGTCGAAACACCGTTTAAGTAAGGAGGAACTAAATTATGAGTAAAAGAAGTATTGTGCCTTTTGGACCTCAACATCCGGTTCTTCCCGAACCTATTCACCTTGACCTTGTTCTTGAAGACGAAAAGGTGGTTGAGGCTATACCCTCTATCGGCTTTATTCACAGAGGCCTTGAAAAATTAGTTGAAAAACGTAATTTCCACGACTATATGTACGTTATTGAACGTATTATGGACGTTGAAATTCCCGACAGAGCAAAATATCTTAGAACTATTTGGTGCGAAATGTCCCGTTTACATTCCCACCTTTTATGGCTTGGCCTTTTAGCCGACGCTTTCGGTTTTGAAAGTCTTTTCATGCACTGCTGGAGAATGAGAGAAACCATTCTTGATATGTTTGAAGCATCTACCGGCGGCCGTGTTATTTTCTCGGTTAACAAAATCGGCGGCGTTCTTAAAGATATGGACAACTCTATGCTTCGCACCTTTGTTGATATGTTCGACAAAATGGAAGAAGAAGTACGTCAGCTTACCAACGTATTCTTAAAGGATTACACCGTTGCTAACCGTCTTAAAGGCGTTGGTATTCTTACAAAAGAAGATGCTGTTTTATACGGTGCCGTTGGCCCCATGATGAGAGCCGCAGGTATTGAGTCCGACACAAGAAAGCTTGGCTATGCCGCTTATGGCGACATTGATTTTGATATTATTACCGGAAAAGACTGCGATAGCTTCTCTCGTTGCGAAGTTCGTATTAATGAAATCTTCCAGTCCTTCAATATCATTCGTCAGGCTGTTGCAAAAATCCCAGAAGGTCCTGTTTCAGTAGACGTTAAGGGCAACCCCAACGGCGAAGCATTTGTTCGTCTTGAGCAACCCCGTGGCGAAGCTATATTCTACTTCCGTGGCAACGGAACACAGTTCCTTAACAGAGCACGTGTTCGTACCCCAACCTTCGCTAACATTCCTTCCCTCGTAAAAATTCTTGAGGGTTGCGACTTCGCAGACGTGCCGATTCTGGTTCTTACCATCGACCCCTGCGTAAGCTGTACCGAAAGATAAGGGGGAAGCAAAATGAACAAATACGGTTCTTTTACGGGTGGCGTTTTAAAGGCTTTATTTAAAAAGCCTGCTACATACGGCTACCCCTACAATAAAAAGGAATACCCCGAACGCACAAGAGGCAGTATTGTTATTGATATTGACAACTGCATTTTCTGCGGTCTTTGCGAAAAGAAGTGCCCTTCTGCCGCAATTAAGGTAGACAGAAATAAAGGCACCTGGTCTATTGACCGTATGGGCTGTGTACAGTGTGAAAACTGCGTTGTAGGTTGTCCTAAAAAGGTTCTTTCAACCGACGTTAACTACACCGCACCCAGCACCACAAAAACCGTTGACACCTTCACTAAGTCAGGAGCCGAAGTAACCGAAGAAAAGGGCGCCGCTATGCCTGCGTGCGACCTTGACACCTGTGTTTACTGTGGACTTTGCGCTAAGAATTGTCCCCAGGGTGCTATTACGGTAGACAGAGCTACTAAGTCCTGGAAGCTTGACGAAACCCTTTGCGTTTCTTGCGGTCTTTGCACCGAAAAGTGCCCCAAGAAGTGTCTTGAAATGGGCGAAGATAAAACCAAGAACGATACACCGCTTGCTCCTTACGGCGTTGACGATTTACCCAAGGCTGACCTTAGCGCCTGCGTATACTGTGGCATTTGTGCATCGGCTTGTCCCCAGGGCGCAATTGAGCTTGACAGAGATACTAAGAAGTGGGTTGTAAACCAAGATAAATGTATTCACTGCGGTATTTGTTATTACAAGTGCCCCAAAAAGTGTATTGCAATGGTTGACGCCGAAACTGCACTAGCCGTAGTTGAAGAAAAGGCTGCCGACAACAGCGTATCCCTTCCCAAAGCCGACCTTGATAAGTGCGTTTACTGCACACTTTGTGCTAAGAATTGTCCCCAGGGCGCTCTTACAGTAGACCGTGCAAACAAGGTTTGGAAGCTTGATGCTGACGCTTGCGTTTCCTGCGGCCTTTGCGTAGACAAATGCCCCAAAAAATGTATTGATATGTCGGCTTCTTCTGCGGCCGAAGCAACCGAGCCCGAATTTAAGAGTGGCTACGATGTTGAGGCTATGCCCGATGCTAACCTTGATGCCTGCGTATTCTGCGGTATTTGCTCAAAGGCTTGCCCTCAAGATGCTATTACCGTTGACAGAGAAAATAAAACTTGGGTTGTTGACGAAGAAAAGTGTATTCACTGCGCTATCTGCGCTTACAAGTGCCCCAAGAAATGTATTGATATGAAATAAGGTGAATTTATGCACGAACATCACGAAGCCGTTCATATTATTGAACACGCTCAGATGGCCCTTGAAGAAAGAGGACATACTAAAGTTACCAGAATTAACCTTGTTATTGGTGAATCAAGCGGCTTTTCACCCGAAGCGGTTATTATGAATATTGAAATAAACGCTGTGGGCACCTGCTGTGAAGACGTTCCCGTAACCGTACGCACTGTTAAGTCCATGCTTAAGTGTCCCAAATGCGGCGAGCTCTTTATGAAAAAGCCCTTCCACTTCGAATGTCCCCACTGCGGCACCCCGGGTGTTCCCAGTGAAATCGGAAAGGAAATGGCTATTGATAGCATAGAAACAGAATGACAAAAAGAATATTTATAACCGGTATCGTACAGGGTGTTGGTTTCAGACCCTGTTGCAAGAAGGTTGCAGACAGTATGCAACTTTCGGGCACCGTAAAAAATCTTGGCGGAAATGCCGAAATTGTCATTAAGTGTGATAACCGGGTGTCGGAGGAGTTCCTCCGACGCCTTGTTTCTTTATTGCCTAAAGAGGCAAAGTTTTACAGTGTTGATATTACCAATACTAAAGAATTTACGGGCGAAGGCTTTTCAATTATAGAAAGCGGCGAAGATGACCGCTTTTTGCCCGAAATTATACCCGATATTGCTACCTGCGATAAATGCTTAAATGAACTTGAAAATAAATCTGACCGCAGACACCTACACCCTTTTATTAGCTGTGCGGCCTGCGGCCCCAGATATTCCATTATAAATAAACTGCCCTACGACCGTGAAAATACCCTTATGGGCAAATTTACCCTTTGCAAAAAGTGTGAGCAAGAATATACTAACCCGTCCGACCGCCGTTTGCACGCACAGACCATTGCCTGCAAGGACTGTGGGCCAAGGCTTGAATGGAAAGGCAAGGAAGTCGCTTCTTCCCCAATTGATTCCGCTATTACAGTCATTAAAAACGGCGGTGTTGTTGCCGTTAAGGACATTGGTGGTTACCATTTTGTATGCCTTGCCGACAATTCCTTGGCAATAGATAAATTGCGTAAACTAAAACTTCGTGAGCAAAAGCCTTTTGCAGTTATGTTTAATAATATAGAGCAAATTAAAGACTTTGGCTTTTTTGGCGACCTTGAAACAGAGCTTTTATGCGACACTTCAAGACCTATTGTTTTAATTGAAAAGAAGGACGACGTTTTAGAAAGTGCATCGAACGGAAGCCGATTTTTAGGTGCAATGCTGCCGTCTAACCCCGTTCAGTATATGCTTACAAAAGAGCTTGGCACTATTATTATGACAAGCGGAAATATTTCGGGCGAGCCCATTATTACCGACAACAAAACAATGCTCGAAATATATGAAAGCTCCCCCTATCTTGACGGGGTTTTATACCACGACCGAGATATTATTACGTCGCTTGACGATTCCATTTACTACGTTCTTGACGGCAAAAGCCACATTGTAAGGCGTGGACGTGGCGTTGCCCCCGCCAGTATTCCCGTAAATCTTGGCGAAAAAACTGTTTTTGCGGCAGGCAGCGACTTAAAAGCCTGCCTTGGCTTTT
This sequence comes from Clostridia bacterium, assembly GCA_017381035.1. Classification (GTDB taxonomy): domain Bacteria; phylum Bacillota; class Clostridia; order Oscillospirales; family Acutalibacteraceae; genus SFWF01. Next base: position 11,929 of record JAFOCW010000044.1, on the reverse strand, counting down.
ACAAAAACGGCAAGGCGGTGCTTTCCCAGCACTTTGGCGATTTGGAAGACGACGGCTGTGCTTTAGTTTACAAAAAATCGGCCGAGCACATATCGGCTCTGTTTGGCTTTAAGCCCGACGTTACAGTTTCAGATATGCACCCTGCATATTTCAGTTCGAAACTGTCGGAAGAACTTTACGGAATAGGCTCTGTTAAGGTACAGCACCACCACGCACACATAGCATCGGTTATGGCAGAACATAATTTAGATGCCGTTTTAGGCTTTGCGCTCGACGGTACGGGCTACGGCGAAAACGGCGAAGTCTGGGGCGGAGAAGTTCTGCTTTGCAGCGGCAAAAGCTATGAGCGTGTTGCCCACCTTAAAACCGTTAAAATGTGCGGCGGAGACGAGCTTTCAAAAAATGCGGCAGAATCGCTTGCCTGCTATTTAATTGCAGGCGGAATGGACATACCCGACAGCATTATGCCAAAAGGCGATGCCGAAATCGTTGCGGCTGCACTTAAAAACAACATTAACTGTGTTTATTCTTCAAGCTGTGGCAGACTGTTTGATGCAGTATGCTGTCTTTTAGGCTTCGGAAACTATAATTTTTATGAAGGACAGTGCGCCGTAAGCCTTGAAAATGCGGCAAGTTTTGCCACTAAAAAAGGTATTCTTGCCTACCCGCTTAATTTAGATTATAATAAAGACGAGCTTGATACGGTAAAGCTTGTTTGCGATATTAAAAAAGCCCTTGACGGCGGTGCCGATGCTTACGCTTTGGCGGCAGGCTTCCACCTTGCCTTAGCCGAAGGCTTAACAAAGGTTGCAAAACACCAAAATATGCAAAAAATCGCCCTTTCGGGCGGTACTTTAAACAACCGAATTCTGACCCTGCTTTTAAAAGAAAAGCTAACAGATGCCGGTTTTAAGGTTTATTTGAATGAAAAGGTGCCGTGTGGCGACGGGGGCATTGCCCTTGGTCAACTTTTCATTGCAGGAAAGGAATAAATTATGTGCGTTGCACTCCCCGGTTTAATTGAAAAAATTGAAGATAGTATTGCTACCGTTAACTTTTCGGGAAACCTTGTACGTGCCCATACGGGCGTGGTTGACGTTAAGGTTGGCGATTTTGTACTTGTTCACGCAGGTCTTGTTATTCAGAAATTAGACCAAAGCGAAGCCGAAAATATGCGTGAGCTTTTTGAAATGATAAAGGAAATTGAAAATGAATAGTATAAAAGAAATTGCCGCTTTTCTAAAAACTTACGACGGTGAACAGGTTACCTTAATGGAAGTCTGCGGTACGCACACCGCTTCAATTGTTGAAAACGGTATTGAAAGTATGTTGTCCGACAAAATTCGCCTTATAACCGGCCCCGGCTGTCCCGTTTGTGTTACCGTGGCTTCATATATCGATAAGCTGTGCGAGCTCGCACTCACCCCCGGTATCTGCGTTTGCAGTTTTGGCGATATGATAAGGGTAAGGGGCAGTAAAATTTCACTTCACGATGCCAAGGCCCAAGGCGGCAGAACTCTTATGGTGTATTCTCCGCTTGACCTTATAAACACAGCAAAAGAAGAACCCGAAACCACCTTTGTATTTGCGGCGGTTGGTTTTGAAACCACAACCCCACTTTATGCGGTATTATTAGATGAAATTATAAAGCAGGACATTAAAAATATTAAACTGCTTTGCGCCCTTAAAACTATGCCGCAGGTTATTGACAGGGTGCTTTCGGCCGAAAATAATATTACGGGTATGATAGCCCCAGGCCACGTAAGCGTTATTACGGGCAGCGATATATTTGTACCCTTTGCCGAAAAATTCGGTATTCCATTTGTTGTTGCCGGCTTTGAAGGTGAACAGCTGCTTGCGGCTATTTGGGCGCTTACCAAGCTTAAGGGCAAGGGTGTGGTTAAAAACCTTTACACCGAAGCCGTTACTAAAGAGCGCAACGAAAAATCTTACGCTTTAACTTCAAAATATTTTGAGCCTTGTCCTGCCGCCTGGCGCGGACTTGGCGTTATTGAGAATTCGGGTATCAGGCTTAAAGACGAGTATTCCCGCTTCGATGCCGGAAGCGACGGTCTTTACGAAGATTTTATGCCAAAAGGGTGCTCTTGCGCAGAGGTTATAACGGGTCTTAAAAGACCCGAAGAATGCCCACTTTTCGGAAAGGTTTGTACCCCACTTTCCCCCGTTGGCGCCTGTATGGTATCGCACGAGGGAAGTTGTTTTAACTACTTTATGAAAAAAGGATAAGCTTTATGAAAATTACACTTGCCCACGGTAGCGGCGGACAGTCTACAAAAGAACTGATAGAAAAAATTTTTGCCGCTTCGTATAACAACGACGTTCTTGATATGATGGAAGACAGCGCAGTGGTTAGCGGTGCGGCTAAAATTGCCGTTACAACCGACAGTTTTGTTGTAAACCCTTTGTTCTTTAAGGGTGGAAACATTGGCAGACTTGCCGTTTGCGGCACTGTTAACGACCTTTTAATGCGTGGCGCTACACCTAAATATTTAACCAGCGCTTTTATTATTGAAGAAGGCGCCGATATAAACTCGCTTAAGCTTATTGCCGCCGCAATGGCATCTGCCGCAAAAGAAGCAGGTGTTATTATTGTTGCAGGCGACACCAAGGTTATTGAAGGAAACGGTGGCGTTTACATTAACACTTCGGGCGTAGGCTTTATTGAAGGCGAAGATTTTGCTTCAAGCAAGTGCGAAGAAGATGACGTTATTATTGTTTCGGGCAGTATGGGCGACCATCACGCCGCAATTTTATCGCACCGAATGAACATTAAAAACGATATTTCAAGCGACGTTGCCCCCCTTTGCGATATTGTAAAAAATCTTAAAGACGGCGGCGTTGAAGTTCACGCTATGCGCGACGTTACACGGGGCGGTCTCGGCACCGTTTTAAACGAGCTTGCCGACGCTTCGGGCAAATGCTTTACCATAGAAGAAGAGGCCATTCCCGTAAGCTTGCAGGTTAAATCTTTGGTTAAGCTTTTAGGCCTTAACATTATGCACATGGGCAACGAAGGTAAGCTTGTTTGCACTGTTAAGAAAGAAGATGCCGAAAAGGCGCTTAACATTATTAAGCAAAGCAAATACGGCGAAAACGCCGCTATTATTGGTACGGTAACGGCAGGAAACGGAGTTATTATGGAAACGGCGCTTGGCGGCCGCAAAAAAGTTGGCATACTTATTGGCGAAGGACTGCCGAGAATTTGCTAAAAGGAGAAGCTTATGCGTGATTTTACCTTTCACACACCTACAAAAATCTTTTTCGGCAAAGGAAAAGAAGCAAACGTTGGCGAAATAATAAAGGGCTACGGCTTTAAAAAGATTATGCTTCAGTACGGAATGGGAAGCATTAAAAAAAGCGGCCTTTACACTACCGTTATGACATCGCTTAAAGAAAACGGTATTGATATAGTTGAAATGGGCGGCGTTGAGCCTAACCCTAAATATGATTTTATAAACAGGGCAATTAAGCTTGCGAATGAAGAAAATGTAGAGCTTATTTTAGCGGTAGGCGGCGGTAGTGTTATTGATTCGGCCAAGTTTACGGCTATTGGTGCCTCAAGCAGCCTTGACGTTTTCGACGTTGCTATGGGAAAAGTTTCCACCGACAAGGCGTTACCCGTTGCCACCGTTCTTACCATTTCGGCGGCAGGAAGCGAAATGAGCGCATCTGCCGTGCTTACAAACACCGAGCTTGGTATTAAAAAAGGTACCGGCGGCGATTATATAAGACCGCTTTTCTCTATATTAAACCCCGAACTTACCTATTCGGTAAGTCGGTACCAGACGGCTTGCGGAATTTCGGACATTATGGCGCACACAATGGAAAGATATTTCTACCCCGTAGACGATACTCCCCTTACCGACCGAATTGCCGAAGGGCTTTTAAAATCGGTTGTGGAAGCAGGCAGAATTGTAATGACGGAGCCCCACAATTACGATGCCAGGGCAACAATTATGTGGGCGTCTTCCCTTTCGCACAACAATCTGACCGGTTGCGGCCGTGAAAACGCTTTGGCCGTTCATCAGCTTGAACACGCACTTTCGGGTATGTTTGACCACATTGCCCACGGTGCAGGTCTTGCGGTGCTCTTCCCTGCCTGGTGCAGATATGTTTGCGGCAAGAATATTAAACGCTTTGCACAGTTTGCCCGTGGTGTGTTTGACGTTAAAGAAGAAAACGATGAAATCGCCGCTATACTTGGAATTGAAGCCCTTGAAAATTTCTTTAAAGAAATTGGTATGCCACAAAGGCTTCGTGAATTCGGAATTGAAAACAAGGCCGAAGAGCTTGCCGAGCTTTGCACAATGAAGCGCACAAGAACTATTAAAAGTTACGTTGAAATTGACGCAGACGTTGCAAAAGATATATTTAATTGCTGTTACTAAGCAAGAAAACACGAAAAAATTCGTGTTTTCTTTTTTTATTAGGAAAAATATTTATAAAGTTAATTTTTTTCTTTAAAACCGCTTGACTTTAAAGGCATTTTGATTTATATTATTAAGCGTACGCGATTTATTTGCGTCAACAACTTTTACTAAAGCGCGGAGAAAAATATGGACCAGATTGACTTAAAAATTTTATCACTTTTAGAAGAAAATGCACGTATGCCTTTAAAGCAACTTGCTGAAAATATTTATCTTTCATCACCTGCAACTGCTGCGCGTCTTGAAAAATTGGAAAGCGAAGGCGTTATTAGCGGCTATTCGGTAAAGCTTAACTATAAAAAATTAGGCTTCCCCGTTGTTGCCTTTGTTAATTTGGGTCTTGCTCCCAGCAGAAAGCCGGAATTTTACCCCTTTATTTGTTCCCACCCAAACGTACTTGAGTGCAACTGTGTTACCGGCCACTATTCAATGCTTATAAAGGTTGCGTTCGATTCAACCGAAAACCTTGACCACTTTATTAACCGTCTTCAAGAGTTTGGCACAACCGAAACACAAATTGTCTTTTCTACCCCACAAGAGCCACGCGGTATACTTGTTGAAGAATTATTATAATAAATGAAAAAGCCTTGTACCAAAAGTACAAGGCTTTTATTTTAATACATTCATAATAATAAGGCCCGAAAAACAAAGAACTATGCCTACAATAAGGCGTGGCTTTGGCTTTTCGCCGAAAAACAGAGCCGCCATTACGGGAGCCAGCGCCAAGGTTGAGCCTTGTGTTAACGGGTAAAGCTCGGCCGAGGTAAGTTTACCTGCCGCAAGTGTTGCAAAAAGCGAATTAAGGAAAAGGGCTATTGCCATAAAGCAAACAAGAATATAGGCCTTTATGGGTCGCTTGGCTTTTTCACCTGTTTTATTCTTATTGGTAACAAGAAGGAAAACAAACAAAACTGCTGCGGCAAAAACGTAGGTATAAAAGTTGAAAACCGTTACACTTTCACCTTGTGAATTCTTTATAAACACCTTTTGCAAGAAGTTAGTAAAACCTATTGAAAGAAACACAAGAAACAGTATTCCGTATTCGTGAAGCTTAAGTTTTTGCTTTTTGGTGCTTGCGCTATACCCTGCTATCAGATAGGTTGACAACACAAGTAGCACAAGGCCGATAGCATCGTAAAGGTCAACCTTTTCTTTATAAAATATTGCCGATAAGGTAAGCGGAATTGCTACGCTTAGCGTACAATAAACGTCGACCAGCATATAAACGCTTTTTCTTGCCGCCATAAGCCAGCTTATTACCATAACTGCAAGGGCAATACCCGAAAGCGCAGATATTATAAGAACATTTACCGATACTTTAAAGCCCGTACCTTCGGCAACTACTAATGCGGCGCCGATTAAAATACAAAGCAACATTCTTATAAAATTGTAGTATGCCGCATCTTCGGGGCGTGCGGTGTAGTCGCTTATTTTTTTGCCGCAAAAGCCCTTCATTAAAGCAAAAAATATTGCTATAAAGGCAAGTATATAACCCATTAAATTTCTCCGTTTTAAAGAACAAACCGGTCAGGGTCGCCTGACCGGTTTTGCTATTTTTAATTATTTGCCGTAGAGTTCAGCAAGCTTTTCGAGGTGTGCACGAGCTTCCTTAGAAGTTTCTGCAGCCTTGTTAAAGAGTGCTTCTGCACGTTCGGGGAAGGAACGTGTAAGTGAAGCGTAACGAGCTTCGCCAAGGATGAATTCCTTATAATCTGTGGTAGCAGGCTTGCTATCGATAGAAAGCGGATTCTTTCCTTCGGCCTTGAGTGCAGGATTGAAGCGGAACATATTCCAGTAGCCGCAATCAACAGCCTTCTTCATTTCCTTCTGGCAGTTAACCATACCGCCCTTAATTGCGTGCATTTCGCAGGGAGCGTAACCGATAATTAAGGAAGGTCCGTTATAAGCTTCTGCTTCCTTAATTGCCTTTAAGGTCTGGTTCTGGTCTGCGCCCATTGCGATTTGAGCAACGTAGATATAACCGTAAGACATTGCGATTTCTGCAAGAGATTTCTTAGCAATTGCCTTACCTGCAGCTGCGAACTGAGCAACCTGACCGATTTGAGAAGCCTTGGAAGCCTGACCGCCGGTGTTGGAGTAAACTTCGGTATCGAATACCATGATGTTTACGTCGTTGCCCGAAGCGAGTACGTGGTCAAGACCGCCGAAGCCGATATCGTAAGCCCAACCGTCGCCACCGAAGATCCAAACAGATTTCTTAGAAAGATATTCTTTCTTGGAAAGAACTGCAGAAGCAGTGGGACAACCTTCTGCAGCAGCCTTTTCAAGTTCTGCTACAAGAGCGGTGGTAGCCTTTGCGTTAGCTTCACCGTCGTTTACAGTTTCAAGGTACTTGTTAGCAGCAGCCTTGAAGTCGTCGGATGCCTTGTCGGAAGCAGCCATTTCGGTAACCTGTTCAATAAGCTGGTCACGAATAGCCTTCTGGCCAAGGTACATACCCATACCGTGTTCTGCGTTATCTTCGAAGAGGGAGTTAGCCCAAGCAGGACCGTGGCCCTTAGCATCTACAGTGTAGGGAGATGTTGCAGCAGGACCGCCCCAGATGGAAGAACAGCCGGTAGCGTTAGAAATATACATTCTGTCGCCGAAGAGCTGAGTAATAAGGCGAGCATAAGAGGTTTCTGCACAGCCTGCGCAGGAGCCCGAGAATTCAAGAAGGGGCTTCTTGTACTGGCTTGTGATAAGGTTAGCAGCAGAAGCAACGTCTTCCTTTTCGGTAACGCTTGCAACGCAGTAATCGAATACTGCCTGCTGATCATCCTGGCTTTCACGGGAAACCATCTTAAGAGAATTGGTGGGACAAACACCTACGCAGACACCGCAGCCCATACAGTCGAGCGGAGAAACAGCGAGAGTGTACTTGTAAGGAGTTTTGAAGATGGGCTTTGTGCCGAGCTTCATATTTTCGGGTGCGTTAGCTACTTCTTCTTCGGTCATAGCGAAGGGACGAATTGTAGCGTGGGGGCAAACGAAGGAGCACTTGTTACACTGAGCGCAGGTGGTGTTGTCCCATTCGGGAACCATAACTGCAACTCCGCGCTTTTCGTAAGCGGCAGCACCCTGTTCGAAGGTACCGTCTGCATAATCAACAAAAGCAGAAACAGGAAGAGCGTCGCCGTCCATTTTAGCAACCGGCTTCATGATGGTATCAACCTGTTTAACAAGCTTTTCGGGGCCGTTGGAAGCAGCTTCTGCTACATCGTCTGCAGCGTCTGCCCAAGCAGCAGGAACGTCGATTTTAACGAAAGCATTTGCACCTGCGTCGATAGCCTTGTGGTTCATATCAACGATGTCTTGACCCTTCTTGAGATAAGACTTGGTAGCAGCGTCTTTCATATACTGAATTGCATCTTCACGGGGCATAATGTCGGCAAGTGCGAAGAATGCAGACTGAAGAATTGTGTTGGTGCGCTTGCCCATACCGATTTGTGCGGCAAGGTCGATAGCGTTAACGGTGTAAAGCTGAACGTTGTTCTGAGCAATGTAACGCTTGGTTTCAGCGTTTAAGTGCTTGTCGAGCTCTTCAGCAGTCCACTGACAGTTGATAAGGAATACACCGCCGGGTTTAACGTCGTTAACCATTTTATAACCCTTAAGAACGTAAGAGGGGTTGTGGCAAGCAACGAAGTCAGCCTTGTTGATGTAGTAAGGAGACTTGATGGGCTTATCGCCGAAACGAAGGTGAGAAATGGTGATACCGCCGGTCTTCTTGGAGTCGTACTGGAAGTATGCCTGAACGTATTTGTCGGTGTGGTCACCGATGATTTTGATGGAGTTCTTGTTAGCACCAACAGTACCGTCGCCACCGAGACCCCAGAACTTGCATTCCTTGGTGCCTTCTGCTGCGGTGTTGGGTGAAACCTTTTCTTCGAGTGAAAGGCCGGTAACGTCGTCTACGATACCTAATGTGAACTGAGCCTTGGGTGCATCTTTCTGGAGTTCATCATATACAGCGAAGATGCTTGAAGGAGGAGTATCTTTAGAGCCAAGACCGTAACGGCCGCCAACAACCTTAAGGTCTTGTCTGCCCATTGCTGCAAGAGCTGCAACAACGTCGAGGAAGAGAGGCTCGCCAAGAGCGCCGGGTTCCTTAGTTCTGTCGAGTACGGCAACCTTTTTAGCAGTTGCAGGGATTGCTGCTGCAAGACGTTCAGCAGAGAAAGGACGGTAAAGGCGAACCTTTACAAGACCAACTTTTTCACCCTTAGCGGTTAAATAGTCGATAACTTCTTCTGCAACGTCGCAGATGGAGCCCATAGCAACGATTACACGGTCTGCATCGGGTGCGCCGTAGTAGTTGAAGAGTTTATAATCGGTACCGATTTTAGCGTTAACCTTGTCCATATATTCTTCAACAATAGCAGGAACTGCATCGTAATACTTGTTGCAGGCTTCTCTGTGCTGGAAGAAAATATCGCCGTTTTCGTGGGAACCACGCATTACGGGACGTTCGGGGTTAAGAGCACGTGCACGGAATGCTTCAACAGCGTCCATATCGCACATTTCTTTGAGGTCTTCAAAATCCCATACCTGAATTTTCTGAATTTCGTGAGAGGTGCGGAAACCGTCGAAGAAGTTGATGAAAGGAACACGGCCTTTAATAGCTGCAAGGTGAGCAACTGCGCCAAGGTCCATAACTTCCTGGGTGTTGGTTTCTGCGAGCATTGCGAAACCGGTTTGACGGCATGCATATACGTCAGAATGGTCGCCGAAAATGTTAAGAGCGTGTGAAGCTACGCAACGAGCCGATACGTGGAATACGCAAGGGAGTAACTCACCAGCAATTTTGTACATATTGGGAATCATAAGAAGAAGTCCCTGAGATGCGGTGTATGTGGTGGTTAATGCGCCTGCGGCGAGAGAACCGTGTACGGTACCTGCTGCACCTGCTTCGGACTGCATTTCTGCAACCTTAACTGTTGTACCAAAAATGTTTTTAAGTCCCTGAGCTGACCACTGGTCAACATAGTCTGCCATAGGACTGGACGGTGTAATAGGATAGATTCCTGCTACTTCGGTAAACGCATAGGAAACGTGAGCCGCAGCGTTGTTACCGTCCATGGTTTTAAATTTTCTTGCCATGAAAATTCCTCCTTGATTTTTAAATGGAATTATATTTATCCATACAAAATTATTTTACTACTTTTATTTATAAAAGTAAATAGCAAAAAATTACTTTTTTACAAAATTTTCCTTATTTTAATAAAAGATTTTTATAAAAAGCTACTGCAAGTGAATCGCAACGCTCATTCTCACGGTGTCCTGCATGTCCTTTAACCCAACAAAACTCTACTTCGTGGGTGTTAAGAAGGGGTAATAATTTTTCCCACAAATCTACATTTAAAGCCGGCTTTTTATCTGCCTTGCGCCAGCCGTTATTCTGCCAGGAATACACCCAACCTTTAAGTATGGCGTCGCACACATATTTAGAGTCGGTTGTGAGTTTTACACGGCAGGGCTCTTTCAGCGCCGAAAGCGCTTCGATTACGGCGGTAAGCTCCATACGGTTGTTTGTGGTTTCTTTTTCGCCGCCGCTTAGTTCCTTTTCGGCAGAGCCGAACCTCAAAACTGCACCCCAACCGCCAGGCCCCGGGTTGCCCGAACAGGCGCCGTCTGTAAATATTTCAACAAATTTTTTCATAATACTAATACCTTCTGTAGCTGCCGATTACCTTGCCGAGCACCGAAGGATTTTCGGGGTAGATTGGGTCGAAATCGGGGTTTTCGGGCATAAAGATTACCTGCCCGTCTTTGATAAGCAGTCTTTTTACGGTGGCTTCGTCGCCGTCCATACCTATAACAATATCGCCCGAGCGACAGTGTGCATCTTTATCGGCAATAACAAGGTCGCCGTCGAGTATGCCGACGTCCTTCATACTAAGGCCTACAACCTTTAATGCAAAAAGCCCTTCTGAAGAAGATGCGGCATAAGGTATGTAATCGGTAATTTCTTCAACCGCCAAGATGGGCTGACCTGCCGTTACCCTGCCTATTACGGGCACCTGTGCCGCCTGGGCGGTGCCTGCAATACGAATGGAACGTGAGTTGCGCGGGTCCCTTTCAATATAGCCGTTTTCTTCAAGCGCACTGAGTATTGCGTGAACGGTGGAAGTAGATTTTATGCCCGACTGGGCACAAATTTCACGCACGGTTGGCGGAAAGCCGCCACTTATGGCTTTTACCAAAAAATTATAAACCTTTAACTGTTTTTCATTTAGTGTGGGTCTTGACAATAAAATCCCCCCGAACAAATATTCTTTTTTGATTATAGCATAAAAAAACATTTGTTTCAAGGGGTTTAGTTATCTTTGTTGTTTTGCTTGTTTTTTAGAGCAGAGATTATCTGCCAAGCACCCATTAAAGCAAGCAGTCCGCCGAAAACCTTTGCAATAATTTTACTGCCTATAAGTCCCGAAAGATAAAAACCTGCCGCCGCACCCACAAGTCCGCAGGCCGCAAGAGGTAAAACTATGCGCCATTTAATTTGTTTTTTAACCGCATAAATTATAAGCGAAACTACCGCAACGGGTATAAAAAACAGCAAATTTATGCCCTGTGCTTTAAGCTGGTCGGTATCTTTAAAAAGGGCAAGATAAATAAGCAGTACCGCACCGCCGCCAAGACCCATTGCGCCTACTGCGCCCGAAAGAAAGCCTGCTATAACGTCCCAAATCATCTAAGTAAAAGTCGCACCCCCGTATAAACCATAAATGCGCCGAAAATTACAGCTAGCCATTTTGGCGAGATTTTTTTAAGCAGCAATGTTCCCACCCCTGCGCCTACAAGACCGCTTGGTATAAACACGAAGCTGTCAGAAAGGGCGACGTCGCCACGAAGCAGATAGAGTACCGCCGAAAGTATGCTAAGCGGCAGTATTACCGCAATTGCGTTACGGTGGGCATCCTTAGTAGACAGGGACAGTTTTTTTAGGGCAGGTACCGCAAGCATACCGCCCCCTGCACCAAGAAGTCCGTTAATTATTCCAATAAAAAATCCAAAAGTGTAAGTCAGTAATTTATTTTTCATAAAAATAGTGTTGCTTTTATATTAAGATTTATGCAAAAAATAGCCTAGCGTATGGTTGATTTTTTCACTTTATTGTGCTAAAATGTTACTAAGTTTATTTTAAGGAGTTCCACTTGATGTATAAAATTGTAAGGAAGAAAATTTTAAGCCCTGCAGTTACGCTTATGGACATCGACGCACCCTTTGTTGCCAAAAAGGCAGAGGCAGGCCAGTTTATTATTCTTCGTGTTAATGAAGACGGTGAACGCATACCCCTCACCATTTCGGGTTACGACAGAGAAAAGGGCACCGTCAGAATTATTTTCCAAATTATTGGTTCTTCTACTGCGCTTTTAAACGCAAAAGAAGAAGGCGAATATATTGCCGACTTTGTGGGCCCGTTAGGTAAAGCCACCGAAACCGACGGCATTAAAAAGGTTGCTATTGTTGGTGGC
>JAFOCW010000043.1 GCA_017381035.1 Clostridia bacterium | reverse complement strand
GCTCATTGCTTTCTCCTTCTTGTTTTAGCAGTGGAAGAACTATTTTAACCGTTGTTCCCACGCCTTCGGTAGAATCGACAAGCAGAAGTCCGTTATGTTGCTTTATAATTTCATCGGCAACGGCAAGACCTATGCCCGAACCTCTTACCTGCTTATTTGCTTTATAGAATTTTTCTTTAACCCTGTCTAAGTCCTGTGCGGCAATACCAACACCGGTATCGCTTACAGACACCTGAACACAGTCGTCTTCCACAGTTTCTTCAATTAAAATCTGACCGCCTGCCTGGTTATATTTAAGGGCGTTATCTATTACGTTTATGAAAACCTGCTTAATACGATTTGCATCGCCGAAGCACAAAATTTCTTCGGTTTTGCGCATAAAAATAAGTTCAACCGATTGTTTTTTTGCAAGCTCACGGTACATATCGGCCGCTTCGTTAAGAATGGTATTGACGTTGAAGTTTGCCATATCAAGTGATAATCGGTCGCTTCTCATACGGGAGAAGTCCAACAGCTCTTCAACCAGGTGGTGAAGTCTTTCGGACTCTTTTAAAACGACGTCAAGCCCCTTTAAAACGGTTTCTTCGTCGTAGCCTACAGAATATTTTGCCGTTTCGGCCCAACCGCGAATGGCGGTTAAGGGAGTACGAAGCTCGTGTGAAACCGACGAAATAAAATCATTCTTCATGTTTTCGGCGTGTTGAAGTTCGCTTGCCATATAGTTGATGGAATCGCACAGCTCGCCAATTTCGTTATCGGGTTTTATTTCAATTCTTGAATTAAAATCGCCCATAGCAATTTTTCTTGACATATTGCTAACGCTTCTTATGGGGCGCACAATTGAGTTTGTAAAATAAAGACCAGAAAAACCTATTACGGTCAGAAGTACTACGCCAATTGCAACGGCAATAAGGCAGGAAATCAAAATATGCTTATCGGCTTCCCTTAAGGAAACTACAAAACGCACGGCGCCGTATACGTTGCCTTCTTTAGTGGTTAAAAGCTCGGTTTCGGCAATAATGCTTTCACCCACAGTGTTTTTGCCTATAAAGCTGCCTGCCTGTTCGGCAGTAGCCCGTTCAAAATCGGGCATAGAAGCAGGGGTGAATTCGAAGCCCGAAGTGGAAATAAGCACGTCTCCCGTTGGTGAAAGCACCTGAATTTCCATTTTATCTTTATGCTCGAACTTTTCGCAATAATCTTTTGCGGTTACTTCAAAGCTTTCCGGCAGTGCGCTTTTAAGCGGTGTTATAAAGCTTTGGGCATACTCTTTAGACTTCTTTTCAATTTCGGTTGTATAGTAAGAATTAATGAAAACGCCGAAGATTATTTCGAAGGCGAAGACGATAAAGAAAATAACTAAAAAGACGTTAAGCACCCATTTGAATGCCACGCTTTTAAAACTAATTATATTTTCCACTGTCTTCACCTCGCTTTGTGTTGTTATTTAAAAGTTAATTTTGGCTATTCCATTTATAGCCCATTCCCCACACCGTCATAAGATGTTTGGGGGAAGATGGCTCGTCTTCGATTTTCATACGAAGGCGGCGAATATTTACGTCTACTATTTTTTCTTCGCCGAAATAGCTTGTGCCCCAAACCTTTGTTAAAATATCGGTTCGGTCGAGCGCTGTATCGGGGTTTAAAAAGAAGTATTCAATAATTTGGAACTCAACCTGAGTAAGTTCAATGTTTTTACCCCTTTTGGTAAGGGTATGGCGGCGTGTGTTAAGCACAAAATCGCCAAGGGTGATTTCGTCGGACATGGGGGCTACCGTTTCGGTATTCATACCAACTCTTCTGTACAAAGAATCTACACGAGCAAGAAGCTCTGTTGGGCTGAAGGGCTTTGTAATATAGTCGTCTGCGCCCTTCATAAGACCGCTTATTTTGTCCATTTCCTGAGTTCTGGCGGTAAGCATTATAATACCGATTTTTTGGCTTCTTTTGCGAAGCTCTTCGCAAAGGGTGAAGCCGTCCATACCGGGCATTGAAATATCTAAAAGCGCAATATCGAAATCGGGCTCGGCATCGTATATTTGCAGTGCTTCTTCGCCGCTGCCTGCTTCTACGGTTGTGTAGCCAACACGTTTAAGATTTATTGCTTCGAAGCTGCGTATTGCTTCTTCGTCTTCAACTATAAGAATTTTTTTCATTGCTTTCTCCTTTATTTTAGTACCGCAAACATAGCTTTGATTTCGTCATTTGTAAGTTCAAGGTTGTTGTCGGCCGCTATTTTTATAAGATAAACAAGATTTTCGGTCTGTGCGATTTCTACGTAGCCACTTTCGTAATAGGTAGTTTTATCGTACTCGGCAGCCGAAACGGTTACTATTCTGAAAATTTCGGTTCCTACGGCATTTTCGGACTGGTTGTAGCTGTAGAAGTACCTTGTTCTTGATTCAAGCTTTCTTATAACAAGAAGGTTTTGTTTAATATGCGACGGTACCGTAATGCTGTAGCCGTCGGAATAGTTCATTAAGGCGGATGCCACCGTACTGAACTCTGAGCCGCTGAACTGACTCCAGTTAGTGTAATAAACCTTATCGGAATCGGCCATTTGGGCGGTGGACACAAGAATTTCTGTAAGGGGTATATCGACCGTTCCGTCTGAATCGTAATCACGGCTGACTACCGTACCGCTTCGGTAGGTTGGTGAATATTCGGGCGCTTCGGGATTATAGGTTCCGTTTAAGGTGCCGTCTTTATACCAGATTATTTCGGTTATCATACCGCTTCCCTTCACGGCGTCTACGTAAAGGGCGGGCGTGTTATCGGACAGTTTGGAAACAACGGGTGTGTTATAGGAACTTACACCTGGGTCTAGCTTTGCCGAGCCAACTTCTTTAATGCCCGAGTTTGAAAGGGACAAAAGCTTTGCGGTTGCTGCCGTTTCGGCCGAGTTAAGATAAATTACAACAATATCTTTTATCATATCGCCCGTAAAGTCGGCAAATGTGAAGTTTGTATAAGGCTCAATTGCACGAAGGGTTAAAAAGCCACCTTCGAATTCATAGATGCCAACCTGCTTTTCGGTGGTACCGAAAATATACCAGCCAACAATTATTTCAAGCCGGCCGTTTCCGTTTAAATCGGCGAAGGAAACGCTTTCAATTCCCGTGCCCACAAGGCTTAAATCGCCCTTGCTTTTCCATTTGTTATTCTCTTTTTCAATAACGTTTATATGCATTGTAACGGTGCTGTCGGACGTGGTGCTGTAAAAGGCGAACGCTTCGTCTGTTCCGTCGGCATTAATATCTTTTAAAACAAAGGCCGAACGGTATTCGCCAAGGGACGGGTATTTAAGGGTTATATCGTCGCCCACGGCATCTTCAAGCGCCTGCTGAACGGGATACATATCGCCTTCAAGCTTGGGGGAAAGCAAAAGCTCGTCTACGTTGAGCATTAGCCCGTCGCAACCCGAAAGACATAAAACCATAAGTGCCGACAAGGCAACTGCTATTAACTTTTTAAGGACCATATCGACACTCCTTTCCGCCACATAATTATACACGATAATTATATCACACATATACCGAAAAATAAAGACTTTTTGTAAATAATTTGTTCCCTTGGCGCTCGGCCCTTAGCCTCCGACAAAAAAAGCGACCAACAGCAGTTGGTCGCTTTTTATTAATCAATGATAATGCTTTCGCCTGTCATTTCGGCGGGCTGAGCAAGACCTAAAAGCTTAATGATTGTGGGTGAAATATCGCAAAGCTTACCACCTTCACGAAGCTTGCAGTCTTTACCGATAACGGCAAAGGGCACGGGGTTTGTGGTGTGTGCTGTAAAGGGTGAGCCGTCGGTATCTACCATGCAGTCGGCGTTACCGTGGTCGGCGGTAAGAAGCATTACACCACCCATTTTGGTAGTAGATTCTGCCACCCTGCCAACGCAGGTATCTACGGTTTCTACTGCGGTAACAGCGGCTTCAAAAATACCGGTATGACCTACCATATCGCAGTTTGCGAAATTAAGAATAACAACGTCGTACTTGCCGCTTTCAATAGCTTCGCAAACCTTGTCGCAAACGGGTTCAGCCGACATTTCGGGCTGCATATCGTAGGTTGCAACAGCGGGCGATTTAACAAGAATTCTGTCTTCACCCTTATATTCTACTTCAACACCGCCGTTGAAGAAGAAGGTTACGTGAGCATATTTTTCGGTTTCGGCAATACGAAGCTGGGTAAGACCCTTTTCGCTAAGGTATTCGCCAAGAGTATTTTTAAGGCTTTGCGGTTTGTATGCAACTTCTACATTTGGCATAGAAGCATCGTACTGGGTCATACAAACGTAGAACAGGTCGAGCTTGCCGCCCTTTCTTTCGAAGCCGGTAAAATCGGGGTCAACGAAGGTACGTGTAATTTCACGTGCACGGTCGGGACGGAAGTTGAAGAAAACAACACTGTCGCCCGAGGCAATTCTTTTAGTGCCTTCAACCACGGTGGGAAGCACGAATTCGTCGGTTAAGTTTTTGCCGTCTGCATCTACAGTTTCGTAGGAAGCACGAACTGCGGCTTCGGCATTATCTGTAACAATGCCTGCGCCGTAAACGAGTGCGGCATAGGCCTTTTCAACACGGTCCCAACGGTTATCACGGTCCATTCCGTAGAAACGGCCCATAACGGTTGCAATTTTACCTGCGCCGAGTTCATTAAATTTGTTGTTAGCGGCTGCAATAAAATCTGCCGCAGAAGCAGGGGGAACGTCGCGGCCGTCGAGAAGTGCGTGAATGTAAATTTCACTAACACCTGCAGCTTTTGCCATTTCAACAAGGGCGTAAAGGTGTTCGATATGGCTGTGTACGCCGCCGTCGGACAAAAGGCCCATTAAGTGAAGGGCCGAGCCGTTTTTCTTAACGTTTTCAATAGCGGCTACAAGTGCTTCGTTATTTTTCATATCGCCGTCTTTTGCAGACTTGGTAATACGGGTAAGTTCCTGGTAAACAACACGGCCTGCGCCAATATTGGTGTGGCCAACTTCGCTGTTACCCATTTGTCCGTCGGGAAGGCCAACGTCCATACCCGAAGCGCCGATTTGGGTGGTGGGGCACTGTGCAAAGATTTCGTCTAAATTGGGTGTTTTTGCGGCATAAATTGCGTTAACGTCGTTATTATCGTTAAAGCCGAAGCCGTCCATAATGGTTAAAACTAAAGGTTTTTTCATATTATTCTCCTGATAATAAATCTTTAGGAATTTTCTTATTTTTATAGTAGTATTCCCTATCACGTTCCCCTATTTCACGAAGAACTTTACAAGGGTTGCCCACAGCCACACAGTTAGGCGGAACGTCTTTGGTAACAACGCTTCCTGCGCCGATAACCGAATTGTCGCCTATGGTTACACCGGGAAGAATTACTGCGCCGGCGCCAATCCAACAATTTTCGCCTATTTTTACGGGCAGGTTGTACTGATACGCTTTGGCTCTGAGCTCGGGCAAAATAGGGTGTGCGGCGGTTGCCACCGTAACGTTTGGGCCAAACATTGTTTTACTGCCAACGTAAATGTAGGTATCGTCCACCAAGGTAAGCCCGAAATTAGCGTACACTCCGTCTCCGAAATATACGTGATGACCGCCCCAGTTTGCATGAAGGGGCGGTTCGATATAACAGTTTTCACCGATTTTAGCAAACATACTTTTAAGCATTGCCTGCCTTTTCTTTTGCTGTGTGGGACGGGTTTTATTGAACTTATAAAGTTTACCGAGACACTTAAGCTGTACCGACATAATTTCGTCTGATGACGGGTAATATATTTCGGTGCTGTGAAGTTCTTTAAAAGAGTTCATTATTTGCTTGCAGCTTTTACAATAATGCTGAAGTCTTCAGCCTTTAAGGAAGCACCGCCGATAAGACCGCCGTCAACGTTAACCTTATCTACGAGCTCGTCGGCATTTTTAGCGTTCATAGAGCCGCCGTACTGAACGGTAACGGTTTCTGCAACGTCTTTGCCGTACATTTCAGCAATAGCTTCACGAACAAAGCCGTTTCCTTCGTCGGCCTGGTCGGCAGTAGCGGTAACGCCTGTGCCGATAGCCCAAACGGGTTCGTAAGCAACGATAATATTCTTAAGCTGGTCTGCAGTTACGTTAGTAAGCGCCATTTTGGTTTGATACTTAAGAAGGGTTTCGGTATAACCGAGTTCTCTTTGTTCTAAGGTTTCGCCAACGCAAACAATAGCGGTAAGGCCAGCGTTTACAGCGGCAAGGGTGCGAAGGTTAACGGTCTGATCGGTTTCGCCGAAGTACTGTCTTCTTTCGCTGTGGCCGATAACAACGTATTCAACGCCGCAAGCGGTAAGCATTTCGGCAGAAACTTCGCCGGTATATGCGCCCGAAGCCTTGAAGTGTACGTTTTCGGCGCCGATTTTAATATTAGAGCCCTTTGCAGCTTCTACTGCAGCGGCAATATCAACGTAGGGTACGCAAAGAACTACGTCGCAGTCTGCGCCTGCAACAAGGGGTTTCATTTCGTTAATAAGAGCGGTAGTCTGTGCGGGGGTATTGTTCATTTTCCAGTTACCTGCGATAACTGCACGTCTTGTAGCTTTGTTCATTTTAATTTCTCCTTTATTACAGTACGATAGCCTCCCTGGGTACAGGGAGGCGTATTCGCTTAATTATTTATCGTTCATAGCAGCAATGCCGGGAAGTTCTTTACCTTCAAGGAATTCAAGGGAAGCGCCGCCACCGGTAGAGATATGGCTCATTTTATCGCCATAGCCTAAGTTGTTAACTGCAGCTGCAGAGTCGCCGCCGCCGATGATAGTAATAGCGTCTGTATCGGCAAGAGCCTTAGCTACAGATAAGGTACCGTTTGCAAAAACGGGATTTTCGAAAACGCCCATAGGTCCGTTCCAAACAACAGTCTTAGCATTTTTAACTTCTTCTGCGAAGAGCTTTGCAGATTCGGTTCCGATGTCAAGACCCATCATATCGTCGGGAATTTCATTAACCTTAACGCACTTAGCGTCAACGGGTGCATCGATAGGATTGGGGAAATCTTTAGTAATCATGGTGTCGGTGGGAAGAAGGATTTTTACGCCCTTTTCTTCAGCCATTTTAAGCATATTCTTGCAGTAGTCAACTTTTTCGAGGTCTACAAGAGAAGTACCAACAGAGTTGCCCTGAGCGACAGCGAAGGTGTAGGACATACCGCCGCCGATGATAAGAGTATCTGCCTTATTTAAAAGGTTTTCAATAACGTTAAGCTTGTCGGCAACCTTTGCACCGCCAAGAATGCAAACGAAGGGACGTTCGGGGTTTTCAACTGCGCCGCCAAGATACTTAAGTTCTTTTTGAATAAGGTAACCAACTGCAGCTTCTTCAACGTAGGAAACAACGCCAACGGTTGAGCAGTGTGCACGGTGTGCAGCACCGAATGCATCGTTTACGAATACGTCTGCAAGGCTTCCGAGTTCAGCCGAGAAGGCTTCGCCGTTTTTGGTTTCTTCTGCGCGGTAACGTGTGTTCTGAAGAAGAACTACGTCGCCGTCTTTCATTGCGGCAACTGCTGCCTTTGCATTTTCGCCAACTACGTTGTCGTCAGCGGCAAAAACAACTTCCTTGCCTAAGTGTTCGCTAAGGCGAACTGCAACAGGTGCTAAAGAAAGCTCGGGCTTGGGTTCACCCTTCGGCTTACCAAGGTGAGAGCAAAGAATAACCTTGCCGCCGTCGGCAATAAGCTTTTTAATGGTGGGAAGAGCAGCAACAATTCTGTTTTCGTCGGTGATAACGCCGCCCTTAAGGGGAACGTTAAAATCGCAACGAACAAGAACGCGCTTGCCTTTTACGTTAATATCGTCTACTGTTTTTTTGTTGAGTGCTGTCATTTTGAATCGTCCTTTCGAATGATAAAATTTACATTGTTAAAAAATAAACATACTATTTATATTCTACACAAAAAGTAAATATTTTGCAATATAAATTTATTATGAATTATGGTTTTTTTACCATTTATAATTGTGCAACTGTCCAAAATTCTGAAGGCTTGGGTAATTCCACTGGCGAAGCACCTCGTAAACCCCGATTGCAACCGAGTTAGAAAGGTTTAAGCTTCTGGCGTCGGACACCATTGGTATTCTGACACACTTTTCTTTATTATTCAGCAAAAGCTCTTCGGGAAGGCCTTTGGTTTCTTTGCCGAAGAACAGATAGGCGTTATCGGGGTATTCTACTTCGGTATGTGTGTGAAGGGCCTTTGTGGTAAAGAAGAAAAAATCTCCGCTGTTTTTAGTGAAAAAGTCTTCTAAACTATCGTAATAGGTTATATCAAGCAAGTTCCAATAATCGAGCCCTGCTCTTTTAAGCTTTTTATCGTCAATTGTAAAGCCCATTGGGCCTACAAGATGAAGCCTGGCGCCCGTTGCGGCGCAGGTTCTTGCCACGTTACCTGTATTTTGCGGTATTTCGGGCTCTACCATAACAATATTAAGGGTTGCCATTTAGTTTTCCTTCTTTTCTTCAAGCTTGCGGTCGAGCTCTTCTAAGTGGGCCGTCCACTCGGCATCGCTAACGTTGGGGTTGTTTTCGCTGTATGCTGCAAACATATTGGCAAGGGTACGGTTATAATCGCGCTTAAGTTGAATTTTAGCGATAATGCCTATAGCAAACTGTATAAGCACAAACAGGTTTAAAAGAATGATGGGCGCGTGGTGGTACCAGAAAAACTTGTTTGACAGAAAACCGTGTTCTAAAAAGGCAAGGGACACGTTATCGTTACCGTTAAGCACGGTTATTTGGGCAACGCCAGAAACAAGCGTTACGGCAAATGCGGGTATGTGCCATTTTTTCTTGACAAACACTATTCCTGCCACCATAAAGATTAAAACGATTATAGACGTAATAAAAAGCTCTTTATGTATGTTTTTAGCGGCAGCTTCGTAAAAGAAGAAGGCGGTTGTATTGCTTAATATGTAAAGGCCATGAAAAACCATAAACCATATAAACGACAAATAGTAAAGGACTTTGCAGGCTTTATATGCGCTGCAGTCTGTTGTTATACGGGTTATTCCCTTTTTATAATTGTATTCTTCCGTTTTCTTTAAAACCGACTTATAAAGTTTCATAAATTTCTCCTAATTAGTTATCTATATAAGTATATATCAGTTTTAACATTTTTTCAAGATATACACAAATAAAAATATAATCCCCACATCATAAGACAGATTTCTGCCTAATGATGTGAGGATTATACCTAAAGTATTAATTAGATTAACTCGATAATAGCCATTTCAGCTGCATCGCCACGACGGGGACCTGTTTTAGTAATACGGGTATAACCGCCGGTAACATCAGCATACTTGGGAGCGATTTCGGTGTAAAGTTTCTTTACAACTTCGTCCTTAGTAATGAAGGCCATAGCCTGACGCTTAGAAGTAAGACTGTCAGTTTTTGCGAGTGTAATATATTTTTCGGTCATTGCGCGTACTTCCTTAGCACGAGTAACGGTTGTCTCGATTTTGCCGTGCTCTAAAAGGAAGGTAACCATTGCGCGAAGCATAGCGGTTCTGTGGTCGCTAGTTCTACCGAGTTTACGAGTTCCTGGCATTGATTTCACTCCTTAGTCTTACGGGCATGGTAAAGCAAAGCGCTTTACCATTTCGCCGCGTTTTAAAAATACATATTGAACTTAATTTCTGTTCGGGGTGAACGAATTATTCGTTGTCGCCCTTCTTTAAAGAGAAGCCAAAGCTTGCGAGCTTTGCAATAACCTCTTCAAGAGATTTACGGCCAAGATTTCTTACCTTCATCATATCTTCTTCAGTTTTGTTGGTAAGGTCTTCAACAGTGTTGATTCCGGCACGCTTTAAGCAGTTGAAGGAACGTACAGAAAGGTCGAGGTCTTCGATAGTCATATCAAGAACCTTTTCACGTTCTGTATTGCCTTTTTCTGCCATAATGCTTTCGCCTTCGGCAACAGCTTCGGAAAGGCCGAGGAAGAGTCCGAAATGCTCGATAAGAACACGTGCAGCAAGAGACACTGCTTCGTTAGCCTTAATAGAGCTGTCGGTCCAAACCTCTAATGTGAGGCGTCCCTTGTCGATAGCACCGCCTACACGGGTATCATCAACAGTAAAGTTACACTTTACAACGGGAGTGTATATTGAGTCAATCGGAATAACACCAATTACATTGGTTGCAGGCTTGTTGCCTTCAGAGGGAACATAGCCGCGACCTTTAGCTACGGTCATTTCGATATTAAGCTTTGCATTCTCGCCTAAAGTAGCAATATGCTGCTCAGGGTTAAGAATTTCAACCTCTGAATCGGTCTTTATAGAGGCACCGGTAACTTCGCAGGGGCCAACAGCGTCGATATAAACGGTTTTAACCTCGTCGCAATGCATTTTTGCAATGAGTTCCTTAATGTTAAGGATGATTTCGGTTACATCTTCTTTAACGCCGGGGATGGTTGTGAACTCATGAACAACACCGTCGATTTTAACGGTAGTAACAGCTGCGCCGGGAAGAGTAGAGAGAAGAACTCTTCTCATACTGTTTCCGAGTGTGGTTGCGTAGCCGCGCTCTAAGGGTTCCATAACGAATTTGCCGTATGTGCCGTTTTCAGATAACTCCAGTGTTTCAATTCTGGGCTTTTCAATTTCTATCATTTAAAAGCTCCATTCTCCGCATATAATTTTTTAAATCTTAAATATCTTATGCGGATTGATATTAAAGATTGTTTGAATGTTTGTCTATTACTTAGAATAGAACTCAACGATAAGCTGTTCTTCAACGGGTGCTTCAATCTGCTCACGTTCGGGAAGGTTGTTAACCTTAACTTCGTAAGCATCGCGATTTACAGCAAGCCATTCAGGAACGGGCTTAGCAGAATTAGCTTCTACAACAGCCTTAATCTTATCGGTAGCACGAGCCTTTTCGCAAACGGTGATAACGTCGCCAGCCTTAAGAAGATAAGAAGCGATGTCAACTCTGTGTCCGTTTACTTCAAAATGGCCGTGGCCAACGAGCTGACGAGCTTCTGCACGAGAAGAAGCATAACCTGCTCTGTAAACAACATTGTCAAGACGGCTTTCAAGGATGCGGAGAAGGTTTGTACCTGTCATACCCTGTGCCTTAACTGCCATCTCGTAATAATGACGGAACTGATGCTCTGCAACACCGTAGAAACGTCTTGCTCTCTGCTTTGCACGGAGATGGAGACCGTAGTCGGAAGACTTCTTGCGTCCCTGACCGTGCTGGCCGGGTGCATAAGCTCTAACGGTAAAAGAGCACTTTTCTGAATAACAACGCTCGCCCTTTAAGAACAATTTCTGTCCTTCACGACGGCACTGTCTGCATACTGCTCCAGTATATCTAGCCATTTAATACACCTCCAATAATTACACACGTCTTCTCTTGGGAGGACGGCAACCGTTGTGGGGAATCGGGGTAACGTCTTTAATCATACTTACCTCGAGACCGGCAGACTGTAATGCACGAATTGCTGCTTCACGTCCTGCACCGGGGCCCTTAACATAAACTTCAACGGTCTTAAGGCCGTGCTCCATAGCAGCCTTAGCAGCGGTTTCTGCTGCGCTTTGTGCTGCGAAAGGAGTAGACTTTCTGGAACCACGGAAACCAAGTTCACCGGCAGATGCCCAAGAAAGAGCGTTACCCTGTGTATCGGTGATGGTTACGATGGTATTGTTGAAGGTAGACTGGATATGAGCGGCACCGCGCTCGATGTTCTTTTTCTCACGGCGTCTGCGAGTAGCAGTTGCCTTTGTCTTAGTAGCCATTATATCCTTACCTCCCTAATTATTTCTTCTTGTTTGCAATGGTCTTCTTGGGACCCTTGCGAGTACGAGCGTTTGTCTTGCTGCGCTGACCTCTTACAGGAAGTCCTTTT
>JAFOCW010000042.1 GCA_017381035.1 Clostridia bacterium | reverse complement strand
GACAACCGTTTCCGCCACGATATGTACGAAAAAACCGGCGATGCCGCTTTGGTTGAACGCACCGCAGTTATTTCGGGTGGTGTGGTTAAAATGGCCAACCTTTCGGTTATCGCTTCCCACCACGTAAACGGTGTTTCACGCCTTCACAGCGAAATTCTTAAAGACAGCTTATTTAACGATTACTACAAGGTAACACCCGAAAAATTTACAAACGTTACCAACGGTATTGCCCACAGAAGATGGCTTTGCCAATCTAACCCCAAGCTTTCAGACCTTATTACCAACCTTATAGGCGACGGCTTTATTAAGGATGCGTCAGAGCTTGCAAAGCTTCGCGATTTCAAGGACGATAAGGCTGTTCTTAAACAGCTTGAAGCTATTAAACTTGCAAACAAGGAACGTTTCGCTAAATACGTTAAGGCTCAAACAGGCGTTGTATTAAACCCGAATTCTATTTTCGATATGCAGGTTAAGCGCTTACACGAATATAAGCGTCAGCACCTTAACGTGCTTCATATTATAAGCGATTATCTGTTTATTAAAAATAACCCCGGCGCACCCTTCACACCCAAGACTTATATTTTCGGTGCAAAAGCGGCTCCCGGTTATTTGCTTGCAAAACAAATTATTCAAATGATTTCCTGCCTTGCAAACGTAATTGACAAGGACCCCGACTGTAAAGATAAGCTTAAGGTTTTCTTCCTTGAAGATTACAGGGTTACAATGGCAGAACTTATGATACCTGCCGCCGAAATAAGCGAACAGATTTCACTGGCTTCCACCGAAGCCAGCGGTACGGGTAATATGAAATTTATGATGAACGGCGCCATTACCCTTGGTACCGAAGACGGCGCAAACGTAGAAATCCACGAAGCCGTTGGCGACGATAATATTGTTATTTTCGGTATGCATACACCCGAAGTTATGGCGCTTCGCAAGAAGGGTTACTCCCCTGCCGAATATATTGCAAACAACGCACTTCTTAAAGAGTGTCTTGAATTTATTGGCCGTGGCATTGACGGCAAGAGCTTTGAAAACCTTTACCGCACGTTTACAAACGTAGACTACTATATGGCTTCGGCCGATTTTGCAGACTACTGCAATGCACACAACAAGGTAAACGAGCTTTATGCAGACCGCGAAAAATGGAACAAAATGTCGCTTGAAAACATTGCCGCTTCGGGCATATTTGCGGCCGACCGTTCTATTGACGACTACGCAAGAGATATTTGGGGTCTTACCTCTTTAAAATAATCAGGAGTTTTCACTGTGTATTATCCGTATAATTCACTTAGCACCCTATATAAATCTAAATTCGGAGCTGTGGCTTCAGGCGAAAGTTTGAAGCTACGGCTTTTGCTGCATCTTGACGCAAAGGTACACGAAGCCTTTTTATGCATAAGGCTCGACGGCGAAAACGCCTCTTGGCACAAGCTTACCCCAACAGATTTAATAGAAGATTACAGGGTTTATGAAATAGACATTAGCTTTGATAGCGGTCTTTATTTTTACAAATTCTGCTACACAAGTGATTACGGTGAGTTTTCGGTTACCAAAAATAGTGAAGGAATTGGCGTTGTTGGGAGTGAAGGTGAATGGTGGCAGCTTACCTGCTACGACAAAGACTACACCACACCTTCCTGGTTAAAGGGCGGCATTATTTACCAAATTTTCCCCGACCGCTTTAATAATTCGGGTAAAAATAAAGCCGACGTGCCTGCCGACCGCTACCTTTGCGAAAACTGGAGCGCAGAGCCCGAACACCGCCAAGGAAACGGTGCCTGCTCGCTTGGAAATGACTACTTTGGCGGAGATATTTTGGGCGTTACCGAAAAACTGCCCTATCTTGCATCTTTAGGCGTTAGCTGTATTTACTTGAACCCTATTTTTGAAGCCCACTCCAACCACAGATACAATACGGCTGATTATATGAAAATAGACCCCCTTCTTGGAAATGAAAAAGACCTTGAAGAGTTATGCAAAAAGGCCGAAAAACTTGGTATTAGTGTAGTTTTAGACGGCGTGTTTTCCCACACGGGCGACGACAGCGTTTACTTTAATAAATACGGCCGCTACGGTAATGGCGGCGCATATAAAGATAAAGGCTCACCCTATTTTAATTGGTTTAAATTTAAAAACTGGCCGAATGATTATCATTCCTGGTGGGGTGTGTCCACACTTCCCGAAACTATTGAAGAAGACCCTTCCTTTGAAGAGTATATTACGGGCGAAAACGGCGTTATACGGCACTGGATGCGAAAAGGCGTTAAGGGTTGGCGGCTTGACGTCGCCGACGAACTGCCCGACAGTATTTTAGATAAAATCCGTTTTGCCATTAAGGCCGAAAACACTGACGGCTTTTTACTTGGTGAAGTTTGGGAAGACGCAACCAATAAAATCAGTTACGGTGTAAGACGCAGATACTTAAGGGGCCGCCAGCTCGATTCGGTTATGAATTACCCCTTTGCCGAAGCCATTATTAAATACGTCAGCGGCGGCGACGGAAAAGATTTAATAAAAACGGTTTTAAGCATTCTTGAAAACTACCCGAAAGAAGCGGTAGACGTGCTTATGAACCACCTTGGCACCCACGATACCGCACGTCTTATTACTCGTCTTGGCACTAAAAATCACCCTAATTCCCGTGCAGAACAGTCGGGTTTTAAATTGACCGATGATGAATACCGTCTGGCAAAAGCAAAGCAAAAATTAGCGGCTGTAATTCAGTATACCCTGCCCGGTGTACCGTCGCTTTATTACGGCGACGAAGCAGGACTTCAGGGCTTTGGCGACCCGTTCTGCCGTGGCACCTACCCCTGGGGCAAGGAAGACGCCGAGCTTTTAGAGTTTTACACCTGGCTTGGCGCCCTTCGACGTGAAAACGATGTTTTTGTAAGCGGAGAGTTCCTTCCCATAGTTTCGGGTCTTGGCAGCCTTGCCTATTCAAGAAAGAATGACCGCGGCGAACTGCTTATTGCGGTTAACCGTTGGTGCAAGGACGATACTATAGAAATCCCCGAAAGATTCTCCCGTGGCGAGGTTCTCTACGGAAACAAGCCCTTTGGCACAAATCTTACCCTTGACGCATACAGCTTTGCGATTATAAAGATATAAAGATAAAAAACCGCCGAATATTCGGCGGTTTTTTATCTAAGTAATTACATCTGTATTCTCGTGCGCTTTATTTAGTTTCCTTTGACATGCCTGTCCAACAAAACCCAGAATAATTATAGGCAAACCCGACAAAATAAAAATAGGGCAAAGTAGCGTTCCTACAAGATATAAAATAGCAGCAGACAACGCAAACCCTGCTCCCTTACAAATATAGCCTATCCAACCAAATATAATTGCCAACGTAAATAAAAACGTATGTAAAGCAACGAAAACAGAAAGCACGTTAAGTAAAGTCATAAATATCTGCAATTCTTCTAAAGACCCTAATAAATCATTTAAAAGGCTATTCGCATAATTTGCCAAAACAAAATATTCTGTGCCACCTTTTGCAAAAAAAGCAATAGCTGAGTACAGCATTATACCTGTCCAAACAGTTGCAAATATATTTGCAACAATTAATGTTTTACTTCTCATTCTACAAATCTCCTGCTGCTTCTGCTATTTTTGCTGCAATACGTACTAACTCTGCTGAATATTCAGCCGCATCTTTAACATCAACTATGCTATTGCTTAAATCATCGGCTCTTTCGGTCCAATCTGCAAGTTCTGTTATTAAAGATGTGTATTCTGTAAGTATAGATAAATCTGACGGATTTGATTTATACTTCTTAACAACAGCAATGTATTTATCTGCCCACTCTTCATATTCTTTCAAGAAATCTCTCCAACCATCATCAGTTGAAGTTTCTTCGGATGATTCTTCTATACTGCTTGTAGTAGCAGTATCTTCGCTATCACTTTCATTTTCGTCCAGTAACACAGAAGAAATATCATCCGATTCGGATTGAACGGGCTCGTTTGTTTCGACTCCGCAGGCGCTCATCGTAATAACAAGTATTAGCGCAATCAACAATGTAACTATTCTTTTCATTTATACATCCTCCTTTTATGCTCAGTTTGTAGAGCATATACACATTATACTCGTTTTATCGAGCATTGTCAAGTTAAAGAGCAGAATTTATCATAAGAATGAGGTGTATATATGATTTCTTATGAGCCTTTTTACGAAACATTAAAACAAAAAAATATTTCCACATACAAATTAATAAATCAATTTGGTATTAGCCGAAGTCTTTTAGACCGCCTTAAACACAACAAACCTATAAGCACGGTTACCCTTAATGACCTTTGCTCTATATTGCATTGCAAAGTTCAAGATATAATAAAATTTACTGAAGATAAATGAAGAGTATACGCACCTGCTAAAGACTTTATTCTTTAAAGATACGACACTATACTATTTGTAAACAAAAAACCTCGATGAAATTCATCGAGGTTTTTGTCTTAGAACTGAAGGTATGAAAGCTTTTCGAAGGTATCTAAGCTGAAGGTCATAACGCCGTCTTCTGTAACCATATAGAAGTGGTTATTAATCCACATAAAGCGTGCGCCAAAATAGAAATCATCTTCAGATATAAAGGTTTCGGTCCTTTTAAAGAAGCCGTTTCCTTCGCTGTAGCCATAAACAAAAAGTCTTGTTTTGGCGTACTTATCGGTTGCTACGAAGGCGATTATATTTTTTTCTGCATCAACCATAATTGCTTTATGGTCTTCGCTGGCTTCCGACCAGTCGGCAGGAACCGAAGATAAGTGCAGTTCGGTAACGTCCGTGGGGTCTGAAACGTCGAACATAGATACTTTAAGGCCTGTAACACTGCCCTGCTCGGTGGCAGATTTGCCGAAGCCGAAAAGTCTGCCCTCACCGTAGGGGTGCAGATATTCCGAAAAGCCGGGAATTTTAAGCTCGCTTAAAATTTTTGGATTTGCAGGGTCCTTAAGGTCGACGGTAAACAAGGGGTCGGTCTGGCGGAAGGTTACAAAATAACCAACCGTACCGTCGAAGCGAACCGAATATACACGCTCGTTTTCGGCAAGGTCTTCAATAGCACCAATGGGCTTTAACTGATTATCAAGCACGTAAAGGGCATTTTTTGTGGCAGCATTGCCGCTATAGCTTATAATCTCGCCATTCCTTTTGGTATAGGTTGCCATATCGACCGTTGTAACTATACGAAGGTTGCCGCCGTATTCATCCATAGAGAACTGATTTAAGGGGTAGCCCTTGACGTTGCCCGTAGCAACCGTTTCAATTTTTTCGCCAAGCTTTAGCTTTACTATGGTAGTTTCGGTCTGATAGGTTACTTCGCCTGCATTTTCGACAGAGTTTTGCTTTGAAAAGGTATAGTAAAGGTTTTCGGTACTGCAGTAAACGTTCTGCGCGCCGCCAAGTACCGCCGCAGTATCGTTAACTTCACCGCTTTGTATATTTATGGAAGAAACAACCAGATAATCGGGGCTGCTGAAGTCTTCTATTAACGAAATGTTGTCTTCCCTTACGGTGCAGCCGTCTACGCAGGGAATAAAGGTTTCGGGATTTGATTTATCAATATCGTTTCTGACCCCGTAGCTTGACAGCAGATATACGGTACCGCCTACCATACGGGCATTATTATACCAGCCGTCCTGCTGTTTGTTGGCTATTTCAATTATATTTTCTTTATCGGTAATATCGAAGATAAGCAGGCTTGCGGTTGTTTCGTAAGCGGAATAACGGCTTAAAATAACTGCCAGACGGTTGCCGTTTACAAAAAGGCCTTTTACCTGCTTGTCGTTTTGGTCAAGGAAGTGTTTGTTTACTACTTTTGGGTCGCCGTCATTA
Organism: Clostridia bacterium; assembly: GCA_017381035.1. GTDB lineage: Bacteria > Bacillota > Clostridia > Oscillospirales > Acutalibacteraceae > SFWF01. The sequence goes on along the minus strand of JAFOCW010000042.1, from coordinate 1,547 downwards.
GAATCGGTAATTATTATATTACCGTTTTTAACCGAATAGATATATTTGCCGTCGTTCTTTACAACATCGGCTTCGTCTACACCCTGAACCTGATTATTGGTGGTAGAAGCTTCGCCCGTATTAGCCGTGCCGGTTGTGGCGCCGTCGTCCATATCTGCAGAGTTATCTACTGCAAAGCCTGGGTCGCCTTTAATATTGGAAAAGCCTTCTTCCCTTAACATAAAGTACTCGTCATACTGTTTCCAATAATTATTTATGGTATTATATACCGTTTGGTAGGTAACCTTTTGGTTAAGCCGAAGGTTTTGAGGGGCAATATCGAAAGAAGGTTTTTTGGCAATAAAAATAACACCTAAGGCTAACACAAGGCTTAGCGCTGCCGCAATAACGGCATTGTAGTTAAACCTTATAGCAGGCTTTTCGGCGGGTTCAGACAGTTTTGCTTTAATATATCTTTTGGTAGATTCGTCGGGATTTATGTTTTCGTTAGCTTTAATATATTCGTCTTTAAACATATATTTCATCTCCTTTAAGGGCGAGTTCTAACTGCTGCCTTGCCCGTTTAAGTCGGGTTTTGACGGTGGCTTCGTTAGACTTTGTGATTTGGGCTATTTCTTTTACCGAATAGCCTTCAAAATAGTGAAGATGTACGGCCGTACGATACTTAAGGGGAAGTTTTGCAACTGCCAAATAGACGTCGCTTACTTCGTGCTCGGGCGCAGTTATGGCGTCGCTTAGCGGTTCGGTAAACTTGAAAAAGCCTGACGTAAGCAGGTTTTTAGAGCAATTTATGGTTACCCTTAAAAGCCAGGCTTTAAGGTGCTCGGTATCGGAAAAGTTTGCGTTTGCCTTATGCAGTTTTAAAAAAACCGTTTGCAAAACGTCTTCGGCGTCGTACTTATTGCCTACCCTGGCGTATGCCAAACGGTAAACGGTATTGCAGTACCTATCGAAAACGTCTTCTATAGTCAAGGCGTTTGGGAATTTGTTATGCATTGCTTCACCCTCTTTCACTATTAACACAAATGAAAGGCCTTAAAGGTTTCAAAAAATTTCTTCTTTTGGAATTTTTTTGCTGAGCGAAAAGTTTCTGTAAGATTTATCGTCGGTTATTTCTTTAATAACTTCAATAAATGGTGGCAGAAAAAACTCATCGTTTTCGTTTTCAAGCTCTACTTCCAAGAAGGCTTGATTTTGCCAGAAAGGGAAAACATCAATTTCAATTTTTTTGTTTTTATAGGGGTAGACGTATCTTGTTTTATTAAGAGTTACGGTGCCGTCCATTTTAGCGCTAAGCATTTGGTCGTATTCTGCTTTGGTAATTTCTTGCTCGTCTTCTATGCGGACAAGGTTGGTAATATGCTTTTTAACCGTTTTTATGTAGGTTGTTTTTCCGTTTTCTTCAATTTTTCTGGCTCTGGCGCCAAGGGTTGTATAGGTTTGAGAAATATTTAAAACACGTATGTTATGGAGCGACAAAAGCATATCTTCGCTTGGCTTTTTTATTAGAAATTTATGTTCAATTTCAAAACTTGGCATACTGTTTC
>JAFOCW010000003.1 GCA_017381035.1 Clostridia bacterium | reverse complement strand
ATCCTGCAGTAATCATAACAGCTCCTAAAAAAAGTATAGGTATATTATAACCTATAAAACCGCCGTTTTCAATAGGAAAAAGTGTTTTTATAAAAAAAGAAACTCCGAAAAATTCGGAGTTTAATTTACCATATTCCAGGAATGTCGCCCGGTTTAATTTCACCTTCGGAGCCTTCTAAGCCATTATCGGGGACAAGGGGATTATCATCTTTATCTTCAGAAGCGAGCAAAAAATCTTCAAGAGAGCTGAAATTAATAAGCTCAGCAATTGGTTGAATATATGCTTTTTTCAATTATTATCACTCCCTTATAAATCTTACAAATATATTATAATGCATAATGTGTTTTTATGCAATAACTATTTTAAAAACAAGAAAACCTCGAATTATTCGAGGTTTTCTAAAAGGTCATAAACGTATAATATTTACCAAATTCCGGGAACATCGCCTGAAACTACTTCACCTGATAATTCAGATGATGCTTCAGATGAGTTTCCATGTTCTGCATTGCTGCTATCTGTAGAGCCGGTGTCTGCGGAAGAATCTACTTGAGAAGACTGAGTATCAGAGCCGGTTGAAGAAGTATCTCCTCCAACTATTTCTGCCCCTCCGTTATTAACGATATCGTTCCAGAGTTCTTCAAGTTCTTCTTTTTCTTCATCTGTAAGGTCTTCGCCTTCATCCCACTCGTCGTTATCGAAATCTTGAGTAGGATTAGAGTCGGTAATTACTGATGAAGTACCGTCGGTTTTATCTTTTTTGCATGCTGCAAAAGAGAATACAAGCAACAGAGCAAGAACTATAGCTATAATTCTTTTTAACATAACTTTACCTTAGGTCCAATCGTCGTCCCAATCGTCGCCGTCGCCTACGAAACCGTCGCCAGCTTCACTACCGGTAGAACCTACAAGAAAATCATCTAAAGATGCGAGTGATAAAATTTCTGCCTCGGGCTGAATATATGCTTTTTTCATTGTTACTTTCAACCCCTTTCTTATTTGTTAAGGCTAGCGATTACATACTTAAGTACGTATTCACGGTTTGCTTCCCAATCTGCGTTAGAGGTGCTGAGACCTGCTACTGCTGCATCGTAAGCATCTTTGTCGGTGTGGTCGGTGATTTTTGCGCCGTTATCGAGAAGAACGTTAAGACCAGCCTTCTTAGCTGTACCGCTCTTAATGTATTTGTTGCTTTCGCCGTTGCCAACGGTGTTGTTGGAAGAGTAAACTACATCGCCTTCAGTTGTCTTGTAGTAAACGCGAGCGGTAACCTTAGTACCAAGGAACTTAAGAGCATTAGTCTTGGAAGAGAAACCGAACATTAAGAGACCGTTGAATGTTGCGTCTTCAGCATCTACAATGCTATTGAAGAGAGCGGTGTTTTCCTTGGTAACCTTAGCAATTACAGCGCCGGAAGTATTAACGGTGAGTTCTGCACCACCGAGAAGAGATGTGGGATAGAAAACTACGCCGAATTCAGCGATGTCTGCTTTGTTGGGGAAAGAAACGCCTGCATTAACCATAAGAGCCTGTTCTTCAACATTGTCAGTGCCCTGGAGCATACCCATACCGTTAAGAGTTACAACGGGGTCAGATACAGGGTCAACAACAGTGATAGCAACATCGGAAGTAGCTACGTCATTGATGAGAGCTGCAGACTTGTCGGAAACCTTAACGTCTTTAAGGTTAACAGAAACAGCATCTTCAGCAACTACCTGATATGTAACCTTGAACCAAAGACGAGTTGCGTGAGTATCGTCTGCAAGGCTGTTAAGAGCAGCGAAGGTAATGTCGTTGTCGGTTGTTTTGTAAATAGTTGTGTTGTCTGTGGTTTTGTTCCAGTTTTGAAGTTCGCTGTTAACCTGAACGTCTACAACGGTAGCGCCGGTAACATCGATAACACCCTGAACACCGCCAACAACTTTGTTAGCGTCGGTTACACGTACTTCAACCTGGAAAGTTTCGCCTGCCTGTGCGGTAGCAGGACCCTGAAGTGCAACAACAACGCCGCTTTCAGCGGATGCTGTAAAAACAAGGCAGCTTACCAACATAGCAAGGGTAAGTGCGAGAGCAATGAACTTTTTCATAAAAAATTCCTCCTTATGACCTTATATAAATAAAATTGTGGTGCGTCAACCAAGCGACGCAAAACTAAAAAGGAACATATTCCTCTCATATTTTACACCATTATATCATTCCCGTTTTCGTTTGTCAAGACTTTAGAAGATGAAATATGTGCACAAATTAGCGCCATTCTTTTTGTTAAAGTTGACAATTGGCATGGGAACATCTTGTTCTGTATATATTATAACAATTTGCTTTCCTTTTTACAAGTTTTATGTTAAAATATTTTAAAAAATTTGGAGTGAAGCAATATGTCATTCAAGCTTGAAACAATCGTTGGTGCGCACGACATTGATACCAACTGTTTGGCTACGCCTACGGCAATTGTAAAGTATATGATGGAGTCTGTTGACCGCAATATGCTTGTTTGCGGCCCTACATATCAAGAACTTTTAGGAAAAGGCTTAAGCTTTATTGTCAGCAGAACCGCCGTTGAAGTCCTAAGGCCTTTAAAAGAATACGAAAGAATAACCGTTTCTACCTGGGCAACCCCTTCTAAAAACGTTTCTTTCCCAAGAAGCTACGTAATTGAAGCAAACGGCGAAACCGTTGCAAAAGCCCTTTCTATTTGGGCGCTGGTTGACGTTAGCCAAGGCAAGCTTATAAAGGGTACCGATTTCAGTGTTGATGGCTACGGCACAGCAGAAGAAATAGAATTATCGTTCCCCCACCGTTTCAGATTTCCGAAAGATTTGGATTTGACTCTTTGCGGAAGCAAAAATATAAAGTATTCGGACGTTGACAGAAACTTTCACTTAAACAACACGAAATATTTTGATATGCTGTTCGACTACATTCCGAACCGCTGTAATATATATATGAGTTCCTGCCTTATGAATTACATTAGTGAAGCGCCGCTTGACAGCACGGTTTATATTTATATAAGTGCCCCCGAAATAGCGGAAAACGGCGAAACTTTTTACTACTTCAGAACACAGGTGGGTGGCAAAACAAATATTGAAGCCAAGGTGGGAGTGCGTAATATATAATATGAGCAACGGAAACTTAAAAGGAACGCTTATACTGCTGCTTACCGCTTTAATTTGGGGCAGCGCTTTTGTGGCCCAGACAGACGGTATGAATTACGTGGGGCCACTCACATTTTTGTCGGTAAGATTTTTACTTGGCGGAATTGTGCTTCTTCCTATTATTATATATAAAAGAAAAAAATCAGCCGAACCCGACCTGTCGGGCACACCGCTTTCAACTGAAATTAAAAGGGCTTTACCCGGAAGTGTTTTTTGCGGACTTTTCCTTGGAATTGCTTCGGCACTGCAACAGTACGGGCTTTTGTTTACAAGTGTTAGCAAGGCAGGCTTTATAACAACGCTTTACGTAATTTTTGTGCCGCTATTCAGTCTGTTTTTAAAGAAAAAACTTGGAATTAACCTTTGGGTTGCAGTTTTGCTTGCAACGGTAGGCCTTTACATGCTTTGCATGAACGGTACGGCGGCATTTTCGCTTGGCGACACACTAGTTTTTGTTTGCGCCGTGTTTTACGCACTGCAGATTATGGCTATTGATAAATACGTTAAGGGCACCGACCCTATGCTTTTATCGGCCATTCAGTTTTTAACGGTTGGTCTGCTTTCCTTACTGCCGGCAATTATTATTGAACAGCCCACGCCGTCGGGTCTTCTGGCGGCCTGGTTCCCAATAGTTTACGCCGGCGTTTTTTCAAGCGGAGTTGCCTACACCCTTCAGGTTGTGGCGCAAAAATATGCCGCCCCAACGGTTGCCGCAATTACTATGAGCTTCGAGTCGGTTTTTGCGGTTTTATCTGCCGCAGTATTACTTGGTGAAAGGCTTACGTTTAAAGAAGGCGTTGGCTGTGTTATTATGTTCTGCGCAATAATTTTAGCGCAGCTTCCAAGCGAACTTATTTTCAGCAAAAAAAGAAGGTAGTGATATTATGAAAACTAAATTATCGGCAGGTTTTTGGTGCGCAATTACCCTTTTTAGCCTTATAGGTCAGGTTGCCTGGGTTGTTGAAAACATGTATTTCAACGTATTTATTTACAAAATGTTCAACGCATCTGCCGCAGACATTTCGGCTATGGTGGCCGCTTCGGCCGTTGCCGCAACCCTTACAACCGTTTTTATGGGCGCACTTTCCGACCGTATTGGCAAAAGAAAGCTGTTCATTTGCGCCGGTTATATTCTTTGGGGTATTTCAATTTTCAGCTTTGTGTTTTTAAGGCTTGATATTATAAACGCCCTGTTCCCTGCTGCAGTTTCGGCCGCATCGGTAGGTGTTTCGCTTGTTATTATTTTAGACTGTGTTATGACCTTTTTCGGCTCTACCGCAAACGATGCCGCCTTTAACGCCTGGATTACCGATTCTACCGACGAAACCAACCGTGGCTCTGTAGAAGGAATAAACGCCATGATGCCGCTTGTTGCAATTTTAGTGGTTTTCGGTTCTTTTATGTTCTTCGATTTAGAGAAGAGCGACAGCTGGTCTATTATTTTCTCTATTATAGGTATTGTTGTTTTGGCGGTTGGTATTATTGGAATATTCCTTATTAAAGATACCAATAATCCCCCTGTTAAAGAGAATTATTTGTCTTGCATTTTTTACGGGTTTAAGCCCGCAACCGTTAAGGCTAACCCTATACTTTATATTGTTCTTGGCGCTTTTACAATTTTTAATATTTCAATTCAGATTTTTATGCCCTACCTTATTATTTATTATGAGAAAAGCTTAGCCATGGCAAATTACGTCTTCATTATGGCGCCGGCTATTATTGTGGCTTCGGTTGTAACGGCTTTTTGGGGTAAGGTTTACGATAAAAAAGGCTTTAAATTTTCGGCCGTACTTGCTTTAATATGGCTGTCGCTCGGCTACGTGGTTTTATTCTTAACCAAAACCACCCTTCCCGTTTTTATAGGTTCGCTTTTAATGATGTGCGGTTACCTTGCCGGAATGGCCGTTTTTGGAGCAATGATACGTGATTACACTCCTGAAAATAAGGCAGGTATGTTCCAGGGTCTTAGAATTTTTTCGCAGGTGCTTATTCCCGGTGTCGTTGGCCCGATGATAGGTGCCAACGTGCTTAAAAACGCAGATGTTATTGTAAACAACGACGGTACGACCTCGTTTTTACCAAACGAAAACATCTTTTTGGCGGCGCTTATTGCACTTTTGGCTCTATTGCCCGTAATTTTGGTTATATTCAAAAAGCAAAAACCGAAATTTGAAAGGCTTTATACTCCGTTTGAAGAAGAAAAAACCGAAGTGCCTTGGAGCGAATACCCAAGACCGCAGTTTAAAAGAGATTCTTACCTTTGCCTTAACGGAAAGTGGAAGCTTGAAGTTTTAAGAAAGGGCAAAACAGTAAAAAGCGGTGAAATTACAGTTCCCTTCCCCGTGGAATCGGACCTTTCGGGTTTCAGCTTTTGCAAAAAGAAAAACGACGTTTTGGTTTACAGCAGAACTTTCTGCACCGAAAGCACCAAAAGAACCCTTCTTCATTTCGGCGCAGTTGATGCCGAATGCGATGTTTTTGTAAACGGTGTTTTTGTAGGCGCAAACACAGGTGGGTATTTGCCCTTTGAATTTGATATAACAAAACAGTTGGTTTCGGGCGAAAACACCCTTACCGTTAAGGTTGTTGACCGACTTGACACCGAGCTTGCCTACGGTAAGCAACGCGAAAAGCGCGGTGGCATGTGGTACACCCAGGTAAGCGGAATCTGGCAAACGGTATGGCTTGAGCAGGTGCCCGACGAATATATTGAATCGGTTAAAATTACACCCGACCTAACCGGTATTGACCTTTTAGTTACAGGTGGTAAAGAAGAAAAAAGCGTTATTTTCGAAGGTAAAGAATATTCTTTCAGTGGCGAAAGCTTCAGACTTCAGGTTGAAAACCCGAAACTTTGGAGTCCCGAAGAGCCTAACCTTTACAGCTTCACACTTGTTTCGGGTGAAGATAAGGTTGATTCTTACTTTGCGCTCAGAACTATTGCGGCAGACGGTAAAAATATACTTTTAAACGGTAAGCCCTACTTTTTCCACGGCCTTTTAGACCAGGGCTATTTCAGCGACGGAATATATTTGCCGTATAGCGAAGAAGGCTTTAAAAACGATGTTCTTACTATGAAAAAACTTGGTTTTAATATGCTTAGAAAGCACATTAAAATTGAACCTGCGCTTTTCTATTATTACTGCGATAAATACGGAATGATAGTTTTCCAGGACCTTGTAAACAGCGGAAAATACAGCTTTTTAATTGATACTGCACTGCCGACTGTACTGTTTAAAAAAGGAATTTCGCACAGTGCCGGCAAAAAAAGAAGAGAACACTTTATAAACGACACCAAGAAAACCTTAGAGCTTTTATACAACTACCCTTGCGTTTGCTATTACACCATTTTTAACGAAGGTTGGGGACAGTTCGATGCCGTAAACATATACCATATGGTAAAGGAGCTTGAGCCTACACGTATTATTGACGCTACGTCGGGTTGGTTCCAAACGGGCGAAAGCGACGTACTTAGCGAACACGTATATTTTAAACCCGTAAAGCTTAAAAATGATGGCAGACCGTTAGTGCTTTCGGAATTCGGCGGTTATTCATACAAGGTACCTTCACACGTTTTCAATACAAAAGACACTTACGGTTATAGGTTCTTCAGCAATAAGGAAGACTTGAACTCGGCAATTGAAAAGCTATATTTAGACGAAATAGTTGCAAATATTAAAGAGCAGGGGCTTTGCGCTACGGTGCTTACCCAGGTCAGCGACGTTGAAGACGAAACCAACGGACTTTTTACCTACGACAGACAGGTGCTTAAGGTTGACGAAAAGGTTATGAAAAAAATTTCCGACGGCTTGTTTGAAGCCTTCTACAGTGCAAACAATTAGTTGACATATAACCTTGCTTTAAGTATAATTCTTGTGGTGAAAACAAATGTGTAAAAAAATACTTACAATTCAAGATATTTCCTGTGTTGGACAGTGTTCCCTTACGGTAGCTTTGCCCATTTTGTCGGCCTGCGGAGTAGAAACGGCCATTCTTCCGTCTGCGGTGCTTTCTAACCACACTGCATTCAGCGAATTTACCTTTTGCGACCTTACAGATGAAATGCCTAAAATAAGAAAATCCTGGGAAAACCAAGGCATAAACTTTTCGGCCGTTTACACGGGGTACCTGGGCAACTTAAGGCAGGTGGCGCTTGTAAAAGATATTATGAACAGTTTACTTATGCCCGACGGCGCTAAAATAGTAGACCCGGCTATGGCCGATTCGGGAAAGCTTTATACCGGCTTTGACGATTCATACGTTGCCGCTATGAAGGAACTGTGCCATGCCGCAGACATTATTCTTCCAAACATTACTGAAGCCTGCTTACTTACGGGCCTTCCTTATAAAAATAGTTTCGATAAAGAATACGTAGAAGAATTAATTTCGGCGCTTAAAAAAGAGTTTAACGCTAAAATTGTGCTTACGGGTGTTGGAGTAAAGAACGGCACCACCGGTGTTGCCGTATACGACGGGCACGGTATAAGGTATTACGAGCACGTAAAAATAGGGCTTGGCAGCCACGGTACCGGCGACGTTTATGCTTCGGCCTTTACGGGCGCATATATAAACGGAAAAGATATTTTCGAGGCGGCCAAAATTGCCGCAGATTTTACCGTTTTGTGCATTAAAGAAACCGAGCCCGAGCACTGGTACGGGGTTCGTTTTGAAAAATGTCTGCCCGAGCTTATAGAAATGTTAAAATAAAAAAATACCGCAACTTTTGTTGCGGTATTTTTTTATATTTTGAATGTTCTTTTAAATTTTTTAACGATACGGTTTTTTAAATTAAAATATTTTTCGTGAAGTTTTCTTAAAACCACCGAACGTGTCCAGATTTTTTTGTAACGCAAGTATTCCCCCGAAGTTACAGATACCGTTTTTTTGCCACGGATTATTGCTGTGGGAAGGGCTATAATCTGGTCTTTTTTTATGCCCTTTTCGGTTACGGTCTGGTTGTCGCCAAGAATGATAAAACTACCGTCCTGCGCCACGTCTACAATTCTGTGCAAAACATATTTTCCATCTTTTCTTTTATAGAAAACCATATCGCCGATATTAAGTTGTGAGCCTTCATAGGCCGTAAGAACTATTGAATCTTTACGGTTCCTAATAAGCGGCAACATACTGTTGCCAACCGCCGTAACCATTACCTTTTTGCCTTCGGCGAAAAAGGACGTCATAACGGGGACAAGTTCTTCCATTGAGTAAAGATTTTGTTTTTGCATTACATATAACCTTCCAGAAGATTATTGCTATTAAGGGTTGTTAAGAATGCCTCGGTATCGTTTTTTGCGGCTTCTTCGGGAACGTGGTAGGTTTCCACCAAAAGTTTTACAATATCTTCCTTTTGAGCGCCGCTAAGCAGAGCCGAAAACATTGTTTCGGCACTGCCCTTTAACGATATAGCGCCACGAAGGTCGGCTATATCGTTATTTACACGTATGGCTACGGTTTCACCCGCAATTTCTTTTATAACGTAAGTTCCCTTTAATTTCATTACTATTTTACCGGACTGATTTTGAATTCAAATACAATTTGCTTATCGCCAAACTGGTATTTTTCCAAAAGAACGGGACCGCAAGAGTTGGAGCCAAGACCCGAATCTTTATAGTCTATTCTGAGGTGAACGTTACCGTCGGACTTAAGCTCGTCGGTGTGGTTTGCCGCTTCGAGCATTTCGGCATCGTAATTTGAAACGTTTGCTTCAAAGGTTTTACCTGTAAACTTAAGGCCGCCGATGTTTAATTCGCGCACGTTGTAATGGTTGCCGTGCTCTTGAGGACGAACGTAGTTTACGTATTCCTTATCGACGTTGGAATTATAATAACCCATAAGCGAGCCGTGATAAGCATCGCAATAGCTTTCATACGGGCCGAAGCCGAAGTATGAGAAATCTTTGTTATCGGGGGTTAATATGAACTCGAAGCCAAGTCTTGGTAACCAGTGAACGTCTTCACGGATTACGCCACCGAGCGACATGCAGATTTGGCCGTTTACATCTACCGAAACGTCAAGCTTGTAATTGAAGTAAGGCATACGGGAAATACCCGAAAGTGCGCCTTCAACAACAATGTGGTTGCCGTTTAACTTGCAGTCGTAAACCTTGGAGAAATGACGGTTAAGGTCTTCACCCTGCCAGATGTTATCGTTACCCCAGTAAACCCTAACGTTTCTTTCGTTATCGGTGGGGGCACGCCAAGAAGTAAGCTTGGTTACGCCCGCAAGCTTTTCTTTGCCGTCTACCTTAATGGAAGTAAAGTTTCCGTAGTGCTTAGAGAAGGTGTATTCGAAGCCTTCGCCGGTAATTACAATATCGTGTTCTTTTTCGGTGAACTCGGGTGCCTTTAAGGAAACCGGTTCTGCTACGGGTTTCATTGCAAGCTCGTGCTGTGTTCTTGCCCATTCCTTGCCGTTTTTATAAAGTTGGCAGGTTAAGAAGGCGCCGAGTTTACCCTGAAGCGCAGGCACTTCTATTGCAACTTCTGTCTTTTCGTGCGGAGCCACGTCAAGACTAATTTTCTTTTCTTCTACGGTTTCGCCGTCGAGTTCAATTTTAACTACAAGCTCATATTCGCTTAAGTTTGTGAAATCAAGACGGTTGGTTACGGTTAAAACGCCGTTTTCGAAAGCAGTTTTCATTGGCTGATAAGCCGCTTTAACTTCGTATGAGCCTGCCTTTAAGGAACGGTCGGAGAACACCATACCGTCGCAGCAGAAGTTGCCGTCGTGGGTCATTTCGCCGGGGAAGTCTCCGCCGTATTTTTGTACGCCGTCTACAATAACGGTGTGGTCTGCCCATTCCCAAACGCAACCGCCTATAAGCTTATCGTGTGAATCGAACATTTCGTTATAATCGTAAACGTCTCCGGGGCCGTTACCCATTGCGTGCGAGTATTCGCAAAGGAATACGGGCATATTTATTTTGGGGTCTTTAGCAAAACCTTCAAGTGAAGCGATGGACGGGTACATTCTTGAATATACATCGGCATTTTCTATAACGCCCTTACGCGAAGCATCTTCACAGTGGGCAAGTCTGCCGTCGCCAAGGCCACGAATATAGTCTATCATAGCCTTGTGGTTGGGGCCGTGTCCGCTTTCGTTACCGGTGGACCACATAACAACGCATGGGTGGTTGCGGTCGCGCATTACGGCACGTTCCATACGTTCTAAGTGTTCTTTCTTCCAGTCGGGCTTGGTGCAGGGCCATTCGGTGCTTTCGGCATCGTAGGCATAAGGAATATCGGACCTTCTTCTTACTGCGCCGTGGGTTTCAATATCGGTTTCAAGAATTACATAGAAACCAAGGCGGTTACAAAGGTTTAAGAAATATGGGGTTGGCGGGTAGTGAGAAGTACGAATACAGTTGATGTTGAGTTCCTTCATTAAGCGAAGCTCACGCTCAAGCTCTTCGTTGGTTTCGCACCAGCCGTTTGTGGGGTGTGTATCGTGATGGTTTACACCGTGAAGCTTAACAGATTTGCCATTGATTAAAAGCTGATAGGTGCCCGATACTTCTATTTTGCAAAAGCCGGTTTCAATATCTATAATTTCGCCGTCTTTATGAAGACGTACTGTATAAACGTAAGGTTTTTCGGCATTCCAAAGAACAGGATTTTCTACCTTAATTTCGGTGTTTGCGCCCGAAGCGGTGCCAACAACCTTTCCTTCCATATCTAAAAGGGTAACGTCGGCCTTATCGCCTGCATTTACAGAAACAACGCCTTCACGTGAAACCACGTGTACGTCTGAAAGGTGGCCTTCGGGGCGTTGAAGAAGATAAGTATCACGGAAAATACCGTTGAAACGGAAGAAATCCTGGTCTTCAAGATAGCTGCCCACGCACCACTTTAAAACCTTTACACGAAGGGTGTTGGTGCCTTGCTTTACGAAGGAAGTGATATCGAATTCCGATTGGAGATGGCTTCCCTGAGTGAAGCCTACGTAATTATCGTTTACATATACAAATGCGCAGGAAGAAACGCCTTCTAACACATAGTAAACCTTGCCCCAGATGCTGTTAATTTCAAAATCGCGCTCGTAAACACCACAGGGGTTGTCGTCGGGAACGAACGGTGGGTCATAGGGGTAAGGGTAGTTGATGTTGGTGTAGTTGGGATTTTCGTAGCCGAGTGCCTGCCAGCAGGAAGGCACGGGTACGGTATCCCACTTTTCAATTTTTTCGGGCACGTCTATATCACGTGAAAAGTAGGCAAAGCGCCAATCTCCGTTTAATAAAACGTACTCGCTTTTACCCGCAGGAATGTAATAACTTCTTTGGGGTAAACGGTTTTCACTGGTTTTTAAAATGTTTTCGTAAGTTCTCATAACAACTCTCCATTCGGAAGAATATTTTGCTAAGTGAATTATACCTTTACCCTTTTGCGTTTGTCAAGCAAATATGTAATTAATTATACTAGGATATATAATTTTAAAAAATGCAGATTATTTTCAAATTAACTCTTCTATTTTTGGAAAATGTTTGGTATAATAATTTCGAATATAAATTTGCGGCGGTGCTTTTATGAACGTTTTAATTGACGGCCTTAATATAACCTATACCGATGAAGGCAGCGGTACCCCCGTTTTACTGCTTCACGGTTGGGGTTCTTCGTGCGACGTGTACAAGGGTTTTATTAACACTCTTAAATCACGTTGCAGGCTTGTTGCGCCCAATTTTCCCGGTTGCAGCGACAGCGACACAATGAAGGAACCCTGGACCCTTCAGGACTATTGCGATTTTGTTTTAAAATTTATGAAGGCGGTAGGGCTTGAAAACCCAATTATGATGGGCCATTCCCACGGTGGCAGAGTTACAATGTACATGACGGCTACAGGTATGGTGAACCCTTCAAAAATAGTGCTTTTAGATGCGGCAGGTCTTATACCTAAAAAAAGTTTTAAGCAAAAGTTCCGCGCTAAAAGCTTTAAGGTTATAAAGGCGGTGCTGACGCTACCCGTAATTCGTAATTTTTCGGCTTCCCTTTTAGATAAGGCAAGGCGCCACTATGGCAGTGCCGACTACAATGCGGCACCCGAGGTGCTCCGAAAAACGTTGGTTTCGCTTGTAAACACCGACATTCGCGACCTGCTCCCAAACATAAAGTGCCCTACCCTGCTTATCTGGGGCGAAAACGATACGGCAACCCCACTTAGCGACGCAAAAATTATTGAAAGCCTTATAAACGATGCAGGGCTGTGCGTAATTAAGGGCACGGGACATTTTTCGTTTGTTGAGCGGCCGTTTGAAGCGAATGCAATTATAAACAGTTTTATTTAGAGGTTCAATTTTATGTTTTTACCAATTATTGCTATGGCCGTTGCCGTAGTTTCGGGCTTTTTAGGCCTTATAAGACAGTACCAGATGCTTCAGCAAAACTCATATTTTGCTTCCCGTTATTTTGGCTGGCTTAAGGGCAACGCCCCGCTTTTACCACTTATTTTAAAAGGTTTCATTGTCATTCTTGCACTTTTGGCTGCGCTTCTTGGAGAAAGCACACTTAAAGAAAGTTTAACTCTTTTTGTGGCAGTTGCGCTCTACTTTGGGTGGCGCGCCGCAGCGCTTAACGGCGAATCAATTAAAAAATTAGTTTATACTGCAAGAATCAAAAGAATGCTTGCTTTTTCTGTAGTGCTGCTTTTAGTTTTGGGTATTCTTGGAATAGTTTTTAAAGGAATTGTTTCGGTTGTGCTTTTAACCGTTCTTGTTTTGCTTTCACTATTCCCCGAGCTTCTTTGCTTCATATCGCTTTTTGCGCTTAAGCCTTGCGAAAAAATGATAGCAAATCACTATATTAACGATGCTAAGAAAATTTTATCTTCGGTTTACGGAATTAAGGTTATTGGCATTACCGGCTCCTTCGGCAAAACCAGTACAAAATATATTCTTTCCCGTATTTTAAGCGAAAAATTCAACGTGCTTCACACCCCCGAAAGCTTTAACACACCTATGGGTGTTGTTCGCACAATACGTGAAAGTCTTAGGGCCGATACCGAAATTTTCGTTTGCGAAATGGGCGCAAAAAATGTTGGCGATATTAAAGAAATATGCGATATTGTACACCCCGATTTCGGCCTTATAACTTCGGTTGGCGCACAACATCTTGAAACCTTTAAAAGTATAGATAACGTATTTAAAACCAAGTTCGAGTTATACGATGCCGTAAAGGCTAAAAGCGGTACCGTTTTTGCAAACGGCGACAACAAAATTATTACCGAAAACGCAGCTGAAGACGTTATTCTTTACTCTTCTTCGGCCGGCACAAATTATTTTGCCGAAAACATAACGTCCGGCCGAAACGGCGCTAATTTCGACCTTGTTTTAAACGGCGAAAGGGTTTCGGTTTCAACAAAACTGCTTGGCAGACATAATATTCTTAATATTATTGGTGCGGCGGCGGTAGCGTATTCGCTTGGCGTCAGCCCCGAAGATATTGCTTTTGCCGTTTCCCGTCTTACCCCTACAGAACACAGGCTTGAGCTTAAAGGCTCACTAAACGGTTCCCTTTTAATTGATGATGCCTACAACGCCAACCCTGAAGGCTGCCTTGAAGCCGTAAACGTGTTAAATTCCTTTGACGGTATGAAAAAGGTAATTATTACCCCAGGTCTTGTTGAGCTCGGCGATAAAGAGTTTGAATGTAACAAGGCTTTGGGCGAAGCCGCCGCAAAGGTATGCGACAAAATAATTTTTGTTGGTAAAAAGCGCAGTGAGCCCTTGGTGCTTGGTGCAAAAGAAGCCGGCTTTAACGCCGACAACATGTACATTGCCGCTTCCTTTAAAGAAGCTATGGAAATATACACTTCCTTCTGCGATGAAAACACCGTCGTTTTACTTGAAAACGACCTTCCCGATAACTATTTGAAATAAGGTGAAAAAATTATGAAAACTACCGTTGCTTTTATTTTTGGATGCCGTTCGGTTGAACACGAGGTTTCAATTATTTCGGCCGTTCAGGCTATGCGTTCGGTGAACCGTGAAAAGTACGATATTGTACCCATTTACGTTACCAAAAACGGCGAAATGTACACAAGCGAAAAGATGTTTGAAATTGAGTCTTTCCGTGATATGAAGGCTTTAATTGCCGATTCCGAACCCGTTACCCTTATAAAAAAGGGCAAGGACGTTGTGCTTAAATATTTGAACAACAAAATGTTTTCAAAGAAAAAGGACGTTGTTTTAAACGTTGCCTTCCCCGTTGTTCACGGCACCAACTGTGAAGACGGCACACTTCAGGGCTACCTTGAATTTTTGGGCCTTCCCTACGTTGGCTGCGACGTACTTTCAAGCGCTGTGGGTATGGACAAAGCCGTGTTTAAATATGTGATGAAGGCGGCAGACCTGCCCGTTCTTGACTGCATTTGTTTTTACGCAAGAGAGTATGCTAAAAACAAAAACGAAATTATTGAAAAGGCCGAAAAGGAAATTGGCTACCCCATGATTGTAAAGCCGGTTAACCTTGGCTCTTCGGTTGGTATTACTAAAGCCGCCGACAAAAATGCGCTTATTGATGCTATTGATTTGGCTGTTTCTTTTTCAGATAAGGTTTTAATTGAACACGCAGTTTCGGCTATAAGGGAAATTAACTGCTCGGTTGTGGGTGATGCAGATTCCTGCGAAGCTTCGGTCCTTGAAGAACCCTTTATGAACGATGAAATTTTGTCTTACGAAGATAAGTATATGTCAAATTCAAAATCTTCGGGCAGTAAGGGTATGGCATCGCTGTCCCGTAAAATCCCTGCCGACATAAGCGAAGAAAAGAGCACCGAAATAAGAGAACTTGCCAAAAAGGTATTTAAGGCTCTTGGTGCCGCAGGTGTTGTAAGAATTGACTTTATTATTGATACCGACACAAACAAGGTATACGTAAACGAAATTAATACCATACCCGGTTCGCTTTCCTTCTATTTATGGGAAGCAACAAAACTACCCTACAGCGAGCTTTTAGATAAGCTTATTTCCCTTGCATTCAGAAGAAACCGTAACCGTGAAAACCTTACATTTACCATTGATACCAACATTCTTTCGGGTGTTTCTTTTGGCGCAAAGGGTGCGAAAGGAAGCAAAATTTAATGAAGGCCAATACGTTAGACAATAAGCAAAGACAAAAATACGGCACCCTTACGGGTGTCGTTGGCATTTGCTGTAATTTATTTTTATTTATAGTTAAGCTGGCGGCAGGGCTTATTTCTTCTTCCATTTCAATTATTGCCGATGCCTTTAACAACCTTTCTGATATGGGTTCTTCCCTTGTAACAATGTTCGGTTTTCGTTTAGCCGCCAAGCCTGCTGACCCCGACCACCCTTACGGACACGGAAGATACGAATATATTTCGGCATTTATTGTATCGGGTCTTATTTTTATGATGGGTATGGAGCTTTTAAAAAGTTCCTTCGATAAAATTTTAAACCCTACCGAGCTTAATTTAGACTATTTGGCAGTAGCTATTCTTGCCATTTCTGTAATAGTTAAGCTTTGGATGTATTTTTACAACAAAAAGGTTGGGAAAAGAATTAATTCTTCGGCAATACTTGCCACCGCACAAGACTGCATTAACGACGTGTTTACAACTACCGCTATACTTGTGTCTGTAATAGTTATGATGTTTACAAGAATAAACATAGACGCTTACGTTGGTCTTGTTATGTCGGTTTATATTATTTGGTCGGGCTTTAAAACGGCCAAGGAAACCATTAACCCCTTGCTTGGCGAGCCTATTGATGAAGAAACCGCTAAAACACTTGAAAAAGAGATTATGAGTTTTGACGGTTTTTTGGGTGTGCACGACCTTTTGGCTCACAACTACGGCCCCGGCCGCTGTTTTGCTTCGGTACACGTGGAAGTGCCTGCCGACACCGATATTGTTAAGTGCCACGAGCAAATTGACCTTTGCGAAAAAATGGTGCTTGAACGCACGGGTATACTGCTTACAATACATATGGACCCCGTGGAAACCGATAATGAAATTCTAACCAATGTAAGACAAATGGTTGCCGAAAAAATTAAAACAATTCACCCTGCACTTACCATTCACGACTTCAGAATGACACCCAAGAGTGATGAGCGCACCAATTTAATTTTTGACGTTGTGCTGCCGGTTGAGCTTGCAAACGATAAGAAAAAAGTAAGACGGGAAATTGAACAAATTGCAAAAGAAATTGACCCTACCTACTGTACCGTTATAACCTTCGATTTTGATTACACTTCAAAAAATTGACATATTCTGTAGAAGTATGTATAATTATATATAGCATAAGCTATTTATGCTGAAACTTCCGAAAGGGTGATTTTATGACATACATTATTTTTGCTGTTGTTGTTCTTATTATTCTGTTTGCCTGTCTTAAGGTTGTTCCCCAAGCAACAGAGTTTGTTATTGAAAGACTTGGTAAATACCAAAAAACCTGGAGTGCAGGTCTTCACTTTTTAATTCCCGTAATTGACCGTATTTCCAAAAAAGTTACCCTTAAAGAGCAGGTTCTCGATTCTCCCCCACAGCCTGTTATTACTAAAGACAACGTTACAATGCAAATTGACACCGTTGTTTACTTTAAGGTGTTCGATGCAAAGCTTTTCACATACGGTGCAGTTAACCCCATAAGTGCACTTTCAAACCTTACCGCTACCACACTTCGTAACA
The DNA here is from genome assembly GCA_017381035.1 of Clostridia bacterium. GTDB lineage: Bacteria > Bacillota > Clostridia > Oscillospirales > Acutalibacteraceae > SFWF01. The sequence continues at coordinate 3,181 of JAFOCW010000003.1, read as the reverse complement.
TTGTTGGTGAGCTTGAGCTTGATGACACACTTACTTCACGTGATACCATAAACGGTAAAATGACCGAAATACTCGACTGTGCTACCGACCAATGGGGCATTAAGGTTAACCGTGTTGAGCTTAAAAACATTATTCCTCCTTCTGAAATTCAGAACGCAATGGAAAAACAGATGAAGGCTGAACGCGACCGCCGTGAAACCTTACTTGAAGCCGAAGGACACAAGGCCGCAGTTATAACCCGTGCCGAAGGCGACAAGCAGGCTATGATACTTGCCGCAGAAGGCGAAAGAGATGCGCGCATTGCACGTGCTGAAGGTGAAGCAAAGGCCGTTCTTCTTGCACGTCAGGCCGAAGCCGACGGAATTGCCGCACTTAAAGCCGCAGGCGCAGATGCCGCTGTACTTGAACTTAAAAAGTATGATGCACTGGTATCAATGTCTAACGGTAAGGCTTCAAAGATTATTATTCCTACCGATACGGTTGAAATGGTTAATAAGAACGTAATCTTTTCCGAAACATCGGGCGTAGGCGACGTAACACCTTCCGCAAAGGAAGAACCCACAAAAGCAAAGAAAGACGTTTGCTGCGATTAATTAAAAATAAAGAAGCGTGGTTTAACCCACGCTTCTTTTTTATTTTGTGTATTTAATTGGGGTGAAGTGATTTTCGAACACCTTAAGGTCTTTAAATTCCGCTTGTAACTCTTTTGCTAAGGGAGCAACAATTATATCTTCGGTTTCGAAATGCCCTGCATCTATTAACACAAGGCCTACTTCGTGGGCATCTAAAAATACGTCGTGCTTTACGTCGGCCGTAACGTAGGCATCGACCCCAAGATTTACAACGTCGTTAAGCATACTGCCGCCGCTGCCCGAACATACGGCTACCCTTTTAACCGCACTGTTTTGGCCAACGTACTTAACACGAAGGTTAAGCTTATTTGCAACAAGGTTTGCAAACGCTTCGGCCGACATGGGCTCTTCCAATTCGCCTAATCGGTAATAAAAGCCTTCGCTATCAGCTACCTTTTGGACGTTCGTAAGGCCAATTGCGCCGCACAGAGCATCGTTTACTCCGCCGTCGGCCTGGTCGAGATTAGTGTGGACCGAAATTACCGAAATATCGTTTCGAATAAGGCGGTATACAAGCGATTCGTCGGTTACCGATTTCAGTGGGTCGAAAATAACGGGATGGTGCGAAACAATTAGGTTTGCACCCTTTTCCACAGCCATATTTACCGCTTCATCGGTGCAGTCAAGGCAAACGACAACGCCCGTAACGGCACTTTCGAGCGAGCCTACAAGATGGCCGACGTTATCGTAAGAAAGGGCCGATGAAAAATCGTACTTACAATTAAGGAAGGTATAAATATCATTTACTTTCATTTTATTTTACCTTGAAAGAATCTTTAAGGGCAACTGTACGGTTGAAGACAAGGTTATTATCGTCAGAGTCTTTATCAAGGCAGAAATAACCCTGACGCATAAACTGGAAGCCTTCGCCTACCTTGGCATCTTTAAGCCCTGCTTCAAGCTTACAGCCGGTAAGAACGGTTAAAGATTCGGGGTTTAAATTATCGGCAAAAGATGAAACACCCTCTTCGTCTGACGGGTTTTCTACGTTGAAAAGTCTGTCGTAAAGGCGTACCGTTGCATCAACACAGTGTTCGGCGCTTACCCAGTGAAGCGTACCCTTAACCTTTCTGCCGTCGGGCGATTCACCGCCGTAGGAAGCAGGGTCGTAGGTTACGTGAACGCAGGTAACGTTGCCGTTTTCGTCTTCTTCGTGTGAAGCATATTTTACGAAATATGCGCCCTTAAGTCTGACTTCCTTTGTAGGACAAAGGCGGAAATATTTTCCGGGGGGATTAAGCATAAAGTCGTCTTGCTCGATATATATTTCCCTGTTGAATGTAACGGTTTTGTTGCCAAGTTCGGGCTTGTTGGGGTTAATTTCAACCGAAATTTCTTCGCTTTTTCCTTCGGGGTAATTATCTATTACAACCTTTAATGGACGAAGAACCGCCATTGCTCTGTTGGCGTTTAGGTTAAGGTCATCACGTATGCAGGACTCTAAAAGTGCGTAGTCTATAACGCTGTATGCCTTGCTTACACCGATTTTTTCAACGAAGGTGCGAATTGCGGCGGCAGGGTAACCCCTTCTTCTCATACCGCAAAGGGTTGCCATACGGGGGTCGTCCCAACCCGAAACAAGACCGTCGTTTACAAGTTTTAAGCACTTGCGCTTGGAAGTTAAGGTGTAGTTAACGTTCATTCTTGCGAACTCAATCTGACGGGAAGGCTCGGCAAGCTCTAACTTTTCAAGGAACCAGTTATAAAGCGGACGGTGATTTTCGAACTCTAAGGAACAGAGTGAATGGGTAACCCCTTCTTTAGTATCGGAAAGGGGGTGTGCAAAATCGTACATAGGATATACACACCACTTATCGCCTGTTCTGTGGTGGGTAGCCTTCATAATACGGTAAATTACGGGGTCGCGCATATTGATATTTGAAGAAGCCATATCGATTTTTGCACGAAGCACCATTGCGCCGTTTTCGAATTCGCCTGCAGTCATACGAGCGAAAAGGTCTTTTGATTCACTGATAGGTCTATCACGGTAGGGGCTGTTTTTACCGGGTTCGGTAAGTGTGCCGCGCATTTCACGAATTTCGTCGGGTGTAGATTCATCTACATAAGCTAAACCCTTATCGATAAGTTTTACTGCACATTCATAAATAAAATCGAAATAATCGGATGCGAAATAAACATTATCCCAATTAAAGCCAAGCCATTTGATGTCTTCCATAATGGCATCTACATATTCCACGTCTTCTTTGGTGGGGTTTGTATCGTCAAGGCGAAGATTACACTTACCACCATACTTTTCGGCAGTACCAAAGTCTATGCAGATAGCCTTTGCGTGTCCGATATGAAGATATCCGTTAGGTTCGGGTGGGAAACGGGTTTGCACCCTGTTATATACACCCTCTTCTAAATCTTTATCGATAAAATCGTAAATAAAGTTTGACGGGGTAGCTACTACCTCTTCGGAAAGTATTTTTTCGTCTGCCATAATTTTCTCCTAAATATTAGAAATTGCATCGTTTAGACGCTTGATACATTCTTCGTAACCTAGTACCTGCATAATGCTGCAAAGGTCGGGGGTGTTTCTTCTGCCT
>JAFOCW010000041.1 GCA_017381035.1 Clostridia bacterium | reverse complement strand
GGAGTGAACTCGGGCTTACCTTTACCGCGAAGAAGGTCTGCAACCTTAGCAGCGGTACGGCCAAGAGGTTTTCCAGCAGCGTCTACTACATACCACTTACGCTGAATTTCAGCGGGTTTTGCCATAAAAGTGGACATAATTTTTTCCTCCAATATTTTTTAAGTGCCTTGCTATTATAACAAGCGTTTTTGGCTTTGTCAACACATTTTTTAAGAAATTTTAATTTAACAAATTAAAACTCGTTTTTACTCTCTTTTTCTCATTTTTTCTTCAGTTTTCTAATTTATTATTTTTGAAAAATATAAAAAATTTTTATACGTACTATAAATGTCGCTTAAAATGTGGTATAAATATAATAGGTGATAAAATGATTTACGTTACTTCAGATTTACACGGGTTAGAGCTTTCAAAACTAAAGGCATTGCTTAAAAAAGTAAATTTCAGCGATAACGACTGGCTTTACATTTTAGGCGACGTTATTGACCGCCAAAACGACGGCGGAATAGAAATACTGCGCTGGCTACTTTGTATGTCAAACGCTCAGCTTATACTTGGAAACCACGAAGCCATGCTTCTTTCCTGCGATTTTGTGTTTGACGAAATTACCGAAGACAGCATTAAAAACCTTACACAAGAAAACATAGAACTGCTTAACAACTATATGCAAAACGGTGGCGACGTTACGCTAAGGGCGTTACGCAAGCTAAGGCAGGAATCGCCCGAAACTGTTTTGGACATTTTAGATTATTTGCGCGAAGCGCCCGTATTTGAAACTATTGAAGCCGGCGGAAAAGATTTTTTGCTTGTACATTCGGGGCTTGATAATTTTTCGCCCGATAAAGATATTTGCGACTACACGGTCGACGAGCTTATATGGGCCTGGCCCGAGCTTGAAGACCGATATTACGATGATATAACAACCGTGTTTGGTCATACTTCCACCATGAATTACGGGCAAGAGCACAAGGGCAAAATTTTAAAGACAGAAACCTGGATTGACGTGGACGTGGGTGTGCCTTACGGCAGTTCCCCTGCCCTTTTAAGACTTGACGATTTAAAAGAATTTTATTTGTAAACAAAAAAGCCTCGGTGAAAACCGAGGCTTTAAATTATTTAAGCAACCAGAAGTAGCCCAGAACCAAAAGTCCTAAAACTATGCGGTAGTAGCCGAACACCTTGAAATCTTTTTTCTTGATATAGCCAAGCAAGAACTTGATAGCAAGAATTGAAATTACAAAGGCGGTTACCATGCCGGCGGCAAGAATTACAAATTCTATGCCTGTAAAGTTGAAGCCGAACTTAAGAATTTTAAGAAGGCTTGCACCGAAAATTACGGGAACCGCAAGGAAAAAGCTGAATTCTGCCGCAACCGTACGGGAAACACCAAGAATTATTGCGCCGAGAATGGTGGAACCCGAACGTGAAGTGCCCGGAATAATGGAAAGGACCTGGAAAAGACCGATAATAAGCGCATCTTTATAGGTTAGGGCCTTAACCGAAATAACCTTGGGCTTTTTGTTGGCGTTTATGGTTTCAATTACAATAAAGGCAATACCGTAAAGAATAAGGGTGGCAGAAATTACCGTTGCTTCGAGTTTTGGGTCGACAAGCAGGCTTTCAACCCAGTCGTCAAGCAAAATGCCTGCCACAGCGGCCGGAAGCATTGCAACAATAACCTTAAGCCACATCATCATACTTTTGTGCTTTATAAAGCCTTTATCTTTGGTTGTGAAGGGCCATAGTTTATTCCAGAATATTACAACAACGGCAAGAATTGCGCCAAGCTGTACCACGTAATCGAACATTTGGGGGAAGCCTTCGCTTACGTTTTCGAAAGCGAGCAGATTGCCCGCAAGCTTTAAGTGGCCTGTACTGCTTATGGGTAACCATTCGGTTATACCTTCTATAATGCCGAGTATTATTGACTTAAGTACATCTAACATTAATTTCACCTTTTTTCAAATACTTTGGGGGTCGGCAAAAGACCGACCCCAAGATTATACTACGAAAGCAGCTCTTTGTAAAGTTTAATGTACCTGCCTGCAGAAATATTCCAACCGTTATCAATTGAAAGGGCATTATCACGTAGAGCCTGCCAGGCCTCTTTATCGCTGTAAAGGCCTACTGCACGCCAAACGGAATCTAACATTTCGTGGGCATTATAGTTCTGGAACACAAAGCCGTTACCGCCGTCTTCCGATACGTCGGTAATAGTATCGTTAAGGCCGCCCGTTTTGCGAACAATGGGAATTGTGCCGTAACGAAGTGCTATCATTTGTGCAAGACCGCAAGGCTCTGATTTTGAGGGCATTAAGAATATATCTGCGCCTGCATAAATTTTTCTTGCCAAATCGGGTATGAAGCCGGGCTTGAAGGCAACCTTATCGGGATATCTTTTAGCCATTTCATAGAAGAAGGTTTCGAATTCCCAGTCGCCCGAGCCTAAAATTGCAACCTGAAGGTCGGCTTTAAGCATATCTTCAAACACACATTTAACAAGGTCGAAGCCCTTGTGTCCTACAAGGCGTGAAACTATGCCTATAAGCGGCGCATCTGCCTTTTGGGGCAGACCCATATACTCTTGAAGCTTAGCCTTGTTAACTACCTTATTTTCAGGCGCTGAAGCCGAGAAGTTTTCGAACAATGCTTTATCGGTTTCGGGGTCGTAAACCACGGTATCTATACCGTTTACAATACCGCAAAGTTTATGCTTATTGCGTTCAAGAATTGGGTGAAGTCCGTGTGAATATTCGGGTGTTAAAATTTCATAAGCGTAGGTGGGCGAAACGGTGGTTACCCTATGGGCGCACTCGATAGCCGCCTTCATTAAATTAACACAATCTTCATATTCAACAAGCGGTGTGTCGGCTTCGGGCAGACCCAAAACGTCGCTAACAAGTTCGAACCCGTACTTACCCTGATACTGAATGTTATGTATTGTGAAAACGGTTTTGATGTTTAAATAACGAAGGTCGTGGCAGTAAAACCTATCGAGAAAGACGGGTATCATTGCGGTTTGCCAGTCGTTACAGTGAATGATGTCGGGCGTGTAATCAATATAAGGTAAGATTTCAAGCACCGCACGTGAGAAGAAGGCAAAGCGCTCGGCATCGTCGTAATGACCGTAAAGGCCTTCCCTTTTAAAATAATACTGGTTATCGATAAGATAATAGATAACTCCGTTATATTTTGCTTCAAAAATGCCGCAATACTGACGGCGCCAGGAAACAGGCACGGTAATTGAAGTTATGAACTTCATATCTGCCTTAAGTTCTTCGGGCACGCTGGAATAAAGGGGCATAACCACTCTGCAGCCTACAAGGCGGCGGCGAAGAGCCTTTGGAAGTGCGCCTGCAACGTCGGCAAGACCGCCCGACATAGCATAAGGATACGCTTCGCTTGTTGCGTATAATATTTTCATTTTATCCTCCGATTAAAGCGTTTTTTTCAATATAAACAACACCGGACTGACATCCTACTTCGTTGTTTTCACTTATTTTTACAAAGTTGTCGGCAATAATGTTATTAAGCTTTGCGCCTGCGCCAACTTCTGTGCCGTGCATAAGTACACAATTTTCAACAACTGCGCCCTTTGCCACCTTAACGCCACGGAAGAGCACGCTGTTTTTAACGGTGCCTTCAATAATGCAACCGTCGGCAATAATTGCGTTTGTAACCTTAGATTCAAGGCCGTATTTTGCCGGCATATCGTCGCGCGAGTTGGTGTAGATGGGGTTGTTTCTGTTGAACACGTCGTTTCTGACGTCTTTATTAAGAAGGTCTAAGTTTGCGGCAAAATAGCTTTCAATACTGTCGATTACAGCCGAATAACCCTGATGCTTATAGCCATAGATGCGGTATTTGTTTAAGCACTTTTCGAAAATTCCGTGTGAAAGACTTACGCCGCCTGCGTTGAACTCGTCATTTACAATATCGATTAAAAGCTTTCTGCCAATAACCATTGTATCAAGGCTGTATTCACAGTCATCTGCAGGTGAGAAATCTACTGCGGTAATTCTGCCGTCATCATTAAATTCATAATGCATCATATCGTTTTGTCCGTTCGGTTTTTTGCCGTGTGCGGTAACAATGGTGATGTCTGCATTTTTTTGTGTGTGATAGGCTAAAAGTTTTCTGATATTAATGTTTGCAACAACGTCGCTATCGCAAACAACAACGTATTCTTCTTTAGATTCTTCCAAATATTCGAGTATGCCGTGAATGGCTTCGAGTCTGCCCTTATAAACCTGTGCTTCGGGTGAAACGTATGGGGGAAGAATGTTGATACCGCCTTTTTTGCGGTCTAAATCCCAGGGTTTACCGTTTCCTATATGTGTCATAAGAGAATAATAATTTGTTTTTGTAATAACGCCGACCTTGTCGACACCGCCGTTTGAAAGGTTAGAAAGGGCAAAGTCTATAAGGCGGTAGCGTCCACCGTAGTTTACGGCTGCCATTGAGCTTGTTTTGGTCATATCTTTAAGGAGAGCGTCGTGGGCATTGGCAAAAACTATGCCGAGAGTGTTATTTATAATCATACTTCTTCTCCTTCTTCAACGTTTTTAGTAATCATTTTGCCTGCACTAACGGATGCGCCCTTACCAACGGTAAGCCCGTCGCCAATTACGGCAATTCCCCACTCTGCTGCATTTTCGAATTCTTCGGGGGGTTGACCGATTACGGCACCTTCTTCGACGGTAACGTTTTCGGCAATAATTGAATAACGAACTACGGCGCCTTTTTTAATTATCGAACCGGGCATAACAAGTGAATATTCAACCGTTGCGCCTTCTTCGACAGTAACGTTTTCAAAAAGAACCGAATAATCGAGTTTTCCGTTTACGTCGCAACCAACGGTTACAAGGGAATTTTCAACGTCGGCCGTATCGCCCATATATTGCGGGGGAAGACCCTGTGTGCCGGAATAAATTTTCCAGTCGGGGTCGGAAAGATTTAAATTGATTTTGGGATTTAAAAGGTCTAAGTTTGCATCCCAAAGAGATTCAATGGTTCCTACGTCCTTCCAATAATCATCGAAACGGTATACCATCATTCTGCATCCGTCCGAAAGCATTGCAGGAAGAACGTCTTTACCGAAGTCGTTAGAAGAGCCTTCTTTGGCTTCGTCTTCGGTAAGATATTTTTTGAGTTTGTCCCAATTGAAGACATAGATGCCCATTGAAGCAAGCGTACTTTTGGGCTGCTTGGGCTTTTCTTCGAATTCGTAAATAGTGCCGTCGGGGTTGCAGTTGATAATACCGAAACGGGATGCTTCTTCAAGCGGTACGTCGATTACCGAAATGGTGCAATCTGCGCCCTGCTCTTTATGCTGAGCAATCATTTTAGCGTAATCCATTTTATAGATATGGTCGCCCGAAAGCACAAGCACGTATTCGGGGTCGTAACGCTCTATAAAGTTTAGGTTTTGGTAAATTGCATTGGCTGTGCCCCTATACCAATTAGCGCCGCTTATTTGCTGATAAGGGGAAAGTACATGTACACCGCCATTCATGCGGTCTAAATCCCAGAATTTGCCCGAAGCAACATAATCGGACAGTTCAAGCGGCTGATACTGGGTAAGTATGCCAACCGTGGTAATTCCCGAGTTGGCGCAGTTAGAAAGCGGAAAATCTATAATTCTGTACTTTCCGCCGTAGGGCACTGCAGGTTTTGCTATTTTTTGGGTGAGAACGCCAAGACGGCTTCCCTGTCCACCCGCTAATAGCATTGCTACACATTCTGTTTTTTTCAAAACTCTCATCTCCTGCTAATAATTATTTGTTTTTTCTTTTAAACTTCTTGTAAACGGTTACCGACATACCCGGTATAGTAAGTTCTACCGAATTTGTTTCGCCGTGCATTGATACCTTTTGAGATTTAACGCCGCTTCTTACCTTTTCGGTATTGCCGCCGAACTCTTTCCAGTCGGAGCAGAATACGGTTTTATAAGTGCCTTCTTCGGGAACGCCTATGCAGTAATTTTCACGGGTAACGGGTGCAAAGTTGCAAACAACCACAAGTTCTTCGCCGTTTGCATCTTTTCTTCTGAAGCTTATAATGCTTTGGGCATAATCTTCACCCGAAATCCACTGAAATCCCCTGTCGTCGAAGTCGAAGGTGTAAAGCGCAGGGTTTTCCAAATAAAATTTATTAAGTGCCTTTACAAAATTTTGGGTTTGCCTATGCTTTTCGAAGGAAAGCAGGCTCCAATCTAATTCCTTTTTGTAGTCCCATTCAATAAACTGGGCAAATTCACTTCCCATAAACAGAAGCTTTTTGCCTGGGTGGGCCATAATATAGGTCATATATGCCCTGAAGTTGTCGAACATCTGGTCATAGTCGCCCGGCATTTTATTTATGAGCGAGCATTTTCCGTGCACCACTTCATCGTGAGAGATGGGCAAAATGAAGTTTTCGGAAAAGGCGTACATAAACGAAAAGGTTATAAGGTTGTGCTCGTACTTTCTGTAAATTGGGTCGAGCGATTGGTAACGCAGGGTATCGTTCATCCAACCCATATTCCACTTGAAATTGAAGCCCAGACCACCCCAGTCGGTTGGTTTTGTTACCATTGGCCAAGCGGTAGATTCTTCGGCTATCATCATAACCTTGGGGTTTGCCGCAAAGCAGGCCTTATTTAAACTGCGTAAAAATTCAATTGCTTCAACGTGTTCGTTACCGCCGTATTGGTTTTGGGCCCATTCTCCGTCGCGTCTGCCGTAATCGAGATAGAGCATAGATGCAACTGCATCGACACGAAGACCGTCTATGTGGTACTCTTTTAAGAACATACAAGCAGAAGAAATAAGGAAGTTCATTACTTCTACCTTGCCGTAATTAAATACGCAGGTGCCCCACTCTTTATGCTCGCCACGTCTTGGGTCGTCGTATTCGAAGCAGGGGGTGCCGTCGAAACGGAAAAGGCCGTGCTCATCACGTGGGAAGTGGGCAGGCACCCAGTCGAGAATTACGCCGATACCTGCTTTGTGGAAGATGTCGACCATCTTTTTAAAATCGTTAGGTGTGCCGTAACGTGAAGTGGGCGCAAAATAGCCCGTAACCTGATAGCCCCAGGAGCCCGAGAAGGGGTATTCGGTAAGGGGCATAAACTCAACGTGGGTATAACCCATATCTTTTACGTAACGGGAAAGCTCTTCGGCCAATTTAACATAGTCGAAATTTGCGCCGTCGGCGTATTTGCGCCAAGATTCGCAGTGAACCTCGTAAATGTTGATGGGCTGCGAATATATATCTTTTCCCGACAGCTCTTTACGCCATTTTTCGTCGGTCCATTTATACTCTTCTTCGAAATAAATTTTAGAAGCGTTAGCAGGCGCCGTTTCGTAGTGTCGGGCGTAAGGGTCAGATTTTAAAACTGTATTCCCATAAAAATCGGACACCGCATATTTATAAGCATCGTAATTATTTACCTTGTCTACCTTTGCTTCCCAAATGCCGTGTGTAACCTTGAACATTTTATGGGCATTGTGGTCCCAACCGTTAAAATCGCCAACAAGGCTGATTTCTTTTGCGTTTGGCGCCCACACCCTGAACACAGCACCTTCGCCAACCTGGAATGCGCCCAATATTTCGTAAGTATCGGCGCAAAGCTGGTTATGGAAAAGCGAAAGCCTTTCAGATACGGTTTTGCCGGAATTAAACATAGTTCACCTCGTAACATTATATGTCAATTTAATATTACCAAATTTTTAGGCCTTTTGCAAGTAAAATCTTGTATATTTTATATTGAGCGCACCAAATTATTTTTTCATAATTTGTAAATTTTATACAAATTTCGACATATTTTGCATTGTAACAAAAAATACTTCACCAATATTTCGGCATATTTGTTATAATATTACTGTAAATAATTTCTAGAGGTTATAAATGAATAAGTTTATTTCTTTTATTAAAAAGGAATCGGTGCTGGTTGTAGCCTTCGTACTGGCAATTGCATCGGTGTTTCTGGTTGCGCCCGACAAAGAATATCTTTCTTATATAGACTTCAGAACTCTGTCTTTACTTTTTTGTCTTATGGCGGTGATGGCAGGCTTTTCAAAGGCAGGTTTTTTCACCTTTTGCGCCGACCGACTGTTAAGCAAAGCCAAAACAACAAAAAGTGTTGTGCTGATTCTTGTGCTTTTGTGTTTTTTCTTTTCGGCCGTTATTACAAACGACGTTGCACTTATTACCTTTGTTCCCTTCGCAATAACAGTTTTAAGCCTTGCAGAAAAAAAGGAGCTTATTCCCCTTACCGTAATTCTTCAAACGGTAGCGGCCAATATGGGAAGCTGCCTTACGCCTATTGGGAACCCGCAAAACATTTATATTTACAGTGTTTCGGGGCTTACCTTTTTAGATTTTTAAGGCTACTTCTTCCCTACTCTTTGGTTAGTCTTTTGGCGCTTTTGCTTTTAATTTTACCGATTAAAAAGGAAATCATTGACAGAAAAACAGAAGACATAAGCTCGACCGACATCAAAAGCACGGTATTCTACCTTATTCTTTTTATCGTAAGCGTTTTAGCGGTGGCAGGCGTTTTAAACTACATAATATGCCTTATATTAGTTATTGTGGCACTGCTTATTTTCGACAGAAAGATAATACCAAGGGTTGATTACAGTTTGCTTTTAACCTTTGTTGGCTTCTTTATTTTTGTTGGTAATATGGGCAGAGTTCCCTTTGTAAACGGAATGATAGAAAGCTTAATTGGCGGCAAAGAAATTGTGTTTTCGGCCCTTATAAGCCAGGTAATAAGCAACGTTCCTGCGGCACTTTTGCTTACAGGGTTTACCGATAATATGTCAGCCTTGTTAGTAGGCGTGAATATAGGCGGACTTGGAACACTGATAGCATCTATGGCAAGCCTTATTTCCTACAAGTACGTTGCGTCTGCACTACCTAATAAAAAAGGAAAATATTTAATTATGTTTTCCCTTTTGAATTTTGCGCTGCTTGCAATAATGATTTTATTAAGTTTTATATTATAAAAATTACCCCGTAGGCCTTAAGCCTACGGGGTTTTGTTTTACTGTGCTATATTCTTTTTATTTGAAAGTTTAACAACAAGTGTGAATGCTGCGAAGAGTGCGAGAGCAACTGCCCACATAGCAAGACCTGCGATAAGTCCGCCCGACTTAGCAAGTAATCCTGCAACTACGTACGAAATAGTAGCTATGATTGCGATAGCTCCTGCATAAGGAAGTTGGGTTCTTACGTGGTCTACGTGGTTGCAGTTTCCGCCGGTGGAAGAAAGAATTGTAGTATCGGAAATGGGAGATACGTGGTCGCCGAATACTGCACCGCCAAGGGTTGCAGATACGGTTAAGAACACTTCTGTTCCGCTTCCGCCAAGCAGGGTTACTGCTACGGGAACAAGCACGCCGAAGGTGCCCCAAGAAGTTCCTGTTGCGAATGCGATGCCGCAAGCAAGAACAAAGAAAATTGCGGGGAAGAAGGCCTGAACGGTGGCAGGAATGTTTGCCATATTGGCTTCAACAAAGCCCTGTGCATCGAGATAGCCGCCCTTAGCACCCATAATACCCGAAATAGACCAAGCGAATGTTAAAATAAGCACTGCAGGTACCATTGCCTTGAAGCCCTGAGTAAAGCTGTTGGTGATTTCCTTAAAGGAAACGACCTTGGAAATCATATAATAAACAGCCACAATAACAAGCGCTATGGTAGAGCCGATAGCAAGCGAAGTGCCTGCATCGCAGTTAGAGAAGGCTTCAATAACGTTTGAAGACATAAGCTCTGTTCCGTATGTACCGGTATCCCAGTTGTAGTAGAAGCCGGAATAAATCATACCGCCAACGCAGCAAGCAATAAGAATAATTACGGGGATGATAAGGTGGCGAACCTTGCCATTCATATTAACAACGATAGATGCATCTTCGTCGGTGGGAAGGTCTGTTTCGCCTGCGTTAAGGTCGCCTGTAGTTTCGGCAACAACTTCGTTCTTCTTCATTTTGCCAAAGTCGAGATTCATACCGCAGAAAACAAATACCATTAAAATAGTAAGAATTGCGTATACGTTAAAGGGAATTGTTTGCATAAATACAACAAGACCGTCGCCTTCAAGCTGGCCCGAAACGGCTGCAGCCCAAGAAGAAATGGGTGCTATTATGCAAATTGGAGCCGCGGTACAGTCAATAACCCAAGCAAGTTTAGCGTGTGAAACCTTGAACTTGTCGGTTACGGGACGCATTACCGAGCCAACGGTTAAGCAGTTAAAATAGTCGTCTACAAATATAAGACAGCCAAGGCCTGCAGTTGCAGCAAGTGCACCGCTTTTAGATTTGATTTTTTTGCCTGCCCATTCGCCGTATGCCTTTGAGCCGCCCGACTTTTGCATTAAAACAACAAAAATACCAAGAACTACAAGGAATACTATAATAGGTACGTTTGCACCGACCTTCTCGCTCATAACAGTATAAACTGTACCGAGTGCCTGAAGGACGTTACCGCCTGCATACATAAGTGCGCCGGTAAAGATGCCAAGGAACAATGATACATATACCTGTTTTGTAGCAAGAGC
>JAFOCW010000040.1 GCA_017381035.1 Clostridia bacterium | reverse complement strand
GTTCTCCTAACAAGTGACATTTGGGGCGCCTAAATGTCCTGCTTGTTATGGTATGAGACAAATATTAAACGGATGTGTAGAATTTCTGCACATCCGTTTTACTGTCTCAAAAAATATTTTAATAGTGATACTGTGAGACAGGTCTCACAGTATTATTTTGCCTATCGGCAAAGTGATATTAAAACCTTGCGGTTTTAGTGATATTTTATTCGTTCCTAAACTCGCAAAGCGAATAACACTCGGCTTTTAGCCGAATATAACTGCGAAGCAATACAACTCGCCGTAAGGCGAATAAAACTGGCGTTGTATCCTTACGGGTACAACGCCTAAGCCGACGCTTTTGATTTTGTATTAATAGTTTTCTGCGCGGAGTTCGAAGTAAGCCTTGGGATGTGCGCAAACGGGGCAAACTTCGGGTGCCTTTTTGCCGATTACAAGGTGTCCGCAGTTGCGGCATTCCCACATTGTTTCTTCGGCCTTTTCGAATACCTTCTGCATTTCAACATTGGAAAGAAGTTTACGGTATCTTTCTTCGTGAGATTTTTCAATTAAAGCTACCTGTCTGAACTGCTCTGCAAGGTCGTGGAAGCCTTCTTCGTCGGCTTCTTTAGCGAAGGTATCGTACATATCGGTCCATTCGTAATTTTCGCCTTCGGCAGCGGCAAGAAGGTTTTCGGCAGTGTTGCCAAGTGCACCTAAAGCCTTGAACCAAAGCTTTGCGTGCTCTTTTTCGTTATCGGCTGTTTTTTGGAAGATAGCGGCAATTTGTTCGTATCCTTCTTTTTTAGCAACAGAAGCGAAGTAGGTGTACTTGTTTCTTGCCTGGCTTTCACCTGCAAAAGCAGCCATTAAATTTTTTTCGGTTTTTGTTCCAGCATATTTCATAGTTGTTTCTCCTTTTTAAAAACAGTAATCCTTACTGATTTTTATTTTATATCTTTTTTACTATTTTGTCAACCGTTTTTTAAAAAAATAATTGAAAAATTTTACCAGAAAGTTATAATTTAATTGAGGTGTTTTTATGTATAAAAATATTATATTCGATTACGGGCAGGTTATTATCTCCTTCGACCCTTATTATATGACTTCGGTTTACACCGAAAACGAAGAAGACAGAAAACTTCTGTGCCAAGTGGTTTTTGACCGAATGTATTGGGACAAGTTAGACAACGGCAGTATTAGCGACAGCGAAGTAAAGGCGGCCATTAAAGACCGTATACCCAAAAGGCTTTACGAAACGGCAGACAAAATATACGATAACTGGTATTATAACAACCCATTAATTGAAGACACCGCCGCACTTATTAAAAAACTTAAGGAAAATGGTGCTAAGCTTTATTTGCTTTCTAACATAAGCGTAGGGTTCGCCGAAAATTATACTAAAATACCGGTGGTAAACGAAGTTTTAGCACAGTTTGACGGGCTTGTGTTTTCGGGACCTATTGGAATGAACAAGCCGAACCGAGATATTTTTGAATATCTGCTCAATAAATTTTCGCTTAAAGCCGAAGAATGTGTTTTTATTGACGACAGTAAGAAGAATTTGGACGGCGCCGCCGCAGTTGGTATAAACACCATACATTTTACGGGCGACCATAAAAAATTAGAAGAAGAATTAAATAAATAAAACGAGGTGAAAACACCTCGTTTTATTATTTTATTAACGCTTGGAAAAGCATAAATACTACGGGAATGGTTATTAAAGACAAAAGGTGAGATATTAATGCCATACCTGCCGCAACCGAAGTATCTTTTCCGTAGGCGCTTGGCACCACTACGGTATTAAGGCCAAGCGGCATTGCAAGGGCACACACGGTACAAAGAGAAAGCTCGTAAGGGAGCTTTAAAAGCATTAAAGCTACAATTGCCACAAGGGGCATAAGCACAAGTCTTATTGCCGAAACGGCATAAATGGAAAGGTTTTTAAAGGTTGCTTTAAGGTTGATTTTTGCAATGGTCATACCCGTAAGCAGCATTGCAACGGGCGACATACAAGAGCCCAGCGAAGAAACGGCCGAGCCTATGAAGCTTGGTAGGGGTATTGCAAAAATACCTATTACCATACCTATAAGCATTGCAATAAACATTGGATTTATCAGCTTTTTAAGGCCTGACAAAACATTTTTCTTATCGCCCGACGGCATTAAAAGATAAGGCACGCCCCAAACGTAAATAAGTGTCCAGAAGGGTAGAACATATATAAGATAGTTCATAAAAACGTCGGGGAAAAGGGCGGCTACAACCGCATTGCCCATAAAGCCGAAGTTTGCAAAGGAAAGGCCGTAGGTGTAAATTTTTCTTATGTAGTCGTCTTTAGTGCAAAGCTTGGAAACATAAACTGCGAATACAGCAGAAATTAATACTACCACTGTTCCGCAAAGCAGATACTTCCAGGCGGTGCTGAATGATTCTACAGTAAAGTTTGTTATAAAGGTTGAAAGCACCAAGGCCGGAATGAACAAATAGTTTTCAAGCTTTGATAAAATTTTAGCACCTGATTCTTCAACAAAATTTAACTTTACCAAAATATACCCTGCCGCAATAAGCAGTATTAAAAAGCCCATTTGGTTTAAAGTAGAAAGAAAAACTCCCATTTTTATTACCCCTTAAAAAACAAAGTTGCAAAGTATAACAGAATTGATAACGCCAAGCAATACGCCAACTACCACCTGAAGGCTTGTGTGGCCCACAAATTCTTTTAGTTTTACTTCGTCGGAAATTTTTTGGTCGGCAATTTTTTCGATAAGGGCTGCAATTTCTTTAATAACCAAAGCCTGCTTGCCTGTTTCGAGTCTGACGCCTGAAGCGTCGTGGCAGACAATTATTGCAAGAATAAAACTTATGGCGAATTGGAAGGAGCCGAACCCGTGAAAATAAGCGCAGGTGGCGGCAACCGAAGCAACGGTGGCCGAATGTCCGCTTGGCATTCCGCCGTCGCCAAAGATGCGCCAAATGTCGAACTTCTTATTAACAATCCAATAAATAATAGTTTTAAGCACCTGTGCAAGCGCCCAGGATGAGACACCTATTATTAGGTATGGATTTGTAATTATGTCAATAAACCAACTCATTATATTTCTCCTATTTTTAATAAACAATTATAAATATTATTCCGCCTGCATAAACTTTTATTGTAGAAATTTAAAGGAGGAATTTTATGAATCCGTTTGCCCACCGTCCATCGCCCATTATTGAAGGGTACCAAAACTTTAAAGAGATGTACCCTAAGCCGTATAACAAAAACGAGGTGGACCCGTATACAAAAACACGAATTATTTTAATGAACGGCACAGAATTTGAAGCCAACTGGTTTTCGCACCAATTTGCCCGTCATATAACCAACAACGACTTAAGGCGAGAGCTTGCCCTTTCAAGATATGCCGAAAAGCAACAGCAACTGAAGGTTTCACTTCTTAAACCTTGCAACGAAAGTGCTCTTGAGCACACCATAAGCTATGAACAGTTGGCCGTTGACCTTACTGCAGAGCTTGCCAAAAGGGAACCCGACTGTTACGTTAAAAAGGCATTGGACTTTGCCCTGCTTGAAGACTTTGACCACCTTTACAGATACGCCAACCAGCTTGAAATGGAGCAAGGACTGAAGGCCGAGCGCCTTGTTGGCAGATACACCGAAATTATGCCGGGAAGGCCCACTATTGCACATCACAGATGTCCGCTTGATAACGTTAAAAGAAACATTAATTCCAAGTCGGCCTGCAAGGAAACCGTGCTTCATACAATGATTATTACCGCCGCAGAGCAACAGACAATGAACTTTTATATGAACATTACTAACCTTGCAACCAATGATGCCCAAAGGAAACTTTACCAGGAAATTGCCCTTGTTGAAGAAGAACACGTAACACAGTATGAATCTTTAATGGATTCCGATGCTTCATGGCTTGAAATGCTTTTATGGCACGAATACACCGAATGTTATTTATACTGGTCCTGCTATATGACCGAAACCGATAAGTACATTAAGTGCCTGTGGGAAGAGAATTTGGAAATTGAAATTGGACACCTTCATAAAGCCGCCGAGCTGCTTAAAAAGTATGAAAACAAGGAATGGAACCAGGTTATTCCGAACGGTGATTTCCCTGCCCCGCTGTGCCTGCACGAAAACATTAATTATGTAAGAGACGTGCTTAAAAACACCGTTCAGTTTACGGGTTGCCGTGAAGAATACGAGCGACTTGAAAACCTGAACGACAGCGCAGATTTCTTTAAATTCCAAAAAATTATTGCGCCGTGTGAAGACATTGTACCGTCCCACAAGGTTATTTGCAATCATATTTCAAAATGTGGTAACGATTACCGCTTCCAAGTGGCCGAAAATCCCGTTAAAGAGCTTAGGTGCCGCACCTGCGACAACACAAGCGTTGGCAGAGTTAAGGATGCCGCCGCAAGCAGTAACTTTAAATGTAACTAATATTATGAGTAGTTTTGCTAAATCAAAACTACTCATTTTTTAAATTAAACTCTGGACCACTTAACACCTTGGGGTGTATCTTCAAGAACGATGCCCATTTCTTTAAGCTGGTTACGAATGGCATCGGCCTTAGCGAAATCACGCGCTTTACGGGCGGCGGTGCGCTCTTCGATAAGGGCTTCAATTTCGCTGTCGAGGTCGGCAGATTTGCGGTTGTAAACAAGGCCTAAAACGTTTGTCATTTCGTCGAACAAGGCAATAGATGCTTCAATTGCGGCCTTGCCTGCGCCTTCGGCAATTATTGTGTTAATTTCACGCACCATTGAGAAGAGAACACCAATGGCGTCGGCGGTGTTAAGGTCGTCGTCCATGGCTTCAATGAACTGAGCCTTGTATTTTTCAAGGAATTCGGGAACACTACCTTCTTCCGCTGCGTTTTTAAGCGCAAAATCAAGGTTATCGCGGCAGGTGTAAAGACGCTCGAGCGCATTTTTACCCTGGTCGAGAATTTCGGTTGAATAGTTGATGGGGCTTCTGTAATGCGAAGAAATCATGAGGTAACGAATAGGTTCGTACCCGTAAACCTTTGCAACTTCACGAACGGTGAAGAAGTTGCCGAGCGATTTGGACATTTTACGGTTGTCTACGTTAATGTAGCCGTTGTGCATCCAATAATGTGCAAAATTGCAACCGTTTGCACATTCGCTTTGAGCAATTTCGTTTTCGTGGTGGGGGAAAATAAGGTCCTGACCGCCGCAGTGAATGTCTATAGTATTGCCAAGGAAACGGCCTGCCATAGCCGAACATTCAATATGCCAGCCGGGTCGACCCTGACCCCAGGGGGAATCCCAATAAGGCTCGCCGGGTTTTGCCGACTTCCAAAGGCAGAAGTCCATTGGGTCTTCCTTAATTTCGGTAACGTCGATACGAGCGCCTGCTTCAAGGTCGTCGAGCGGCTGATGGGAAAGCTTACCGTATTCACTGAACTTTTTGGCACGGAAATAAACGTCGCCCTTAGATTCGTAAGCGAAGCCCTTTTCTATAAGTGAAGTAATTATATCTTGAATGGCATCTATATTTTCGGTTGCCTTGGGGTGAACGGTAGCTTCACGAACGTTAAGGCCCTTAGAATCGGTCCAGAATTCTTCAATATAACGTTCGGCAACCTGTTTTACGGTAATGCCTTCTTCGTTGGCTTTTTTAATAAGCTTATCGTCAATATCGGTAAAGTTCTGAACGAAATTTACCTTGTAACCTCTCCACTCTAAATAGCGGCGAAGCACGTCGAAAACACAAAGAGGTCTTGCGTTACCTATATGAATATAGTTATAAACTGTGGGGCCGCAGGCATAGATGCGAAGGGTGTTTTCTTCAATGGGAATGAGTTCCTGCTTTTCACGGGTTAAGGTGTTAAAAATTTTCATTTTAATTTCCTTTCTCTAATTCTTCTATTCTGTTATTAAGCTTTGAAATTTCGTTTTCAAGCCTTGTAATTTCTTGCATTACAGGGTCGGGTATATGAATTTGGTCGAGCGGTGTAACCTTTTCGCCATTTAAGCGGACAACCCTTGCAGGAACGCCCACTACGGTTGCGCCTTCGGGCACTTCTTCAAGCACAACTGCGCCCGAAGCAATGCGGGCATTGTTGCCAACCTTGAAGGGACCGAGCACCTTTGCGCCCGACGAAATCATTACGTTGTTACCTATGGTTGGGTGGCGCTTACCTACTTCTTTACCGGTACCGCCGAGGGTTACCCCCTGGTATATTAAAACGTCGTCACCTATTTCTGCCGTTTCGCCTATTACGACACCTGTTCCGTGGTCGATTACAAGGCGGCGGCCTATTTTAGCACCCGGGTGAATTTCTATTCCCGTTTTTCTTGCGGCCCTTTGCGAAATAAGGCGAGCTAAGAAAAAATGACCTTTTAAATAATGCTTGTGTGCCCTTCTGTACATTCGGAGTGCCTTGACACCCGGGTACAGAAAGAAGATTTCTAAAGAGCTTCTGGCGGCAGGGTCGCGGTCTTTTACAGCCTGAATATCTTCACGAATTCTTTCAAATAACATAAATACTCCTTTCACAAACAGAAGAAAATAAAAAAGCCTCCGACGGACATAGTCCGACGGAGGCGGTTAATACCACGGTTCCACTCCTGTTTGTAGCTTGGCATCGTAACGTGATGTATTCGCACAAGAGATACTGTATTTCCCCCTTGTGTGCTGGCGGGCGCACTTCGCAAAATACCGTACCTGAGGCTTCTTGCAGCCGGTGAAAGCCCCTCTCTGAAGGTGGTAAGATGTTACTCTACCCGTTAAACGCATCAAATATTTATCTATATATATTATAGCGATTTTTCCCGTTTTGTCTACAATTATTTTGTTTGACTTACAAAATCTTTATTATCGAGCAAATAAATAACGCCCGAAATTACGCAAAGCACAGCCGAAATCCAAAGAAGGACGCTGGTGGCAATGCCTAACACGGTGGAAAAAACTGCAACCATGTCTTCCCTTACACCAACTAAAGCCAGAATTTCGGTAAACTGTTTGGCGGTAAGGG
Organism: Clostridia bacterium; assembly: GCA_017381035.1. GTDB lineage: Bacteria > Bacillota > Clostridia > Oscillospirales > Acutalibacteraceae > SFWF01. The sequence goes on along the minus strand of JAFOCW010000040.1, from coordinate 5,236 downwards.
CAAAAATAATTGCGGTCATTTGGAACACGGTTTTAAGCTTGCCCCAGATGTTTGCGGCAATTACCTTTCCGCCCGAAGTAGATGCTATAAGGCGTATGGACGAAACCATAAATTCACGGAAAAGCACAATAAATGCAATCCATACAGCGCCGTGGCCAATACCCAGTGCGATAAAGCCTAAAAATGCGGCGGTGGTAAGCATTTTATCGGCAAGGGGGTCTAAGAACTTGCCAAAATCGGTAACAAGGCCCCTGCTTCTTGCAATTTTGCCGTCTAAAAGGTCGGTAATAGATGCCGCTATAAAGATAAGCAGCGACACAAGATAGTGGAAAGGAAACTCCCACACTAAAGTAAGCATAAAAATTGGGGTTAAAATTATTCTTAAAACTGTTAGTTTATTCGGTAGGTTCATCTATTCTTTCTCCTAACAAGTCGTACTCAAGGCAATCGTTCACCAATACATAGGCGTATTCGCCAATAACAAGGGGTATGTCTGACGTGAAGAACACCTTGCCGTCTATTTCGGGGGCGTCGCCGTAGCTTCTGCCGAAATAGCATTTAATATAATCGTCCCAGCCTTCGATTAATACTTCAATTACAGAGCCGATTTTTTCTTCGTTCTTTTCGGCCGCAATGTAGGACTGGTCTTCCATAATAAGCTCCATTCGGCGAGCTTTAACCTGCTCGTCGACCTGATTATCGAAAAGGGCGGCGGCGGTATCTTCTTCGGCCGAGTAGGTAAAGCAACCAAGCCGGTCGAAGCGCATTTCTTTTGTGAATTCGTGAAGCGAACAGAACTGTTCATCGGTTTCGCCAGGGAAGCCGGTAATAAAGGTTGTTCTAATGGTAATTCCCGGTACCTTTTCCCTTATGCGATTAATTAAAGCAGTAAGGCTTTCTCTGTTCCCCTTACGGTTCATTCTTTTTAAAATTTCACCGTCGCAGTGCTGAAGGGGTATATCTAAATAAGGAACAAGCTTCTTTTCACCCGCAATTGTTTCAAGAAGGTTGTCGTCAATTTTTTCGGGGTAGGTGTAAAGGGTTCTAATCCAGTGGAGTTTTTCCACCTTGCAAAGCTCACGAAGCAGCTCGGCAAGCATTGGCTTACCGTAAATATCTTCGCCGTAGGCGGTGGTATCTTGCGCTACAACAATAAGCTCTGTAACGCCGTCTGATGCGAGCTTTTCGGCTTCTTTTACAATATCTTCAATTTTACGGCTACGCATTTGTCCGCGGATTTTGGGAATGGCACAATAGGTGCAACAATTATTACAGCCGTCGGAAATTTTAATGTATGCAGAAAAGGGGTAACCGCCAAGAAGTCGGTCGCCGTTTAAATTAAGGTCTTCTTTAGGTCCGTAGGAGTTTTTGCAGTTGCCTTCAATAGCATTTTTAACAAGCTGTGCAATATTACTGTTAGAGCCGATTCCCACAACCATATCTACTTCGGGAATTTCTTCGGTAATGTCGTCTTTATAGCGTTCTGCAAGGCAACCCGTTACAATAAGTGCCTTTAAGTTACCGTCTTTTTTATATGCGGCACATTCCAAAATGTTTTCAATTGCTTCTGCCTTGGCAGATTCAATAAAACCGCAGGTATTAATTATAATTGCATCGGCTTCTGCTTCTACTACCGACAGTTCAAAGCCTGCCGAAAGAAGTGATGCCAACATCATTTCTGCATCTACCTGATTTTTAGGGCATCCGAGAGATACCACGCTGACCTTATATGCCATTAGAATTCATCAACCTCTTCAAGTTCTTCGCTGTATGCCTTTAAAGCTTCTTTAACGTCGGAAAAGGAGAAGCCTTTTCGAACAAGGGCGGCAAAAGTTTTTTGCACACCTTCTTCGGTTTTAAGCTTTGAGGCATATTTTGTTTTTATAAGTTTAATAAGTTTTTCCTGCTCGTCGGTTTCGTTTTCTTCTAAAACCTGCTTGGCAATACCCGACGGTATACCTTTATTTGTAAGCTTAAAGTAAATTTCCCTTTTTGAAGAGCCGCCTTCGCTATAATATTCAAAAAGACGCTGTGCAAGTCTTAAATCGTCAACAAGGCCGAGCTCTTTCATTCGCTCTGCGGCACTTTGTACGGCCGACGGCATAAAACCGCCAAGGGTTAATTTTTCGGTAAGCTTTTTTTCGCTTAAATCTCCTCTTGATAAATACCAAAGGGCGCGGCTTTTGGCACGCTTTAAATCCGACTCATAAAGCAGGGCGTCCGGGTCGCCGATAACGGCGCCCGGAGTCAGATTTTTAATTATTACAATTTCGGTATCGAGCAGAAGCTCGGTCCCGTCTTCCAAAAGGACTGAAGTCAGCCCTTTTCTTCGGTCTTTAAGTGAAATAATTTTCATTAGTCGTCAACCGCAATGTCGATATTAACCTTTCTGCGACGGGGTGCGGCAGGTGCCGGCTCGGAAGGTGCTGCTGCGGGAGCCGAAGCAGCTTCTTCTACTGCTTCACCCTGCATTGCGGCAACAATTTTTGCTTCTACTTCGTTTGCTAAGGCTTCGTTTTCTTCGAAAAGAATTTTGGTGTTATCTCTGCCTTGTGCAAGTCTTGTGTCGCCGTAATAGAACCAGGCGCCCGAACGTTTTAAAATATCGAACTTAAGGCCTAAGTCTACAATTTCGCCAATGTGTGAAATTCCCTTGCCGTACATAATATCGAACTCTGCTTCACGGAAGGGGGGTGCAACCTTGTTCTTAACAACCTTAGCACGTGTGCGTGAGCCTATCATTTCGCCGCCAACCTTAATGGTTTCAATTCTTCTTACGTCAATTCGAACAGAAGCATAGAACTTAAGTGCACGGCCACCCGTGGTGGTTTCACTGCTTCCGTAAATTACGCCGATTTTATCACGCAACTGGTTAATGAAGATTGCAATACAGTTAGATTTTGAAATTGCACCTGCGAGCTTGCGAAGTGATTGGGACATAAGTCTTGCGTGAAGACCAACGTGATTGTCGCCCATTTCGCCTTCAATTTCTGCCTTGGGCACAAGGGCTGCAACCGAGTCGATTACAACAACGTCAATTGCGCCTGAACGCACAAGAGCTTCGGTAATTTCAAGAGCCTGCTCGCCGGTATCGGGCTGAGAAACAAGAAGTGAATCGATATCAACGCCCAAAGCCTTTGAATAAACGGGGTCGAGTGCGTGCTCTACGTCGATGAATGCGGCGGTGCCGCCTGCCTTTTGTGCTTCGGCAACAACGTGGAGTGCAAGGGTAGTTTTACCCGAAGATTCGGGTCCGTAAATTTCAACGATTCTGCCCTTGGGCATACCGCCTATACCGAGCGCATTGTCGAGTGCAATTGAGCCCGTTTTGATGTGCTCAACCTGCATTCCCATATTTTCGCCAAGGCGCATTACTGCACCCTGACCGAACTGCTTTTCAATTTGCGAAAGGGCTGTGGCCAACGCCTTGTTCTTATCTTCTGACATAATTTTTACCACCTTTATATTTTATTTGTACTAATTATATACCTTTTGCTGTCCCAAAAACTACCCTTTGAATGCCTATAAGGTCATTTTTGAAGCCAATATTTATAAAGCCGTTTTCTTTCAGAATTTTGGCAACCGATTCGGCTTCGTTTATGCCGACTTCGAAGGCCAGAATTCCGTTATTCTTAAGGCTTTGTTTCCAATTTTTTGAAATTTCCCTGTAAAAATACAGTCCGTCTTCCCCACCGAAAAGCGCGGTATGCGGTTCGGACAAAACTTCTGCCGAAAGGTCGTCCTTATCGCCCGACGGTATGTAGGGCGGATTGCACACAATAAGGTCGTATTCGCCGAACGACTGGCACAGAACGTCGGCCTGTTTTGGCTCTACGTTATTTGTGCCGTTATGCTGTATGTTTTTTAAAAGATAGCCGTAAGCTTCGCTATACTTTTCAACCGCAGTAACGGTAGCATCTTGCCTATCGTACGCAATGCTTATGGCAATGCAACCGCTGCCCGAGCACAAGTCGGCTACCTTGGGTTGTTTTATATTTTCAATTAATTCAAGTGCCGTTTCAACCAGTATTTCGGTATCTTGCCGTGGCACCAGCACACCGGGGCCTACCAAAAATTCCGATTTATAGAACCACCAACTGCCAAGTATATACTGAAGCGGTATTCCCTGCCGCCTTTGAAGCACAATGCTTTCAATATCTTCTTTTTGAATATCTTTACCTGAAAAAAGCAGTTTGTTTGGCTCGCACTCGGCTAAATGGGCGGCAATGAATTTGGCTTCCGACCGTGGTTCGTCGGAAAAGGGGGTAAGCATTTGCGCCGCCAATATTTCAGCTTGTTTTGGTGTCATTACCACTTTGCCTCTTCTTCGTTTTCGGGTATAACTTCCTTCATTGCGGCTATTGCAATTTCTATCATACTGTCGTCGGGCTCTTTTACGGTTATACGCTGAATCCAAAGTCCCGGTGCCGCAACAATTTTTGTTAAAAGGTTATCGTATTTTCCGCAAACCTTAATAAGCTCGTAGCCGATGCCGCAGATAACGGGCACCAACAACAGTTTAATTATTGTTCTTGCCCACAAAACACCTTTAAGCCAGGGCAATATGGCATCTAAAATAAAGGTTATGAAAATACTTACAATAAGCATTAAAATTAGGAATGACGTGCCGCAACGTGGGTGGAAACGGCCCTGCTTTTTAACGTTTTCGACCGTTAGCTCTTCGCCTGCTTCAAAGCAGAAGATAGTTTTGTGCTCGGCTCCGTGGTAACGGAAAACACGGTCGATATCTTTCATATAGGAAACGGCTATCATATATGCTAAAAATATCATTATTTTAAGCACGCCTTCAAAAAGGGACTGAAGCGGAGAAAGTGCGCCGCCTGCCAGATAGTTCACGCCTTTAAAGGCAAGGGACGGCAGATAAATGAAAAGACCGACCGACAAAATTACCGCCAAAACCGAAGCAATTACGGTAATTACCGCCATAAGTGCGTTGTTATTTTTCTTTTCTTCCTTTTCTTTTTCGGCCTTTAGCTCTTCTTCGTCTAAATATCCCGAAATTTCGGCCGAAGTCATCATAGCCTTGTAGCCGACCAACATAGATTCAACAAAATTTGTAACACCACGAATAATGGGTAGCTTTAAAATAGGAAATTTATCTTTTACAGTAGATATTTGTCTTTCGCTTATATCTATTGTACCGTCTTTTTTTCTAACAGCCATTACGGTACGCTTGGGGCCACGCATCATAATACCTTCAATAAGCGCCTGGCCG